>CANQVU010000028.1 GCA_947627415.1 uncultured Clostridia bacterium | reverse complement strand
TGTCATGCATTTTTCAATGTACTAAAAAATTTTAATTTTTTTCTATTTTTCTATTGACATTCATATAGTTAGTCTACAATATTTATCCATATTCTTATTACTATAATTTCAATAGCCAAACATTTCTTAAATATTCTTTATATATAGTTGTTTCTATTAATTCAGCTCCCATATTCTTAATAGCACTATTAGACTGTATATTCTCTGGATGAGCTAAAATGATTACATATTCATAATTTAATTTTTTGGACTCTTCTATTAATTTTGCTTGTAGATGTTTCATTATTCCTTGGTTTCTATATTCGCTTAATACCATATACTTTCCAAATCTTGTTACTTTATTGTTTTCTAAATTAAGTTCTTTTTTTATATGGTCATTTTTTAATTGCTCTAAACTCATCCTTGCAATTCCTATTAGTTTTCCATCATCATAGGCTCCATATATTATGCTTTTACTATCATTAAACATATCATCATATTCATTATTTGTAATTGGTATAAAAAATTCTTTACGCTCTAATCCATTTATAACTTTTTCTGCTAATTGTTCTACTTCTTCTCTCTGCTTTTTTCCTATTTTTATATATTCTATCATAAAGTTAATCCTTCTTTTTTTATATTAATAAACCTATACAATTACTGCAATTATTGTATAGATTAAAACTCTAATTAATCCATTTGTTAATAAATTATCTATTGTAAATGGAATACCTACTTTATTTATTTTATCATATTCTGCAAGTAATGCTTCCTTTTCTTCCTCTGTACATAATTTCTTTTTTTCCATATATTCTTTTGCCAAGAATTTTGCTCTTGTCATTGCATCTATTTCTAAAAAGCTTCTTACAGCAAATTGAACTAAAGTAAATAGCATTAATATTGCTATTTGTAAAATTTGATTGTTTACTACTTTAAATAAAGTTAATATTGTAATTACTAAAAAATATATCATATTTATATTAGAAAATATAAAGTTAAACAAAAGCAGAGTTCTATCTTGGCAAGAATGTAAGCATTCGTGAGCTATTGTTTGAAGTCTTGCATAATTATTTTTCATATCTGCAATTGAAATTTTATTTGTAATTGCTATGTATAAGCTCGTTCCAGTATCTTTTGCTTCCTCTATTTTTACGCCTTTGTTTCCAAGCATATCAAGCATTTCTTTTGCAACTTCTACATTCTCTGGAAATTTATCAGTTATTTTTTCTAATTCTTTATTTTGGGTTAATTCCTTTGTCTTTTTTAAATTTATTTTAAATACAAATTTAAACAAAATTATTGCTAAAATTAAAAGAATAATATAAACAATCTCTTCCATATACTACCTCTCATACACAAATGGGGCGCAGTGATTATCGCCCCACAATATTCCATTATATTAAATCTTTTACAGATTCGCTTATTATTTTATTTACATCTGCAAGCATTATATTAAATCTAACTTCTATATCAAAATACTCCTTTATTTTTGGTTCTTTCATAAGTATATCATACATTTCTTGTAATTTTTTCATTTTTTCTGTATCTTCATTTTTGCCTTGAAATGACATAACCTGCACATCATATCTTATTTTTTCAAATTCTTCTATTTTTGTCTTCATTTCAGGAATTGCTTCTATTTCTTCTTTTGCTTTTTTATATTCTTTATATTCTTTACTCTCTTGTATTGCTTTTGCTAAATTGTTAGCTTCATCATATACGTACATACTATCTTCTCCTTTTTATTTGTTTTCCTAAGCATAAGCTTGACGTTTCTTATTAAATGGAATTAAATTATTTATCTGTGTTTCTACATTTTTTATTTTCTTTGACTTTCTTGCTTTTTCTTGAGCTATTTGATTTGCTTGACGTTCTGCCATTGTTTGGCATATTGCCTTTTGATATATAAAATGTGTATCTTGAGCTATTTTTGTCCAGTTATACTCATTCTTTACTTTCGTTTTCGCTTTTTTCACAATGTTATCACATAGCTGATGATCAAATAAAAGTGCTAATATTGAGTCCGCAAGTGAATTAGAATTTCCTGCATAAAATTTCATTCCATCTACACCATGTTCTACTATTTCATTTAGTCCTCCTACATCTGATACTACTGTTGGAACACCTGCGAGCATAGCTTCTAATGCTACTATTCCAAATGGTTCATATGTACTTGGGAATACTGATATATCTGCACATTTATACATTTTAGCTACTTGTTTTGCATTTAAGTACCCTGTAAAATATACTTTTTGACTAAGTCCCATTGCTTCCACTTGTGACTTTAGTTCATCTAGCATTCCGCCTTTTCCTGCTATTACTAGTTTAACATCATGATAGTTATCTAATATTTTAGGCATTGCTGATATTAAATGTTGAACACCTTTTTCATATACTAGTCTACCCATAAATAAGATTATTTTTTCATTATCAGAAGCATATTGTCTTCTAAAGTTATAATCTTTTTCTACTCCACTATATGAAGTAGTATTTATTCCATTTGCTATAACATTTATTTTTTCATAAGGAAGTCCAAATAATTTTTGTAAATCATTTTTCATAAATTTACTATTTACTATTACCTCTGAAGATTCATATGTAAGCATCCATTCAGTATCGTTTATATATCTTTGTACTTCATCATGAATTCCTCCGTTGCGTCCACTTTCCGTTGCATGTATTGTACTAACAAGTGGCAAGTTATATGAATTTTTTAATGTTTTTGCTGCATATGCCACAAGCCAATCATGTGCATGTATAACATCAAATTTTTCTCCATTTGCTATTAGTTCATTTGCTTTTGCTATCATATTAAAATTAAGTTGCATTATCCAATCTATAAAATTATTAGGATTTATCATATAATTGTCAACTCTATATACATGTACTCCTTTGTCATTTTCATAATATGGAGTGTTTCCTTCTCTATATGTAATTACATATACGTCATGACCGTCTTTTATTAATCTTTTTGATAAATCATTTACAACTCTTGCAATTCCTCCGACTATTCTTGGTGGATATTCCCATGTAAGCATAAGTATTTTCATGAGTCTACTTCCCCTTTCAATTTTTTCATTAGTTTAATTCACATTATTAATTACATTGTATAAGAAATTATGATAAAAGTAAACAGATATTTACAATATTTTTATAAAATGCAAAAATAATTTTTCTTTTTCAAATATATACATTTTAATTTTATATTACAAAAGGCTCTGATTAACAGAGCCCTAGTGTACTTGGAATAGGATATTAATATTCTTCTTTTATTAAAGAAACCATTTTAATGTATTCTTGCTTTTTTGCATCAGAGACTTTATTAGGTTGATATATTTCATCGTATTGGGACTCATCAAGTAAAAATAATGCTGCAAAATAATAATCTTTGCCATCTATTATAAAAGGATCTTTTATACCTTTAGCTACCTCCAAAGGATTAAGTACAATTTTCCTTTTATACTCTGCAAATTGCTTGATTTGAGATTCTGTAACTTCTTTTTCTTTGTTGAGTAATTCTATTACTGAATTGAAAAATTCTGTTTTTTCTCTATATTGAATATAAAGAAACTCATCTAAATAAGCAACTTCATTCATTTTTTCTATAGTGACATTATTGTCAAATGTCACATTATGAATAGAAGCTTTTACTTCTTTTAGCCGCATATACTTTTTACGTAACATTCCTAGATTGTGTATAGCATCATATAAAGTTTCATTCCAAGCCATTCAAAAGCTTACCTCCTTTAGTTTATTAAAATTGGTATGTTTATTCCAAGTACAATAACCAATTTTCGCTAATATTATAACATCTATTTACATAAAATTCAATAAATCTGTATCGTAATAAGACAAAAAAACAGATTTTACATTTTTTCTATTGAATTTATTCACTTTTTGATATACTATATTATATATCTTATTTTACTAAGGAGGAAAACTTAAATGCCAAGAACTACAAAAGAAGCAAATGACAAAAAAAATAAAATTTCAGTTCAAAAGAATTCTTCTAAATCAATAGCTACTACTAAGTCAAGACCTATATCTAAATCTACAACTAAGAAATCATCTTCAAGAATTAAAAAGACTAAAAATACAGCTTCTAAAAAAGTTTTATCTAATAAAAAAACTCCTAATAAAAGTCAATCAAAATCAATCGATATTTTAGAATACTACGATTTACCATATAGATACAATGAGACTGTTGTTAAAATACTTGCACAAACCCCAAAAATGCTTTTTGTTTATTGGGATGTTTCAGATAATGATAGAAATAATTATATTAAACAATTTGGCGATGACTTTTTTGAAAAAACAAAGCCAGTATTAATAATTCATAATACAACTATGAATTATTCTTTTGAAATTGATATAAATGATTTTGCTAATTGCTGGTATTTTAATGTAAACGATGAAAAATGTGAATATTCTGTTGAACTTGGTAGAAAACCAAAAGATAATAATTATGTAGAAGTTCCTAATAATTATTTATATATAACCTCTTCAAATAAAATAGAGACACCAAATGGTCATATTTTATTTGAAAAAAATCAAAATATTGCATTTTTTAGAAATACAAAAACTAATGAAACATTTTCAAAAAATATTGCAAACCTTAAATTTATTAAGTATTTTGGAAAGATATATAACACACATGATATTTATAAAAAAATATATAAAGAAAATGAAATACTAAATATTGATAATCCTACATCTACTTTTAAATAAAAAGGAGTAAATAATGAATACTAAACAAGGATATGTAAGTTTTATATTACATGCACATTTACCTTTCATACATCATCCAGAAAGCGAAGATTATTTGGAAGAAGAATGGCTTTTTGAAGCTATTTCTGAGACGTATATACCATTATTATTAAACTTTAAAAAATTAGAGGAAGAGAAAGTTGAATTTAGACTTACTATGTCTATTACTCCTCCTCTTCTTTCTATGCTTGATAACAAATTATTGCAAAGACGATATATCAAATATTTAAAAAAGCACATAGAACTTTGTAAAAAGGAAATTGTAAGAACTTCAAATGATAAAAAATTAAATGAACTATCTCATTATTATTTAAATAAATATTCAAATGATTTATACGTTTTTAAAGACTTATATAATTGTAATTTAATTGATGCTTTTAAATACTTTCAAGATATTGGTGTTTTAGAAATAATTACATGTGGTGCAACACATGGATATTTTCCTATTTTATATGTTAATGAAAAAGCTATTAAAGCCCAAATTGCAGTTGGTGTTCAAACATATGAGAAATATTTTGGAAGGAAACCTCGCGGAATGTGGCTTCCTGAATGTGGTTATGTGCCAGAGGCAGATAAATATCTAAAAGAATTTGGCATAGAGTATGTTATAACAGAGACGCATGGTATACTTTATGCAGACCCTACCCCTATTTATGGTACTTTTGCTCCAATAGTTTCGCCTGAAGGTGTAGTTTGTTTTGGTCGTGATATTGAAAGTTCAAGACAAGTTTGGAGTTCAATATCTCGGTTATCCTGGTGATTTTAATTATAGAGAATTTTATCGTGATATTGGTTATGATGCAGATTATGAATATATAAAGCCATATATAGCAAAAAATGGGGCACGTGTGAATACTGGTATTAAATATCACAGAATTACAGGAAATACTGAATTTAAAGATTATTATAATTTGCAATGGGCAAAAGATTCAGCTGAAAAACAAGCAGGTCATTTTTTGGATTCTAGAGTAAATCAAATTAATGATCTAAAAAATTTTATGGATATTCCTCCAATTATAGTATGTCCTTATGATGCAGAACTTTATGGGCATTGGTGGTATGAAGGCCCTTATTGGTTATATATATTATTTAAAAAAATTTATTATGATGATTGCAATTTTAAATTGATAACACCTAGCGAATATATAGATAAATTCCCATGTATGCAAATTTCATCTCCTTGTAGATCAAGTTGGGGTGCAAATGGTTATAGTGAAGTATGGCTTAATCCTACTAATGATTATGTTCATAGACATCTTCATGTTGCATGTGATAAAATGTGTGAACTCGCTCATCTCTTTCCTAATGCAAAAGGATTAAAAAAGAAAGCGCTCAATCAATGCGTGCGAGAGTTACTTCTTGCTCAAAGTAGTGATTGGTTATTTATCATCACAAATGGTACTATGGTCGATTATGCCAAAAAAAGGATTAAAGACCATGTTGGGCGATTTACTACTCTATATAACCAATTAAAAAATGATAAAATAGACGAAGAGTTTTTAAAAGATATATCTAAAAAAGATAAAATTTTTCCAGATATAGATTATATGATTTATTATTGATACAAGTTTCATATTCTCTTTTCCAAGAATAAAATATGTATATCTAATAAGTTTTAGTAGATACTAACATTATTGGGAAGGAGAATTTTTTGTGCTTAAATCATTTTGTATTAAAACAAATAATAACAGAATTGTTGATCATCTACTAAATAAATTTGAAGATGTGGAATTAGAAGATTTATATATATCTAAGTTACAATTTAAATTTTATAATAACTTCATTGTACATTACAAAGGAAAAAATTTAGATTTATTTTATAATATATTTTCTGATATTCTTTCTTCTACAATAATAGAATTCTATGAAAAAGATATAATTAAACATATTATAAGTTCTAATTATTTTTATTTTAGTGATATTGAGCAAAGGAAAATATATGATATAGTAAATAACTATATTTACAATGGAGAACTTACAGAAAGCTATATTCGAAAAGATTCCATAATAATTTCTTGTGTTGAATATTTTTCTAATAATAAATCTGCAATATTAGATGGATTTGTAAATTTTAGAATTAACGATTATATTAAAATAATTGATTATATAGTTGATATGGCAGTAAATAAATTTGTAATTGATAGAGAGTATACAGAATTTATTGATTTATTAAAATGTTATATTAATTCTAAAGATTATGGAACAAATATTGTACACCTAATTTATCATAACCAAGAATCCATATTACTTGATGAATTTAAAAAGAATATCCATTTAGATGATAGTATCTTAAATAGTAAATATCTATCAGATATTACTTTTTCATCAAATGATTATACTTTAAATACACTCCTTACTCTCTTGCCAAAAAAAATATACATTCATTTAGTTGATGGGATACAAGATGAATTTATTAACACTTTAAAGTTAGTGTTTGATGATAGAGTATATTTATGTAATGATTGCAATATTTGTAAAGTTTATAGATTAGAAAAAATTCATAAATAAATTGTTGTTTGTTTCATGTTCGGAGAATTCAGGACAGTCCCAAAAATCCCCAAAATTGGTGATTTTTAGGGACAGTCCCTAGAATTCCCCTCACAAAAACAGATTACAATTTGCAATATTTTATTCAATATGATATATAATAAATTAAAATAATATATGGAGATTATTATGAGTTCATTTGTTTTGAAAATAATTGCAATTATAACAATGTTTATAGATCATATTGGATATGCAATCTTCGGCAAATTTTCATTATTTAATTATATTGGTCGAATAGCTTTCCCTATATTCGCTTTTCAATTATCAGAAGGTTATATACATACTAAAAATCTTAAAAAATATTTTTTAAGGTTATTTATATTTGCACTTATTTCTCAAATTCCTTTTATGCTTTTTTATAAATTGGTTTCAAATAGTTTTGAATTAAATATATTTTTTACATTACTACTAGGACTTGCTTGTATTTATATTTATGATAAATTTAAATATAAATTTATTGCAATAATTTTATCCGTTGCTATTGGATTAATTGCAGAATTTTCTCATTGTGATTATGGCTTTTATGGTGTTGCAATTATTTTATTATTCTATATTTTCAAAAGTAATATTTCACTTGCATCAATATCTTTCATATTAGCCACTGCAATTAAATACATTATATCTATTTTTAAATATGGATTATATGATGTGTATTTATATTTATTTATCTGTACAATTATTCCTATTATATTCATTACTTTATATAATGGTAAAAAGGGTAAAGATACCAAGTATTTACTATATTTATTCTATCCTATTCACTTGTTATTAATTTATGGAATTTCTTTGATTATATGAATTAAATTATAATGAAAAGTTTATTCCTCGTGCTACTACGTCTTTCATATTTTCTATTAAATCATCTATTTCTTTTGGTGTAACTATTAAGTTATATTCTTTTGGAATTAATGCATCCCTTATAATACCATATTTATCTTCATCTTTTAGTTTATTCAAATACTCATTTGAATTTCCTTCATCTTGTAATTTTTCAATAAATATATCTATACTATCTGCTGCAATTGTTGCTGCATCTACAACCATTGGTACTCCTATTGCAATTACTGGAACACCAACAGTATTTACACTTATTTCATTTCTCTTATTTCCTACTCCTGCTCCTGGAACAATTCCCGTATCTGATAATTGTACTGTACTACTTATTCTTTCTATACTTTTTGATGCTAAACTATCTATTACTATTATTAATTTTGGTTTAATATTATCTACAATTCCTCTAATTACTTCCATTGTTTCTATTCCAGTAGTACCAAGTACACCTGGTGCAATTGCACTTACTGGTCTTGCATTCTCATCTAAATATTGTGGAGCATATTTGATTAAATGCCTTGTAATGTCTATTTCAGAAACTACTTTTGGTCCGAAGTGAATCTGGTGTTACATATATATTTCCAAGTCCTACTACTAAAATATCTCCCTTACTTTCTACGTGCTTATCTATAAGTTCTTTTAGTTCTTTTGTAACTATCTCTGATGCTTTTTGAATTTCTGCTTCTTCTGCGACTTTTAAATCTTTTATATCGATTGTAATATATGTGCCAATTGGCTTTCCTATGGCTTCTTCTCCTTGTTTATCCGTAATTTTTACTCTATTTGTTTTTATATTATCTCCTTCATCAATTGTTTCTGTTTCAACTCCAGGTATTTCGTCTAGTTTATTTGCTTTTTTAAAAATATCTCTTCTTTCATCAGCCATATCTGTATTAAAATTAATCATAAAAATCTCACTCCTTTTTATTATTGTTTGAAAAAAAATATAATTTATTCCAATATATAACAAAAAAAATGGCAATTAAACTTGCCATTTTTTATATAAATTATTTTTAGTTAATATCTTTATATGATTTATATTTTCTAAATGCTATTAATGAAATAGTTATTAGAGTAAGGAATGCTAATACAGTTATTATAGTAATTCCTGTATTAGGAAGTTCATTTTTAGATATCGTTGTGTCTTTTTCTTCTTTTAATTTTTCGTCATCTAAATTCCATTTAAAATCTTTATCTACAATTGATGCTAAATTTTTTATCCCTAAATCTTTATTAACTAATGCTTGATATAATGATACATCTTCTATTGTATAATATTTTCCTTCTTCTGTATCTAATTCCAAATACACAAAATAGTATTCGTCATCTACTAAATTTAATTTATCCATTATTGTTTTATCAGTTCCTAATTTTACAGTACCTGTAGCTATTGCTTCGGATTTCTTTGCATATTCCATTAATTTTTGATAAGCTGAACTTTCTCCATTTTTTAAAGATTTTAATAATTCTATATCATTAACTTTTCCTATTTTATAATTTACTTTTCTTTCATTTTCTCCATGTATTTCCCAACAAAACGTATTTGTTTCATCTTTAAAGAAGTATGCTGTAATTCTTTGAGTTATAGGTAAAAAAGAAGGTCTTTCTATTTTCTTAGATTTTAAAACAATTTTAGGTATATATGTTTCTTTATCTATTTCGCATATAGTAATATAAATATCTCCTGCTTCTGCAAACAAATTACGAATATCAGAATCACAATATACTTTACTATCTGTTCTATTAAGTGTTGTTTGCCACATCTTTGTTCCATTATCATAAAAATTATTATATACGTCATTAGAATCTTTAAGAATAATACTTTCTTCTGCTAAATGTGATAAATGCACATAATAATCATTATCAGCACTTAAAGTAGCATTATCCAATTTTATATGAAAACCATTTCTGTTAGTGTTTTCTGTATATATGCTTAATTGTGCATTATTAAAATCAGTCCATTTAATTGTAGTATCTGCTAATATTTTATTTTCAAATCTAGTCATAAATGGAGATGTTAACATATATGTTTTACCATTTTCATCTTGTATTTGACATTCAGATGTATTAACAAATCCTTCAGGTTTAAGTTCGCCATTATCTCCTGATTTTATTTTGTATTTATATGTTACATCGCTTGAAAAATCAGTTAAATTCTCTGTTTCTAGTTCAATTTTTTCTGATTGTGCATCTCCAAAATAAATAGCATATTTAGGCATTTGTCCTTTTATTGGTTTATTAAAGTGAAAAGTTATAGTTATTTCTTGACCTACTCCATAAATTCCCGCTTCTGGAGCTGTTATTTTAACACTCTCAAGTGATAAATTACTATCTTCTGCAAACACTTTAATTCCCAAGAAAGTAAATAATGTAATTATAAATATTAATAAGATTTTACTTGTTTTTTTCATATGTATCTCCTTACATTTTATTATTATGATTTTATTATAGATTAATTATTACTCTATGTAAATAACAGATATGTTACTAATATATTTCATTTTTGTGTCAAATTTCAGCAATTTATTTTGTATAATCTTTTTCTAAATCCTCACATAGTTCAAATCTATATTTTTGTCCTGTTATGTTGTCTTTTCTACTTGCATCTATTTCTTCCAAAAACATTGCTTCTCTTCTTACCCAGTTTTTAGAATCATTCCTATCATATATTGGTTTATATATAACCATTCTTTCTTTTGTTTCTGAATCTAATGCTACATCTTCTACATAATAATAGTTTCCTTTAAAATGTCTATATATCTTTCCTATTTTTACTTTATTCATTTTATCATCTCCTTTCTTAAAATTTGTGCTTTTTTATTTTTTATGCTATAATTATGTTATCTTCATATTAAGGAGGTATTTTACATGCCTAAACTCGATAAACAAGGAAGATTAACAATTCCTTTCGATTTTCGGAGTAGTTTCAATGGCAAAATAGCATTTTGCTATGAGAATAATAGAATTTTGTTGTTGAATTCAAATCTTTCAGATAATGAAAAAGTATTTGCATTTCGGATAGTAGATCGAAAGGGACGATTTTCTTTACCTAAGGAAGCTCTAAGTATTTTAGATGCTTCTGAAAAAGATTTATTTCTGATATATATTCAAAATGGTAAAGTATATATAGAAAAATCTTAGGCATGGACAGGGCTGGAATTAAATTCTAGTCTTGTTTTATATTTCAATTCTATCTTTAAATTTATTTTCAATTTGCTTTTTTAATTGTATGTTCTTCTCTTTTTCTAAATATGGATCATCCTCCATAATTTTGATTGCTACACTTTGAATAGATTTAAGCATTTCTATATCTTCAAATAGATTTGCAATTTTGAGTTCCGGAAGTCCGATGCTGTCTTGTTCCAAAAAATTCTCCAGACCCTCTTAATTCTAAATCCTTTTCGGATATTATAAATCCATTATTAGTTTCTGTCATAACTTTCATTCTTTGCCTTATAGTCTCAGAACTTCCTTGATATTTTAATATGCAATAAGATTTATAGCTTCCACGTCCTACTCTTCCTCTTAATTGGTGAAGTGTTGCAAGTCCAAATCTTTCTGCATTTTCTATTACCATTATATTACTATTTGGAACATCTACTCCAACTTCTATTACTGTAGTTGAAATTAAAACTTGAATTTTTCCCTCTTTAAACTTTTCCATGATTTCATCTTTTTCTTTAGATTTTAGTTTTCCGTGCAAATATTCTACAGTATATCCAGTAAAAATTTTTTTATATTTTTCAAATAATTCTAATACAGATTTTGCATCTATTTCTTCTGACTCTTCTACTAATGGACAAACAATATAGCATTGTCTTCCTTCATCTAATTGTTTTTTTATAAAGTTATTTACTCTTTCTTCCATTCCTTTTGTAACTGCAAATGTGTCTATTTTTTTCCTGTTTGGTGGAAGCTCGTCTATTATAGAAATATCCAAATCGCCATAAAGAATAAGTGCAAGTGTTCTTGGTATTGGAGTTGCTGTCATAACTAATACATCCGGGCTTTTACCTTTATTATTAATTATTCCTCTTTGTCTTACTCCAAATCTATGTTGTTCATCAGTTACTGCAAGTCCTAAATTTTTAAATATAACATTTTCTTCTAAAAGGCTATGTGTACCAATTAATATATCTATTTCACCATTTTGCAGTTTTTTCAAAATGTCTTCTTTTTGTTTTTTGCTAATTCCACTTACCAATAGCTCACATCTTATATTAAATCTTGATAATATACTTTCAAAATTTTTTAAATGTTGTTTGCTTAGTATTGCAGTAGGTGCCATTACAGCTACTTGATAGCCTGATTTTACTGCCTTGTATGCTGCAACTATCGATACTGCTGTTTTTCCGTGAGCCAACATCTCCTTGAAGGAGTCTGTTCATAGGAGTTTCTTGTTCCATATCATTATCTATTTCTTCTAATACTTTTATTTGTGCTTTTGTAAGTTTGAATGGTAGATGCTCTATTACATCTTGCATCTTAACATTTTTATCAAACTTTATTCCTTTTTTGTCTGTACTATATTTATTTTTTAAATTAAGAAGTGCAAGTTGCATAATTAGTAATTCTTCAAATACTAACCTTTTTTTAGCTTTATTGTATTCTTCAAAATTTCTTGGAAAATGTATATCGTGAATTGCTTTATTAATATTATCTAATTTATATTCATCTATTAAATAATTTGGCAAAGTTTCTTCTAAATCTTCTTTTACTTCTTTTAGTCCATTCTCTATAATTTGTCTTATTACATTTTGTGACAGATTATATGTAAGTGGATATAGTGGAATTATTCTGCCAGTATTTTTGTTTGTATTTTCATCATCAAATACTGGTGAATTCATTTCAATAAATCCAATTCTTTTTTTTACTTTGCCATAAAATTTATAGCTTTGACCAAGTTTAAATCTATTTTTTAAGTATCCTTGATTAAACCAAGTAATTTGGCATAATCCTGTTTCGTCTCTTACAGATAGCTTGTATATAACCATGTTTCTTCTTATTCTCTTTTCAATCATTTTGGAAACACATATAGCATCAATAAGAGCTTCTTCTCCATCTTCTAATTCTGCAATATGTCTTGGCTTTCCTCTGTCTTCATAATCTCTTGGAAAATATGTTATTAAATCTTCTAAAGTAAATATACCTAAAGTATTTAAAAGTTTTGCCCTTGTAGGTCCTACTCCTTTTATGAACTTTACATCTTTACTTAAATCTAACATTTATTACTCCTTTTATTACTGTAAATATTTGACATATCAAAAATTATGATTTATAATATTAGAAAATAAGGATCCACAACATGTGGTTGCCGTTGTAATTTAAAAAAGTACATTTTACCCTGGCAAGAGCAGAAATGTGCTTTTTTAGTTCTTTATTGTTGTTTGCTCAAAATTATAGTTATTGCTACAATTAAGGCAACTGCTAATATAGTTAATGCGATTAACGCATTAAAAAGTATGTATAAAATTGTAAATAAATAATTTTCTATCATTAGCACCACCTCCATTCTGTGTTGTTGGTGGCAACCACATATCTGCTTCTCCTTACTTTCTTCTAAGATTATATCTTAGAAGAATTTTATTGTCAATAATTTCCAAAACATTTTTTCGGTTTTATTCTTTGAGTTTATACTTAAGTCCCGTGTTTCTCTTTTTTGTATCTGTGTTTTGAATCATAAAATCAATAATATTTTTGTTGCTAATAACTATTAAAAGCTCTTTTGCACGAGTTAGTGCAGTGTATAGTAAATTTCTTGTAAGTAGCATCGGTGAGCTTTGAGGAATTGCAAGTATTACTACATCAAATTCACTTCCGTTGTGATTTATGTATTGTTATTGCGTAGCTATGTTCTAGTTCATCAAGATTTGTAAAATCGTACCAAGCTATTTTTTCGTCATCAAAAATTACTTCAATTTGTTTCTCATCTTCATCAATTGAGTTTATTCTGCCAAGTTCCCCGTTGAAGATTCCAGTCCCCGCTTCTATTTTATCTTCTACTTCTTTTTCCCAATAAATATCGTAATTGTTCTTTACTTGCATTACTCTATCGCCTATTCTAAACACTCGTCCTCCATGCTGTTTTTCTAAATCTATTTTTGGATTAAGCACATTTTGAAGTCCTTTATTTAACTCTTTTGTTCCAAGCATTCCTTTTTTTGTTGGAGTAAGTACTTGAATATTTTTAAAGAAGTCATAATTTCCATAGTTTTGAAGTCTTCCAGAACAAAGTGATATTACATCTTCAAGTATTTTTTCTTGCGTAATTTCATTTATATAGAAAAAGTCATTAAGTTTATCTTCTGATTCTTCTATTCCAATAAAACTCTCACCATTATTTACCCTATGTGCATTTGTAATTATTTTACTTTTAGCAGCTTGTCTAAATATTTTATTTAGTTCTATTGTTGTAATAACATCAGCCTCTATGATGTCTTGTAAAACATTACCAGGTCCTACTGATGGAAGCTGATTTATATCCCCAACTAATATCAATTTTGTGCCTAAATATATTGCCTTTAAAATATGATTCATTAAGAACATATCTACCATAGACATCTCATCTATTATTACTACATCTGCATCTATTGGAACTACTGGATAATCTACCGATAAATAATCTTCTTGGTCATCTTGCTTTCTTATTTCTAATAATCTATGAATTGTTGTTGCTTCTTCACCAGATTGTTCTTGCATTCTCTTTGCAGCTCTTCCTGTAGGAGCACATAGTACAACTTTCATTTTTCTTGTTTTATAAATATCTATTATTGTTTTTATTATTGTTGTTTTACCAGTTCCAGGTCCTCCTGTAATTATACATACGTTGTTATCATTTACTGCTTTTATTGCCTGTATTTGTTCTTCTGATAATATTATATCTTGTTTTTTTTCTACTTTTTCAAGCTCTAGTTTAAAGTTTTTTATTTTCTTTATATTTTTTGTTTCATTTAATGCAATTAATTTATCTGCTATATTCTTCTCTGCAATATAGAAATTATTAAGATATATCCATTCCTTTTCTTCTCTTTCCTCTAAATAAACATCTGAAGTTGCCTTTAAATTTATTATTTCTTCTTCTATTTGGGCTTCGTCTATTCCTAATAAATCTGATACAAATTTAACTAAATTTTCATATATTACACAAGAATTACCATTATGGCTTGCAATAATTAAACTATATTTTATAGCACTTTCTATTCTCTTAGGATTTTTTTTTGATATTCCTAAATCCATTGCCATTTTGTCTATCTTTTTAAAATCAACTCCATATGTAATATCTATTAATATATATGGATTTTCTTCTATTTTTTCTATTGCTTCTTTACCTAAAGCTTCGTATACCTTTTTGCTATTCTGACTTGCAATTCCGAAATCTTTCTAGAAAACCTACAATTTGCCATAGTTCCCATTTTTCATTAAATTCATCTGCAATTTCTATTGCTCTTTCTTTTGTTATTCCTTTAATATTTGCTAATTTATACGGTTCAAACTTAAAAACAGATATTGTTTCTTCTTTAAAATTATCAACTATTCTTTTTGCAGTTGCAGGTCCTACTCCTTTTATTATTCCGCCAGCTAGGTATTTTTCTAGTGCTTCTAAAGTCTCTGGCATTATTTTTTCAAATGTTTGTATTTTAAATTGTTTTCCATAGTCAGGATGATTTACAAAATTTCCAACTAATTTTAGGCTATCTCCCTTATTTATAAAAGGTAGATAGCCTACTATTGTTGTTAACTCTTCTTCTGTTTCAAATTCTGCTATTGTATAACTATTTACTTCGTTTTGATATATAATTTCAGAAATTTGTCCCTTTATCTCCAAAGTTTTACTTCTCCTATCTTTGTTCTATACTAATTATATATCATAAATAAAGCTATATGTAAATTATTTTTTATCCATATTATCTATTAATTCTTTACAAGTTTTCCAATCCATTAGATTTATAAATTTATAGTCTTGTTGAAGTTTTTTAGCTATTTCTTTTGTTTTGTCAGTTGATCCTAAATCAGTTATTATTACGTTCTTTACACAGTCTTCTTTTCCATATAATATTCTAAATAAAATTGAACGCATAAATCCTTCTATTTTTTCTTCTTGATTTTTTACTGCAATTATAAAATATATGCCATCAGATTCTAAATTAGTACATGTACATATATAATATATAGTTTTTATAATTTCTATTAATCCATATAATGCAAGTATCCAAATTACAGCATTTATAATAAAATCCAACATATAATTCACTCCTGTTTTATGATATTATATGTTGCTAATTTATTTACTGTTACGAATATTGTTATATAAATTGTTGTTTGTTTCATTTATTACTGTAAAATAGTTTAATATAATTTTTTCAAGACGTCCTTCTTCACAAAAATTATTATTTCATAATAATTTTGGATTCGAAGCTCCTATTTCAAAAATTATATTTAAACTATTTTACTAATCAAATTAATTTAAAAACAATTATACAAATTACAATTTTACTACTTTTTCCCATGGTAAGTCTTTATCTCCAAAATGTCCATAGTTTGTTGTTTTTGTATATATTGGCTCTCTTAATTTTAAATATTCTATTATACCATTTGGGGTTAAATCAAATTTTTCCTTTATTTTTTTTATTATTTCTTCTTCAGGAATAGTGTTTGTTGCAAATGTATTAATGAATATTGATAAAGGCTCTTTCATTCCTATTGCATATGATACTTGTAATTCACATTTTTTAGCTAGTCCATTTGCAACTACAGCTTTGGCGATATGTCGTAGCATATATGTAGCACTTCTATCTACTTTGCTCGCATCCTTTCCAGAAAAAGCTCCTCCACCATGTTTTGCATATCCACCATAGGTATCTACAATTATTTTTCTTCCTGTAAGACCAGTATCACCAAGTGGCCCTCCAATTACAAATCTTCCTGTTGGATTTATATATATTTTTGTATTTTCATCTATATATTTTTTATCTATTACTTTATATATTACTTTTTCTGTAATATCTTTTTTCATATCATCTAAATCTACATTTTCTAAATGTTGATTAGATATTAATATTGCATCTATTCTTTTTGGAACATCATTTTCATATTCTACTGTAACTTGCACTTTTCCATCTGGTCTTAAATAATCTATCTCTTTATTTTTTCTAACTTCTGTAAGTCTTCTAGAAAGTTTATGTGCCATTGCTATTGCAAAAGGCATTAGTTCTTCTGTTTCATCTGATGCATATCCAAACATTATACCTTGGTCTCCTGCTCCACCTACATCTACTCCCATTGCAATATCTGGGCTTTGTTTTGTTATGTTTGTTTCTATTTTGCATGTCCTATAATCTATATCTGTATTTTCATTATCATAACCTATTTCTTTTAGAACATTTCTTGCTAATTGTTCTACATCAATTTTAGCATTTGTTGTAAGTTGTCCCGCAATAGCAATTAAATTCTTTGATGCAAATGTTTCTACAGCAACTCTTGAAAATTTGTCTTGTTTTAAACATTCATCTAATATCGTGTCTGATATCAAGTCACAAACTTTATCTGGATGTCCTTCTGTTACACTTTCTGATGTAAAAAAATATTTTTTCATAATTAATCATCTCCCTTTATTTTATGTTTCAAGATTCGACAAAATGTTTTGTATACGAAAAAAACTTTGCATTTTGCAAAGCTACTATTTTGATTTTATTTAAATCATCATTCAAAGCACTCTGCTTTGCCGGTATTAGCACCTTGTATATAACAGGTTGCTGTGGAGTTATTAAGCCGGTTCTCTCGTCCACTCTTGATAATATGTTGTAAATATTATACTTACTATTTATATAATTGTCAATGTTTATTATCTTTTAATTTTTAATAAAAAACTACCGGTATGCACCAGTAGCTTTTTGCAGCTTTAAATAGCTATAGTCCAAAATTTATATGTTGTTGAACCATCATCAGAGTTATAGATTCCATGCCATTTTTTAATATCATTTTCTCTTCTAATCAACTCTTTTATTAGTTCTTCAGGCTGTCCAGTAGCTTTAGCTATTCTTTTTGCTTCTTCATCAAGTACAAAAGAAAAGCAATTTTTTGTAGTTACTTCTACCTTTTTGTAACTAGCAAAATTAACTTTCTTATTACTGATGATTTCTTTTTCTGCTGCCATTTATTTCCCTCCAATTAATTATATTTATCTTTAAGTGTTCTCTCATGCTGCAATTTTTGAGGGGACCTTAAATGATTGTTTTAGTATTTTACCACGTTTTATTCTTTTTTGCAAATTTATTATTTTTTTGTTTCTTTTTTTAAATTTATAGAATATAATTACTACGTAAATAGAAGTTTTTTAAATTATTTGTTATAGTAATTCAAATTACTCGAATGGAGGTTTTTATGAGAAAATATAAACTAGCATTGGTGGGTGCAACTGGTTTAGTTGGTAGAACTGCACGTAAAGTTCTCGAAGAAAAAAATTTACCTATATCTGAATATGCATTTTTTGCTTCTTCTAAATCAGCTGGTAGTAAAATAATTTTTATGGGTAATGAATATACTGTTCGTGAACTTACAGAAAATTCATTTGATGAAGGATTTGATTTTGCTATTTTCTCAGCAGGAGGAGAAACTTCTAAGAAATATTCTCCTATTGCAGCATCAAAGGGTTGCGTAGTTGTTGATAATAGCAGTGCTTTTAGAATGGATAAAAAGGTCCCTTTAGTAGTGCCTGAAGTCAATCCTTGTGATATAAAATGGAATAATGGTATAATTGCAAATCCTAATTGTTCAACAATTCAAGCTGTTGTTCCACTAAAACCATTAGATGATAAATATACAATAAAAAGGATTGTGTATTCAACATATCAAGCTGTATCTGGTGCGGGTAAAGCTGGAGTTGATGATTTAGAAAATGGCATTAAAGGTTTCCCACCTAAGAAATTCCCCTACCCTATCATAAATAACTGTTTACCTCATATAGATGTATTTGAAGAAAATGGTTACACAAAAGAAGAAATTAAAATGATTAATGAAACTAGAAAAATTTTAGGAAAGCCTGATTTAAAGGTTACTGCAACAACTGTTAGAGTTCCTGTACTTAATTCACATAGTGAATCTATAAATGTAGAATTTGAAAATGATTTTAATTTAGATGAATTAAAAGAAATATTAAATAATAGTCCTGGTATTATTTTAGAAGATGATCCAAGCAAAAATATATATCCTTTAGCACAAAATGCAAATGGACACGATGAGGTATACGTTGGAAGAATAAGAAGAGACGAAAGTGTGCCTTATGGAATAAATATGTGGGTAGTTGCAGATAACATAAGAAAAGGTGCTGCTAGTAATGCAATACAAATTGTAGAAAAATTAATTGAACTAAATTAAATTTATATATGGCAAGAGCCACTGGAAGTCCAGTAGCTCTTTTTTGTTATTCTTTTGGTACAAGCATATAATATGATATGGTTCGATCGACTCGTGTGTAATAATATTTAGATTCATTTTTTAACTCTAAAAGATTAAAAACCTTTTCATATGAAAATCCATATTGATCTGCAAATAGTTTAGCTTTTTGGGAGAAAAAGAGATCAGTATTATAATAACATATTCTTTCTTCCTTAATCCATTTCCACTCAAAGTTCTTAAGGATAATTCCTTCTTCACTTATAATGGAATGAACAGTTTCCTGAAGCCCAAAAAACTGTTTTGCAACTTCATCTAAATATTCAGTTCTCTCTTTTCCCTCCATTTCTACTATCCGCTGTACCGTTTCTGTTGCTTTTTTAAGCTCATCAAGAATACCATTGTCTGCCATTTGTTTTTCCTCCAAATTTAATTTTTATTTAATATATAAGTCTCCCCAATGTTGCATATTTATGAAGGAATACTAATATATTATGTTAATATTATATCATATTTTCTTTTCTCTTGCAAATTGTTGTTTGTGAGAGGAAAATCCTAGGGACTGTCCCTAAAAATCACCAATTTTGGGAATTTTGGGACTGTCCTGAATTTTCAGACGATTAAATCTATTGCAAACGTTGTAGGGGTCGCCGAGAGCGGCGACCCGAATACATCGAAGAAATTGCCCTAAATCGTGTAAAAGGTTATCAAATAAATTACACAACTGCGGGTCGCCCAGGGGTGCGACCCCTACGGATTTAAAAACAAATTTATCCCTACAAATGAATAAGAAATTAATCGAAGTAAGTTTAAGAAAAAACTCCACTAGAAGCTCTTG
>CANQVU010000027.1 GCA_947627415.1 uncultured Clostridia bacterium | reverse complement strand
TTAGCATCAGCAGCATTAGGAACAATGGGAGAAAATGGAGAAGTAAATTTTGAAGAACTAGATGCAAATCTGCCAGATGGATTTGAAGGAAATAATGGGGATTATACAAGTAAAGCAGGAAACGAATTCAATGTAGATAGGAATGGAAACATAAAAAAATCAGACTACAAACCAGCATCAGAATTATTTGACGCAAATGCAGAAAAACTTTCAGCAATTAATAGTAAAAAAGATGAAGATTTTACAACAGATGGTAAATTACACATAGGGGACTTTATAAACTATGATGCGGGAACATGGACAGCAGATGAAATAAGCAGTATAAAAACAGGAACGAAGGATAGTGAAGTTATAGCAAACAAAAGTAATACAGAGCTTCCTACCAAAGCCTTTCAATTTGGAGGATTTGCAGCTGGCGACAGTAGAAATGGAAGTGCAAAACCGAAAAATGATAATTATAATTACATAAAAGACAAGAATGGCGAAATAATAACGGGGTGGAGATTATTTGATATAGATGAAAATTCAATAATCTTAATATCAGCAGGATGTCCTGAAGATTTTTTTGTGCCTGATAAAAGTGACTATAACAATAAAGGTGGATATATAAGTGAATATATTCTATCAGGAAATGAAAATAGTTATGCTAGCAGTTTAAGTTATACTAAGAGGAATTGGGAAAACTATGTAAATGGAACTCAGCATGCCGACTCAGCAAATCCAATAACAAAGAAAGATTTAGATGATTGGTATTCTAAATATACGGGAATAAATAACTCTGACACTTTTACCAGAGGAACTTTTCAAAAAATTTATAAAACGAGATATGAAAACCTAATTGACAACTATTCATTTTATTGGCTAGCGTCAGCCGCCAACCACGCCACTTTTTCCGCAGTGTGTAATGTATACCCGAGTGAAGATGGTTCCGTCTTCTACAACTGGGCCGTTCCTTATGGCATACGCATTCTCGTAACTCTGCCATCTAATACCATGTTAACGAAGTCGGGTGAGAAGACTGTGGCTAACATTGCAAATGATTCGAATCGTAGTGATAAACCTTACACATATAATGTATGGAATATCAAATAAAGTGAGTCACAAGAAGATTTCGTATCTGAGGGATTTTCACATTTCATGCACATTGTGGACGTCCCCAATGTGCAATTATATTTTTATAAAAAAACGGGTATGACCCGTTTTTTTGTATTTAAACAAAATATATGTAAACAATAAAATATATGAATAAAAAATAAATGTTTGAGTTATTGACAAATAGAAAACATATAATCTATAATGTACATAAATAAAATAAAAAGAGAAAACATAAGAAAAGGAGAGAAGAAACAAATGAAAAAACAAACGTTAAAACAAAAAGCATGTAATAAAACAGATGCAAACGTTGTAGGGGCAGACCTTGTGTCTGCTCGAAAAGAAATAACAAACAGCAAAACCATTGCAAACTCTGTAGGGATCGCACCCTTGGGCGACCCGCACTTCGAAGAACATGCTAAAAATACTCCAAGGGCTAACTTAAATCCAAACTCTAACATCTCACTTCTAACCTCTAATCATAGGGGTATTACTCTGATAGCCCTAATAATCACAATAATAGTAATGCTAATACTAGTAGGAGTAACAATAAATGTAGCACTAAATGGAGGATTATTTGGAAAAGCAAGAGAAGGAGCAAGTGGGACACAAATAGAATTAGACAAAGAAATATTAGCATCAGCAGCATTAGGAACAATGGGAGAAAATGGAGAAGTAAATTTTGAAGAACTAGATGCAAATCTGCCAGACGGATTTGAAGGAAGTAACGGAACATATGAAAAAGATGGAATTACATTTATAGTAGACAAATACGGAGGAGTAACAACAAAAGAAAAATCAACAGGAGATTTAGCTTTACTAGAAAAATATTTCTTTGGAGAAAATGGAGAAAAAAAGAATTTACAAACTTTATTAAATGTAGATAATGAAGATGGAATGTTTAAAGATGATCCTAAATCAATACCGGATGCAAGTACAAGTTTAAAAGCTGAATCTGAATTATCGGATAAATTAGGGCTTTGTTATGGCCGTGATGACAATAATTTTGAAGACTTTTTAGTCATAAAATATAATAAAAAACTATATAGACTTGATTATTATCTTGATCAATCTTCAGAAGCCGTGTATGCAGAAAATATAGAAATAATCTATGAACCAAAAGGAAGAGAAGGAGAAAAGGTACAATATGATGGAGATAATAATGGAGAAAAAGAAGAATGGATAATATTATATGACAATGGAGAAAATGTAGAAATAATTCCTATGAATTTAATGGGAGATGAGCTAACATTAGGAAAATATGATGAAACAGTAAGAGACCTAAAAGAAGATATAGATAAAAACGGAACAGTTGATGATATAGATAAAGTAATATATTCATATAATAATGCAATAACAAGATTAAATGACTTTTGTAATACTATAATAACAAATCCAAACAAAATATCAGTAAGGAGTATAGGAAGTAATCCAAATAATCCATCAAGTGAAAATAATACATTATACACATCAGATAAATTTGAGGAATTGGATAATGGTAGGTACAATGGATTAATAAAAGGAACAGATATGAATTTTGAACAAGATTTTATAAGATTTAAATATTATGATATTTCATTAGAGAATTTTTGGGTTGCTTCTCGATTGATAGATTATTTTGATAATTTTGCCCGGAATGCCACGGTGATAATTTTGAGTTTGGACTTTGGGAATTTGACTATAATACTGATGGAAGGGTATTTGAAATTAATAAGACCAGTCCAAATGACGAATTGCATGTTTGGGTTTCCGATTATCCGGAATCAAATTATGTCCTACCAGTAGTAAAAATGTCAGCAGATAATATATAAAATTGAAAAGAAGTATGGTAAAAGTAGTTTATAAACTAATATAAACTACTTTTATTTAATAGAGAAATTCTTTTAAAATCTAAATATATAAATAATATATTATTAATTTTAGATTTGTTTATTTTGGCTGAAAATTAAGATAATTGATAAATGAAGGATTTATACCACTCACCTCTGTAAACATAAAATCATATAATATATAGATACACATAAGAGGGGAGGACTTGGAAAGATGTTGCTTGTTGGAAAAAAAGTAGGATTTGCTTTAACTGGTTCTTTCTGTACATTTGAAAAAACAATCCCACAAATTTCAAGACTTATAGAAGAAGGAGCAGAAGTTTTACCTATAATGTCATTTAACAGTTATAATATTGATAGTAAATTTGGAAAAGCAAAAGATTTTATTGACAGAATTGAAAATATTACTGGCAAAAAAATTATTCATACAATAGAAGATGCTGAACCAATAGGTCCTAAAAGATTAACAGATATTATGATTATAGCTCCATGCTCACGGAAATACTATTGGTAAAATGGCAAGTGGAATCACAGATACACCAGTTCTTATGGCTGCAAAATCACATTTAAGGAATGAAAATCCCTTAATTATTGGGGTATCTACAAATGATGGCCTTTCACGGAAGTGCTGAAAACATAGGAAAGTTATTAAATAGAAAACATGTATATTTTGTTCCATTTAGACAAGACAACCCAATTACTAAACCACGTTCTTTAGTGTTTGATCCAAAATATATTTTAGATACTATTTTAAAGACATTAGAAAGAGAACAAATCCAACCAATTTTATTATAAAAAGATGATAGGTAAAATCCTATCATCTTTTTATAATAAATAGTATTTAAGTTTTATATCTTGACAGTTTAGAAGAATAAGGGTAAAATATAATAGTACAGAAAGTAAAAATATATTCTAAAATAATTAAATTATAGGTTATATATTAATCTGAACATTGAAAATTAAATAGAAAGAGGTGCATTATTTATGAGTGGAACATTGATAGCAGTAGTCACCTTTCTTATCTCAGTAGCTGTAAGTTTGCCATTAGGTATGGTTATAAGAAAAAAAACAGCTGAATCTAAAATAAAAGGAGCAGAAAGTGAAGCAGCAAGAATACTTACAAATGCTCAAAAAGAAGCTGAAAATGCAAAAAAAGAAGAAGTGTTAAAAGCTAAAGAAGAAATTCTAAAATCAAGAAATGAATTAGATAAAGAGATTAAAGAAAGAAGAAGTGAAGTAGGACTACAAGAAAAAAGAATTATACAAAAAGAAGAAAATTTAGAAAGACGTTCTGAAGCCATAGAGCGTAAAGAAAAAGACTTAGAAAGAAGATACCAAGCAAACGAAGAAAGAGCAAAAGATTTAGAATACATCTATGAAGAACAAACAAAAAAACTAGAAGAAATTTCAAGACTATCTAAAGAAGAGGCTAAAGTAATGTTGCTAGAGCAATTAGATAGAAAGCTTTCTGATGAAAAAGCTTTACTTATAAGAGAATCTGATAGTAAGGCAAAGGAAAATGCTGCTAAAAATGCAAGAGAGATTATTGGTTATGCTATTGCCAAATGTGCAGCTGATCATACATCAGAAACTACAGTATCTGTAGTTTCTCTTCCAAATGATGACATGAAAGGAAGAATTATAGGAAGAGAAGGAAGAAACATTAAAACATTAGAAACATTAACAGGAATTGACTTAATAATTGATGATACACCAGAAGCTGTTATATTATCAGGATTTGATCCATTAAGAAGAGAAGTAGCAAAAATAGCTCTAGAAAAATTAATTGAAGATGGAAGAATTCATCCTGCAAAAATTGAAGAAATGGTAGAAAAAGCGAAAGAAGAAGTAGAGAACATAATAAAGCAAGAGGGAGAAAGAGCTGTTTTAGAAACAGGAGTACATGGATTACATCCAGATTTAGTAAAATTAATTGGTAAATTGAAATACAGAACAAGCTATGGACAAAATGTTTTAAATCACTCAATAGAAGTTTCTAATTTAGCAAGAATTATGGCAGAAGAATTGGGATTAGATCCTAAAATTGCTAGACGTGCAGGTCTATTACATGATATAGGAAAAGCTTTAGACCATGATATGGAAGGAACTCACGTAGAAATAGGTGTTGATGTATTAAGAAAATACAAAGAAAATGAGATAATTATTAATGCTGTTGAAGCTCATCATGGGGATGTAGAACCAAAAACAATAGAAGCAGTATTAGTTCAAGCAGCTGATGCAATATCTGCATCAAGACCAGGTGCAAGAAGAGAAACTCTAGAAACATATATCAAGAGATTAGAAAAACTTGAAGAAATAGCTGATTCATTTGAAGGAGTGGATAAATCATTTGCAATTCAAGCAGGACGTGAGGTAAGACTAATAGTTAAACCTGACAGAATATCAGACAGCCAAATGGTAATATTAGCAAGAGAAGTAGCAGAAAAAATAGAATCAGAAATGGAATATCCAGGACAAATAAAAGTAAATGTTATTAGAGAAACAAGAGCAATTGAATATGCTAAATAATTAAAGGAAAAGCCGTCACATTAAAAAAGTGTGACGGCTTTTTGCGGTTACTAAAATCTAAGATCAAATACTCTAAGTTCTAATTGAGCCTTTTCATTTTTTGCAAAGAATAAAGAAAAATTATAATATCCTTTATTTTTTGCAGTATGGATTTTTGACATTACAGAAAGAACATCATTTTGAAATTTAGATGAACTAAAATATTCTAATAAAATTTCATCAGATATATTTTCTTCATTAGCAAAACTAATATTTTCTAAATCCATAGGACATGTTACATTGGCTCCTAACTTATCAATCATTTCCCGCAAAGTCATTAGTATATTGACCCCCTTAATAATAATAAAGTCATTGAGGAATCTCAATGCAATATATATTATATCACAAATTAATGGATAAAGCAAAAAATTGAATTTGATAAAAATCTACTTTTGTAGTATTATATTTAAGAGTAAATTATTAAAGTTTAAAATATAAATTTTATATTACAAATTTAAAGAGAGGAGAAATATAATTTGAATATTTTATTAATTGGAGATATTGTAGGTACAAGTGGTGTAAATAAGGTTAAAGAAGTTTTACCAAAACTAATTAAAGAAAAAGAGATAGATTTTGTTATAGCAAATGGAGAAAATAGTGCAGATCGGTATGGGAATTACTTCAAAGATTTTCAAAGAGTTAATTTTATCTGGAATAGATGTTGTAACAATGGGAAATCATACATGGGGAAAGAAAGATATATTTAATATAATTGATAATAAAAAATTAATAAGACCAGCTAATTATCCAAGAGATACAGTTGGAAACGGATATGGAATATATAAATGCAATGAAAAGAAAATTGCAGTAATCAATCTAATTGGAAGAGCTAGTATGAATGTATTATCAGAGAATCCATTTATTATAGTAAATGATATAATTGATGAAATAAAGGATAAAGTAGATATGATATTAGTAGACTTTCATGCAGAAGCAACAGCAGAAAAAATAGCAATGGGCTATTTTTTAGATGGAAAGGTAACATGTATATTTGGAACACATACACATGTTGCAACAGCAGATGAAACAATATTAGAAAATGGAACAGCATACATTACAGATATAGGAATGACTGGACCTAAAAAATCAGTAATAGGAATGGATGTAGATGCATCTATAAAAAGATTTGTAACTACACTTCCAGAAAGATATAGGGTTAGTGAAGATGATAAAACAATATTGAATGGATGTATTATAAAAATTAATAGCGAAAGTTGTCGAGCAGAAAAAATTGATAGAATAAAATTATAATATTTGGCGAAATAAAAGCGTTTTACGCGATGAAAACTTCCTTTTTTTACCATAAAATTATAGACAATATTATAAAAATATATTATAAATATAGAGTAACAAATGAAACAAAAAATAGAGTTACAAAAAAATAATTTTAGGAGGCAAAAAATGGAAGTTTTAAAAATTTCATCAAAATCAAATCCAAATTCAGTAGCAGGAGCAATTGCAGGATTAGTTAAAGAAAGTAATAAGGCAGAAATGCAAGCAATCGGTGCAGGAGCATTAAATCAAGCAGTAAAAGCTGTTGCAATAGCAAGGGGGTTTGTAGCTCCAGCAGGAGTTGACTTAGTATGTATACCAGCATTTGCAGATGTTGAGGTAGAGGGAGAAAATAGAACTGGAATGAAATTAATTATAGAATCAAGAAAATAGATAGTTAGGGACAGTCCCTAGCGAATATTTTGTTACGTTGGGGGACACATCTTAATATATCGAAATAAGGGGGCTAGTAGTATATTGGTCTCCTTTTTGTTAATAAGGGGGATACATATTGAAAACAAATACATTCAAATATATTTTTTTTGCAATAGTAATCTTATTAATAGGACTAGCTATATATTTATTATATAAAGATGGTAAAAAGAGTACCTCAATTATAGATAATAGTGAATTAGAAATTAATATGATTAGAGAAATTAATGTAGGAGTTAGCAATTATGATACTATGAATCCTATACTCAGCAATAATAGAGATATACAATATATTGATAAACTTATATTTGAACCACTAGTTGATATAAGCTATGATTTTAAAATTGAAAATAAATTAGCGGAAGAGTTTTCAAAAATAAATGATACAACTTATATAGTAAAACTAAAAGATAATAAATACTTCCATGATGGAGAAAAATTTACAGCAGAAGATGTTATTTTTACATTTAATAATTTGAAAAACAACAATATTAATTCTATATATAAAGAAAATGTAAGTAAAGTAAAAGAATTACAAAAGATAGATGATTATACTGTAAAGATAATTTTAGATGAAAAAGTAGATTTTTTTGAGTATATGATGTGTATACCTATACTTGCAAAACACTCATATGAAGAAAATACTTGCAATTCAAAAACTTCAATACCAATAGGAACAGGAGAATTTAAAATAACTAAGATAGAAAATAATAGAATTTTATTAGAAAAATCTAATTATGATGGAAATTCTAAAATTACAAAAATAAATTTGATATTAGAAGAAACAGTAAAAGATTTGTATTCAAAGTTAATGAAAAATGAAATAGACATTATGGTAACAGACAATATAGAATATGAAGAATATATTGGAAGTATGGGATACAATGTAAGGCAATATGCAAATAGGGAATTTGATTATTTGATTTTAAATACTAAAAATTCATTATTATCTCAAAAAGAGATAAGACAAGCAATAAGCTTCGCAATAGATAGAAATCAAATCAATTATAATATTTATAATAATAAATATAATATATCTAATTTTCCATTAGATTATGGTAGTTATTTATATAATTCAGATAGCAAAATAGAACATGACATTAATAAGGCAAAAAATATATTAATGGAAAATGGATGGATATTAAAAAATAATATTTTGATAAAGGGTGGAAAAAAATTAAGATTAAGATTACTTGTGAATAAAGAAAACGAAATGAGAGTAAAAGCTGCAGAAAATATAAAACAACAGCTAGAAAAAATAGGAATAGAAATAAATATTATATCTACAAATAATACACAATTTAATAATTATATAAAATATAAAAATTATGATATAATTTTAACTGGAAATCTTGTATCTAACAATCCAAATATAGAAACATATTTTAGTGATAATAATTTATCAAATTTTAGTAAAGAGGATTTAAATAATCTATTAAATGAGATAAGAAGTATTGATAATCAAGAAGAATTTTTAAAAGAAAAATATGCAAAACTTGATGAAACATATAAAGATGAAGTACCATTCATAAGTTTGTACTTTAATAGCATATTTGTATTATCTAATAAAAATTTAAAAGGAGATTTGGCAGGTAATTGGTATAATATATATTATAATATTGACAATTGGTACAAAGTCGAATAATATTAATAATAAAGTTAAAAAAAGTCTTGACAAAATAAAATTATCATATATAATATAAGCAAACATACGTTTGAACAATTAGAAATATCCGCAGAAAAAATAGGAGGAATAAAAATGAGCGATGAAAATTTAGAAAAGAAAAAAGCATTAGAAATAGCATTAGGACAAATTGAAAAACAATTTGGAAAAGGTTCAGTAATGAAACTTGGAGAATATAAAGCAATGAATGTAGAAGCAATACCTACAGGTTCATTAGGATTAGATATAGCACTTGGAATTGGAGGAGTTCCAAGAGGAAGAATAATAGAAATATTTGGTCCAGAATCTTCTGGTAAAACAACACTTGCACTTCATATAATAGCAGAGGCACAAAAAATGAATGGAGAAGCAGCATTTATAGATGCAGAACATGCTTTAGATCCAGTATATGCAAAACATTTAGGGGTTGATATAGATAATTTAATAGTATCTCAACCAGACACTGGAGAACAAGCATTAGAAATAACAGAAAGTTTAGTTAGAAGTGGTGCACTAGATGTAATAGTTGTAGATTCAGTTGCAGCACTAGTACCAAAAGCAGAAATAGATGGAGATATGGGAGACTCACATATGGGCCTTCAAGCAAGACTTATGTCACAAGCATTAAGAAAACTAGCAGGAGCAATCAATAAAACCAAAACTGTTATAATATTTATTAATCAATTAAGGGAAAAAATTGGTATTATGTTTGGAAATCCTGAAACTACAACTGGTGGTAGAGCATTAAAATTCTATGCATCTGTAAGATTAGACATCAGAAAAATAGAAAACATAAAACAAGATGGAGAGGTAATAGGAAATAGAGCAAGAGTAAAAGTAATAAAAAATAAGGTAGCGCCACCATTTAGAGAAGCAGAATTTGATATTGTATATGGAAAAGGAATATCAAAAGAAGGAAACATATTAGATATGGCAGTTAATTTAGATATTATAGAAAAAAGTGGATCTTGGTTTAGTTATAATGGAGAAAAGATTGGTCAAGGTAGAGAAAATGCAAAACAATATTTAAAGGACAATCTAGAAATAATGCAGGAAGTAGAAAAGAAGGTAAGAGATAATTTTGAAGAAGCATTTGAAAAAAGTTTAGGAGATAATGAAACAGATAAAGATAATCAAGAAATTGATGAGTAAATCGTTGCTTGTATAATTATTTTTAAGTTAATTTGATTAGTAAAATAGTTTAAATATAATTTTTGAGATAGTAGCTTCGAATCCAAAATTATTATGAAATAATAATTTTTGTGAAGAAGGACGTTTCGAAAAAATTATATTAAACTATTTTACAGTAGAAACTAATACAAATTTTAAAACATTTGGGGATGTTAGATGGAATATATAGAAGAATTTGACAAACTTAAAACAAAAGTATTAAAATATATATTATTTAAAAAAAGAACAGAAAATGAAGTTAGACAAAAATTTATAGCAGATGAAGGAGAACTTTTAAATGATGTTATTGATGAATTAAAAGAATTAGACTACATAAATGATGAGGCATATATAAAAAAAGCTGTGAAAGAATATATAAATTTAAGAAATTTATCAATAAAAGAATTAGAATACAAAATAATCTCTAAAGGAATAAAAAAGACTTTAGTTGATAACTATATTTATTCTAATAAAGAAATATTATTAGAATATGAAATAAAATCTGCGAAGAATATTATAATAAAAAAAATAAATTCTCAAGAAAAAGAAGAGATTTTAAATTACTTAAGAAAAAAAGGGTATATGGATGATAGCCTTAAGATAGCAATGCAAGAGATAGAGGAGTAAAAATGAATAATATTCTAACATTGGAGACAAACAAATATGAAATAAGATTGGATAACTTTGAAGGGCCACTTGATTTATTATGCCATTTAGTTGATAAAAACAAAATGGATATACATGAAGTTAACATTACTAAAATAACAGACCAATATATTGAATATATAAATGCAATGAAAGAATTAAATTTAGATATTACAAGTGAATTCGTATTAATGGCATCAACTCTTTTATTTATAAAATCAAAAAGTTTACTTCCAAAGCAAGTAGAAGATGAAGGTGAACTTACAGAAGAAGAACTAATTCATAGGATTATTGAGTATAAAAAATATAAAGAGATATCAAAAAAGTTAAGAGAACAATTTACTACATATTCTAAGAGATTCTATAAATTGCCAGATAAAATAGAACTTCCAAAAAGAAAATTACAAGAAAATTATACAGTCAATTTATTAGAAGAAGCATATAAAAGCTTATTAGAGAGAAATAAAGAAAAAATAAATATAAATTCAGCTAATATTGAAAAAATTGCAATAACAGAAACTGTTACAGTAACAAGTAAAGTTAAAGATATATTTAGAGAATTGATGAAAAAACCAAAATTTGTATTTAATAAATTATGCAAAACAAAAAAATACACAAAATTAGAAACTGTAACAGCATTTACAGGTTTGCTAGAACTAACTAGAAGAAATAAAGTAAAAACAGAGCAAGAAAAAGTATTTGGTGATATTATGGTAGAAAGAGCAAGACATTAATCTTGCTTTTTTATGTTAATAGTGATATGATGTTTACGCAGCTATTTATTGCTCTTAAAAACATTCTCAAGACAAAATAAAAATGGCAGGGAGGTGAGAGAATGTTATCATTAGAGAATGATTGGGTAGTAGCAGATAATATGCAAATCAGAATAGTTGAATATAAGAAAATGGATTTTTATGGTCCATTCTTAACTTTTTGCTTACAAAAACGTAAAAATGGTATTGTAGCTATTCCTATTTCTTATAGGATGGAAACTGCAGAAGTTTCAGAAAGCGATTTTGCATTGCTATGTGAGGCTGCTCAAGAATTGTATAATGAATTTGGAAAGTTTGTTCTTAGAACAATGTTTTTTGATGTAACTATAGACTCTGCTGAAAAAGCAGAAGAATGTTTGCTTGAAAAACTTAAAGGAATAAAACTTTTCCAATAAAGAGCAAAAGGGATAAATGTATCCCAAGTGAAACGGATTTTAAAGTCTGTTTCACTTATTTTTTTGAATATGTAATCCAAATATTGGGAATAATATTGTTAAAATTGTAGGAGAAAAGAATGATAGTATTTTTTATAGTCTTAATAATATTATTTTTAATTTCACTGATTTTTTTGATGCTATGTTTATCAGATTTAGAAATAGAAATTAATAAATTATACTTTGACACTCATAACAAGAAACATGAGAAATTAAAAGATTATTTGTTTTATATAAGATTAAAGCTATTTGATAAGATTACATGGGTAAAAATAAAAATAGACAATAAAAAAGTAAATAAAATAAAAAAATCAAAAGTTTTGAACAGCAAAATATTTGATAAATTTAAGACTTCATATAATGTTAAAGATATTATATTAAAGAATAAAAAAGATATATTTAGTATGAACATAATAAAAGAATTAGATATAGAAATTAAACAATTAGATTTAGAAATAGAATTATCAATAGTAGATGCAATATTAACATCACTTAGTGTTCCAGTAATTTCATCAATTATATCAATAATCTTATCAAAAAATATTAATAAATATAACAGAAATAAATATCACTATAAGATAACTCCTTTATATGAATATAAACCTGCACTTAAAATTAAACTAAACTGTATAATTAATATAAAAATTGTACATATTATGAATATAATATATATTTTAACAAAGAAAAGGAGTGTAGAGTATGATAAGAGAACATCCAATAGAAGGGCTTATGTCTGCAGCAATGAGTAGTATTCAAGATATGGTAGATGTAAATACTATAATTGGTGATCCAATAGAAACAAATAACAATATAGTTATTATACCCGTTTCAAAAGTATGCTTTGGATTTGCTGCAGGTGGTAGTGAATTTAACGAGGAAACTATAGATGAATACAATAGAAAAGAAAAAGAAGAAACAGTTCAGTATAAATTACCATTTGGTGGAGGAAGTGGAGCAGGAGTAAGTATAAATCCAGTTGCATTTATAATAGTTCAACAAGAAAATGTAAAATTGCTTCCAGTAAATCACTCATCTGCTATAGATAGATTGTTAGACTATGTACCTGATTTATTTGAAAAAATAAATAAAGCTATAAATAAAAAAAGTAATATAAAGGTAGAATATAATGAAGAAAAAAAAGAAGATTTAGAACCTAATAAAAAAGATAAGGATAATTCAAAAAAAGAAAAAGAACAAAAAGATTACACTTATGAATTTGAATATGATGAAACGGATGATCAAGATGATTAAATAGATAAATTGTAATTTGTTTCATGTTCAGAAAATTCAGGACAGTCCCAAAAATCCCCAAAATTGGTGATTTTTAGGGACAGTCCCTAGGATTTTCCTCTCACAAACAACAATTTATCGTAGCAAAGTAAACCAATTTTCAATAGTCCTTACTGACATATTCACTAAATTTAATTTTCTCACATCTTCTTTAGCAATTATATTTACTCTTGATATTTCTTCATTATCAATGGAATAAATTACTTCTCCTAGTTTTTGTCCTTTATAAATTGGAGCAGATATAGTATCGTCTAGTATAATATTTGAAGATATTGTTTTTGATTTTCCTTTTGGAATTAAACAACCACTATCAGATTCTAATATTGCATCTACAGTAGGAAATATTCCTTTGTCTACATTTACCGTTTTTATAATATCATCTTTTTTTGAACATTCTACATATTCAAAATTACTAAAGCCATAATCAAGGAGCTTTTGGGCTTCCGAAAAACGAATTGCAGATGTTTCTCCTTTCATAATTACTGCAATTAGAGAAAGATTTCCACGAGTTGCAGTTGCAGATAAATTAAAAAGTGCTGTAGACGTAGAACCAGTTTTAAGTCCGGTTGCACCTTCATAATTTCTTATGAGTTTATTTGTATTTACAAGTTCAGATTCACCGTTTCTTAAACTATCCATCCAAATTGTAGTATATTCAGTGATTTTTGGATGTTTAGTTATTAATTCTCTTGACATCAGAGCAATATCATAACTAGAAGTTACATGACCATCTTCATCAATACCATGACAATTTTTAAAACAAGTATCATTCATTCCAAGTTCTTTAGCCTTTTTATTCATTTGTTCTACAAATAATTCTTCAGATCCAGCAATATATTCTGCCATAGCCATTGAGCAATCGTTTGCTGAAACAACACAAATAGCTTTTAGCATTTCATGAACTGTTAAAGTTTCTGTTGTATCAAGCCAAATTTGAGAACCACCCATTGAGCTAGCTTTTTCTGAACAAGGCACAGTATCTTCTAATGAAATAGTTCCATTATCAAGTGCTTCCATTATTAGTAGAATAGTCATTAGTTTAGTAACACTAGCAGGTCTTAGTTTTTCATGAGAGTTATATTCATATAAAATGGAACCAGTCTTTTGGTCCATAAGTATGGCACTTCCTGAAGTAATTCCTAAAAAATTACCGAGAATTTTCTTGATTAGTGGTCTTGTCATCTGTACTTTCTGTAGAAACAGAATTAGAAGTAGAAAGTGAAGATGAGTTGTCAGACCATACATAAATACTATCTTTATCAACAGCACATGTATATATAGGAATAATCAGGTTTAAGATAAACACTAATAAAGAAATATATAGAAAAATTTTTATTTTTCTGCAAAGCATATAAAAAACCTCCTAAACTCAAGTATTAGTAAATACTATGCATTTAGAAGGACATTTAGAATACAAAATTATGCCTTAACAATCTGCACATAAATATTATTTGTATCAGCGGAAGAGTAAATTTTTATATCATAGTCATAATCATTTCTAAATTTAAAATCTATGCTACCATAAGCAACAGCAGCATCTTTGCCTTCAGGAACATAATATACTTTTTTGCTATGCTCATGTCTTTCTGTTACAGTAAGATTAGGAAGAGCAAGTACTGCATTATATAATGTGCTACTTATCTGGCAATTTCCACCACCATAACCCTTTACCTTATTGCCATCTTTATCAAAAATATCTGCCTTTTGGTAACCTCTTTCAGGAGTTGCTTTTCCTACTGTATTGCAAAAGGAAAATATTTCTCCGCGGTTTAACAACAGTTCCATTTAGTTCAGAACAAGTTAATGCAATATTATTTTGCCTAGCTGAATCATTTGGAGTATATATTTTTGTAGAAAAAGAAGAAATCTCAGTTTCAGTATTTATATTATTGTTAGTATTATTAGTGGTATTATCTGAAATAGTTGTTCTAGAAGCATTGTAATCATAAGAATTATCTTGATTATTTGTAGATTCATTACTTTTATTATTACAACCACCTAGACAAAAAGATAAAGTAATTATTGTAATTAAAAATTTTTTCATATTATCCTCCATATTTTAAAAAATAAATCGTAATCAAAGTTATATTTATTATGTCCAAAATATGTATAAATATTGACAAAAATTAAAAATATAGTATAATTAATTATGTAAGTTTATTTTTAGGAGAAAAAATATGTTAGCAAAAATATGGAAAAAAATAGGATTAATAATTTTAATTATAGCTTGTTTATGGAATATAATTTTTAAATTAGTAAATAAAATATCTTTTGATGATGCAATAAATAATGCAAAACAGCAATTACAATTAATAACTAAATTTGGTAAGTAAAATTTACAATATAATTTAAAAATAAATTTGCAAAACAAAAAAAAATATGTTAGAATAGAAAAAGATTTTTTTAATTAGCGAAGGAAGAGGTGAATACATAATGAAAAAAGATATACAACCTGAATATAATACAACAACAATTACATGCGCATGTGGTAATGTATTAGAAGTAGGATCTACAAAAAAAGATTTAAAAGTAGATGTATGTTCTAAATGTCATCCATATTGGACAGGTAACTTAAGAAAAGATACTACAGGTGGAAGAGCTGACAAATTTAAAAAGAAATATGGAATTAGTTAAGATTAATCTATACGAAAACACTCAAATAAAGAGTGTTTTTTCATTTGGTATAAAAAAGAAATTATTAAATAGAAAGGATTACAAACATTGGTTTGTGATCCTTTCTAAAATTGGACAAAAGCTTCTAATTTTCATCAAAGGAAAATATTTTTAATAATAGAATATATAAATGAGAGAAAAAGAAGGAATAATTTTTTGTGGTTAGAATAAGAAAGTTTGGTGTTGTATGAAAAAAATACTTATATATATATTATGTTTGGTATTATTATGTTTTTTAATACCTATTTTATTTACTAAAAAAAACACATTAAAGCAAGCAATATCTTTAGAAGAGGAATCTAAAGATATTATAGAGCCATATGATTATGGGAAATATAATAAAATAAAACTTTTACATACTGCTACAGGAGAAGTGGAAGCGTTGGACTTAGACACGTATTTATTAGGAGTTGTATCTGGAGAAATGCCAGCAAACTTTGAAGAAGAAGCATTAAAAGCTCAAAGCTTGGTTGCAAGAACATATACTATATACAAAATTACAAATGGAAGCAAACATGAAAATGCAGATATTTGTGACGATTCAAATTGTTGCCAAGCATGGATTTCAAAAGAAGATAGATTTAGTAGGTGGAATGAAGAAGAAAGAGAAAGTAATTGGTCAAAGATAGAAAATGCAGTAAATTCTACCAAAGGGAAAATAATAGTTTATGAAGGAAAACCAATAAATGCATTTTTTCATTCCAACAGTGGGGGAAGCACAGATACTGCAACGGCTGTATGGGGAGGATCTAATTATCCATACTTGCAATCTGTTCAAACTTCGGGAGAAGATTCATATAGCCAATACAGCTCTGAAGTAACATTATCAAAAGAAGAATTTGTATCAAAAATAAAAGAATACCATAGTGATTTTAATATAGATTTTAAAGCAGATAATCAAATAGAAATTTTAGAATATACAGAAGGAGATAGAATAAAAACAATAAAAATTGGAAATTTAAATTTATCTGGAGTTGAAGTAAGAACTATATTTAAATTAAAATCTGCAAAATTTCAAATAAACATTGAAGAGAACAATATAAAATTTAATGTAATTGGATATGGACATGGCGTTGGAATGAGTCAAACGGGTGCGGATAGCATGGCAAAACAGGGTAAGAATTATGAAGAAATTGTAAAGCATTATTATACTGGTGTAGAAATTATAGATATGATGTAAAAATTAAATGAGATATTTAACTATTTAAATAAGGCTTTTATGAATAAACTTCAAAAAAAAGGAAATAATTTTACTAAAGAAAAAATAAGGAGGCACTTATGAGAAGAGGAAGAAGAGAAAAATCAAGTAATAATTTTAAATATCTAGTTTTTTTATCAGGGGGTATAGTATTAGTAATACTTATTACATTTGTTGTAACTCTTATTATTTATAACAACAAGTTAAAAAATTCTAGTTATAGCTCATTAACAACAGAAAAAATAGCAGATTTAGTTCCAAATAATGAAGACTATTTAAACGAAACTACTGATTATATAGAAGAGGCAAGTAGTGATATTGGGAAAAGTATTGAAGAGGCAATAAATAGCATTGAACCAGAGAATCAAGTAGCAAATGACACTAAAACACAGAATTCAAGTAAAAATACGAAATCCACTACTGAAGAAAAAACAAAAACAACTAATGCAGAACCAGTAAAAGTAAAAGACCCAGAGTTTTCTATACCAGTAGAAGGAGAAAACATGAGAGGATTTGCTAAAGATTCTTTAATATATTCTGATACTTTAGAAGAATGGGTAACACACTTAGGAATAGACATAAAGGCTGAAAGAACAGCTGTTGTTAAAGCAGCAGAAGCAGGAACAATAGAATCAATAAAAAATGATCCTAGGTATGGTTTAACTATAGTAATTGAACATGTAAATGGATATAAAACAGTATATTCAAATCTGCTTACAACAGAATTTGTAACAGAGGGAGAAACCGTAAAAAAAGGGCAAAGTATAGGAACAGTAGGAAATTCTGCTTCATTTGAAATAGTTGATGAACCACACTTACATTTTGAAATTATAAAAAATAATGTAAATGTAGATCCTAATATATATTTAAAATAGATACTTACATTAATATTATTAAAAAACATATTAGAAAATAGTAAGTTGAGTCTATAACAAATAAAATATTATAGTGAATTGAGCTAAAATATTAATTTAGAAATTAATATTTTAGCTTTTAATTTTTCTATCATAGTATTGAAAAAAACAGTTAGTATGTAATATAATATAAAAAGATGGAATTGGAGGAAACACGAATGTATGTAACAAAAGATGGAAAAATACAATCTGATAAACAACAGACCTATAAAATAAAAAGAAAAAATAAAAAACATCCATTGTTAAGAAAAGTAATAAAAACCTTTTTTATTACTCTTTTAATATTGTTTCTTCTAATAATTGCAGTTGGTGGATATGCAGCATACAAAATATATAATATAGCTAAAGATGCTAAATTGAGTAAAAATGATTTAGCAATAAAATATGAAAATTCAGTTATAAAAGATATGAAGGGAAACACTTTAGGAGTTTTAAATGGAAATGAAAATAGAGAGAGTATATCACTAAGCGAAATGCCCGAATATTTACCAAAAGCATTTATATCAATAGAAGATGAAAGGTTTTATGAACATAAAGGTGTTGATATAAAAAGAACGTTAAAAGCCACATATACATATATTGCAAATAAAGGAAATTCACCATTTGGTGGAAGTACAATAACACAACAATTAGTTAAAAATTTAACACAAGAAAAAGAAGATACATGGCAGAGAAAAGTAAGGGAAATGGTAAGAGCTTATTATGTTGAACAGGAAATGTCAAAGGAAGAGATTTTAGAATTATACTTAAACTTAATATTTTTAGGTGACACAGTATATGGAGTACAAAAAGGGTCAAATTATTATTTTAGCAAGGATGCAAAGGATTTAAGCTTAGCAGAAAGTGCTTTTTTAGCGGGGATAAATCATTCACCAAATTACTATAATCCATTTATAGAAAATAATGAACAAGTATTAGAAAATATAAAAACTAGGACAAAAATTGTTTTAGATAAAATGCATGAGTTAGGAAATATAAATACAGAAGAAGAATATACTAAGGCGTTAAATGAGGTAGAACAAGGATTAAAGTTTAAACAAGGAGCTTTCCCACAAACAGTATTTTCATATCACACAGATGCAGCTATAAACCAAATAATAGCTCAGTTTCAAGAATTACATGATTGGACATATGAGCAAGCAAAATTATATTTATCTAGTGGTGGATTTACAATATATACAACTCAAGATCCTACCATGCAAGCTAAAATGCAAGAAGAATTTAATCAAGAAAAATACAGAAGAACAGCATATGATAAAAATGGAAATTTACAACAGTCGCAAGCTTCTATGGTGTTGATTGATCATAAAACTGGATATGTTCTTGCAATATGTAATAGATTTGATAAAAAGACAGATGCATTCGGATTTAATATAGCAACAGATGGAACAAGACAAACCGGGTCTTCTATGAAACCATTAGCTGTTCTTGCTCCAGCAATTGATAAGGGAATAATCACAGCTGCAACTGTTTTTGATGATAATCCTACAAGTTTTAATAATGGTACATATAATCCTAAAAATTATGGATATACATATAAGGGCTTGATAACTGTAAGAGACGCGATAGCATATTCTCAAAATATACCAATGGTAAAAGCAATGTGTTTACTTACACCTGGAGAATCAATAAAATTCTTAAAGAGTGTAGGTATAACCTCTATAGATGAAGTAAATGATAATGTACTTCCATTAGCACTTGGAGGATTGACATACGGTGTAACTCCTCTACAAATGGCAGGAGCATATGCCGCAATTGCAAATGATGGATTATACATAAAACCAACATTTTATACAAAAGTAGTAGATTCACAAGGTAATATTGTTTTAGAAGCAGATCAAACTAAAACTCAAGTAATATCAAAAGAAGCTGCATATGTTGTGAAAGAAATTTTAACTCAGCCAGTAAAAACAGGTACATCAACAAATTGTACAGTAGAAGGGATGAGTGTAGGAGCAAAAACTGGAACAACAAATAATGATTACGATAGATGGTTTTGCGGATTTACTCCATATTACACAGCTACTGTATGGTATGGTTATGATAGTAGTGCAACTATAACAGGGTGGGCAACAAATCCAGCAGGACAAATATGGACAGGAGTAATGAGATCAGTTCATAGTGGTTTAGAACCAAAAACATTCCAAGAGACAAAACCAGAAAATGTAGTAGAAGTAGAAGTATGTAAAAAATCTGGATTCTTAGCTTCAAGCTATTGTAAAAGATATGGAACATCATATACAGAATATTTTGTAAAGGGAACTGAACCTGTACAAACATGTCCATATCATTCCTATGCAAAGGTATGCACGCAAAGTGGTTTACTTGCAAATCCTAATTGTCCAAGTACAAGAAGCGTATATGGAAGAGGAGAATATATAGGAAATAGCAACTTATGGCAAACGAGTTCTTATTATTACAAGCCAAAAAATATTCCACTCCAAGTTTGTACAATACATTAAAATTAAATGATGTAATGAGGGAGTATTATAGTTATTATTTTTAAAATACATATAAAAATTAACAATTGAAAGGATGAAATTATAAAAGGAGGAAAAAATGGAAAATTTGTTCACTATAAAAAATATTGTTATTTATTTAATATTGATAAACCTAATAACATTTCTAGCAATGTACATAGATAAAAGAAGAGCAAAATGGGGAAAATGGAGAACAAAGGAATCTACACTATTCACACTAGTTCTATTAGGTGGAGGAATTGGAGGAATTGCAGGAATGTATACATTTAGGCATAAAACACAAAAACCTAGATTTGTAATAGGATTTCCATTAATATTAATAACAGAGATAATTTGTGCAATAATATTTTTAGTAATTAAATAGAAAAAACAAATTACAGTTTGTGTGAGGGAAATTCTAGGGATTATCCTAAATTCTCTCCGAACATGAAACAAATAACAAGTTATCTAAAATAATGAGTATAATAACATACTCATTATTTTTTGTCTAACGAACAAAAACGATGTAAAGCTTGAAATAAAAGGTATATATGATTAAAAACAAACAAATATACTGTACACATAATTATTGTAAATAATTGTAAACACATAAAAATATACAGAATAAGTGTTTCGTATGTTAATAAGTTCTGACTTTAGAAGTCAAATATAAGCATTATTAACAAAGTTATCCACAATATCCACAAAACAATTAAAATATGAACGAAATGTTACAAAAGAGTTACATAAATTTCAAAACTGTAATATTGACGTTACAATTTTGAAATAAAATCGTAACACAAAAATGAAACTAGGCAATAGTTATTTAAATTTTCTTTTAATATTCTATGTCTAAATAAAAATATGTAAACAATAAAATATATGAATAAAAAATAAACATTTGAGTTATTGACAAATAAAAAACATATAATCTATAATATACATAAATATAAAAGAGAAAACATAAGAAAAGGAGAGAAGAAACAAATGAAAAATAAAAACGAAAAATTAAATTCAAACGCTGTAGGGGTCGCACCCTTGGGCGACCCGCACTTCGAAGAACATGCTAAAAATGCTCCAAGGGCTAGCTTAAATCCAAACTCTAACATCTCACTTCTAACCTCTAACCATAGGGGTATTACTCTAATAGCC
>CANQVU010000026.1 GCA_947627415.1 uncultured Clostridia bacterium | reverse complement strand
CAACACAAACTACAATAGATAGCCTAATGAAATTAGACTTGCCAGCAGGTGTAGATGTAGAAATGAAATTATAATTTAGAGGTTAGAGGTTAGAAGTTAGAAGTTAGAAACTTATAACATAAATTGCCTTAAGACCAAGCTAATAAGTAGAAGTAGAAAATGATCAAAAGCGAGCAGTACAAGGAAAATGAATAGAACTTTTAAGATAGTACATAGGTACATCGAACAAAGATTTAATGAATTTGACGAAGTAATGCGAAGATTTTCAGCATTTTTGAAAATTAGCCAATAGTAGTTAAGGAGGAAAATATAAGATGAAAAAAGTAATATTAGGAAAAAAACTTGGAATGACACAAATATTTGATGATAAAGGAAAAGTTATTCCAGTTACAGCAATTGAAGCAGGGCCATGTACAGTAATACAAGTGAAATCAAAAGATACAGATGGTTATGAAGCTGTAAAATTAGGCTTTGGAGATGTTAAAGAAAGTAAATTAACAAAACCAAAAATGGGAGAATTTAAAAAAACAAATACCACACCAAAAAAACATTTAAGAGAATTTAGATTAGATGAGATTTCTTACAATGTAGGTGATGAAATAAAAGCTGATATATTTGTAGTAGGTGATAATGTTGATATAACAGGAACTAGTAAAGGAAAAGGCTTCCAAGGTGTTATAAAACGTCATGGACAATCAAGAGGACCTATGGGACATGGTTCTATGTATCATAGAAGACCAGGTTCAATGGGATCTACTTCAACTCCAGGTAGAGTATTTAAAGGTAAAAAGCTTCCAGGACATATGGGAATGCAAACGGTTACAATACAAAACTTAGAAGTTGTAAGAGTAGATTTAGATAAAAATGTAATCTTAGTAAAAGGTAGCGTTCCAGGAAATAAAGGAGCAATATTAAAAATAAAAGATTCAGTAAAAATTAAAAAATAGGAATTATGTGTAAAACCTATTATTAAAGAAGAGGGTAAGAGATGTACCCTAAACCAATTATGAGAGGAGATAAATAAAATGCCTAAAATAGATGTATACAATATAGAAGGTAAAAAAGTTAGCGATATAGAACTTAATGATGAAGTATTTGGTATTAAACCAAATGAAAAAGTAGTACATAGTGTATTAGTTAACTATATGGCTAATCAAAGACAAGGAACAGCAAGCACAAAAACAAGAGCAGAAGTTTCTGGTGGCGGAAGAAAACCATGGAAACAAAAACGAACAGGTAGAGCAAGACAAGGAAGTATAAGAGCACCACAATGGTTTAAAGGTGGTATAGCTTTAGGACCAAAACCAAGAGATTATAGTTATACTGTAAATAAAAAAGAAAAAAGACTAGCTATAAAATCAGTATTAAGTTCTAAAGTATTAGAAAACAATTTAATAGTTGTTGATAATTTATCATTTAAAGAAATTAAAACAAAAAATATGGTAAAGGCATTAGATGCTTTAAAAGTAGAGGGAAAAACATTAATAGTTTTACCAGAAAGAAACGAAAACGTTCAAAAATCAGCAAGAAACATTGAAGGAGTAAAAACAAGTTTAGTAAATACAATAAATGTTTATGATTTATTAAAATACAATAAACTAGTTCTTACAGTAGATAGCGTTAAGAACTTAGAGGAGGTGTATGCTTAAGTGTTACCAGAAGAAGTTATAATAAAACCTATAATTACAGAAAAATCAAGTAGTAATATAGCAGAAGGAAAGTATACATTTAAAGTAGCAAAAAAAGCTACAAAAGTTCAAATAGCTGGTGCTGTTGAAAGTCTATTTAATGTTAAAGTATTAAATGTAAATACAATAACAGTTAAAGGAAAAGAAAAAAGAGTAGGAGCAGATAGCGGTAAAAGACCAGATTGGAAAAAGGCAATTGTCACAATTGATACAAATCCATCTGAAAAGATCTATTTAACAAAAGGCGGAAAAGAAGTTAAAGTTGATAAAAAGTATAAAGATTCTATTGACGAATTCATGGGTGCGTAAGTGCTACGCAAATTAAGAATGAATAATAATGAATATTGAAAATTAATAATAAATGAAGGATTTTGTTATGTAATAACAAGATATAATTAAAATTATTCATTATTCACTCTTAACTAAAAATATTATCCAGATTAAACTGGGAAAATAAATAAAAAAGGAGAGATAAACAATGGGGATAAAACATTTTAAACCATATACACCATCAAGAAGAAACATGACAGTTTCAGATTTTGATGAAATAACAAAAAAATCGCCAGAAAAATCTTTACTTGCAAAAAAGAAAAAACATGCAGGTAGAAATTCATATGGTAGAATAACAGTTAGACACCAAGGTGGTGGAAACAGACAAAAATATAGAAAAATAGATTTTAAACGTAAAAAAGATGATATAACAGCTACAGTTGTTGGAATTGAATATGATCCAAATCGTACAAGTAATATAGCATTAATAAAATATGAAGATGGAGAATTAAGATATATTTTAGCACCAGTTGGATTAAAAGATGGTGATAAAGTAGTATCAGGACCAAATTCAGATATAAAGATTGGAAATTGCCTTCCAATTGAAAATATACCAGTAGGTACAATGATACACAATATTGAGTTGAATCCAGGCCAAGGAGGAAAATTAGTAAGAACAGCAGGAGGAGAAGCACAACTTATGGCTAAAGAAGGAACTTATGCTCACATAAGACTTCCATCAGGAGAAATGAGATTAGTACTTGCTAGATGTAGAGCAACAATAGGAACAATAGGAAATGCAGAACATGCAAATATAAAACTTGGTAAAGCAGGAAGAAAAAGACATATGGGAATTAGACCTACAGTTAGAGGATCTGTAATGAATCCAGTAGATCACCCTCATGGTGGTGGAGAAGGTAGAGCACCTGTAGGACACGCAGGACCACTTACTCCTTGGGGTAAACCAGCATTAGGATACAAGACAAGAAAGAAAAACAAAAAATCAGATAAATTTATCGTTAAAAGGAGGAAATAAGAATAATGTCTAGAAGAGATAGAAAACCTTTTGTACAATTAAAATTACTAAAAAGAATAGAAAAAATGAATGAAACAGGAGAAAAAGCAGTTCTTAAAACTTGGTCAAGAGCATCTACTATATATCCACAAATGGTAGGACATACAATAGCAGTTCATGACGGAAGAAAACATGTTCCAATTTATATATCAGAAGAAATGATTGGACATAAATTAGGAGAATTTGCTCCAACAAGAACATTCAAAGGTCATTCAGGAGATAAGAAGACAAACTTAAAATAGAAGGAGGAAATAAAAAATGCCAGAACAGGAAACAGTTCAAAATAAAGCTTTAGAAGCAAAAGCAATATTAAGATATGCTAGAATTTCAAGCAGAAAAGTTAAAATAGTTGCAGACTTGATAAGAGGTAAAAAAGTAGATGAAGCTTTAGCAATAATAAAGTTTACACCAAAAGCATCTTCTGAAGTTTTAGAAAAATTATTAAAATCAGCAATTGCAAATGCAGAAAACAATCATGGTATGAATAGGGGAAATCTAATAGTAAGTGAAATTTATGCAAACCAAGGTCCAACATTAAAAAGAATAAGACCAGCAGCAAAAGGTTCTGCAGTAAGAATTAGAAAAAGAACATGCCATATAACAATTGTGGTAAAGGAGGAAAATTAGCATGGGACAAAAAATGCATCCACATGGATTAAGAGTAGGTGTTATAAAAGATTGGAACTCAAAATGGTATGCAGACTCTAAAAATTTTAGTGATTATTTAGTAGAGGATCATAAAATCCGTGAATATATTAAGAAAAAATTATTTGTAAGTCGGAATTTCTAAAATAGAAATAGAAAGAACACCAAAATTTGTTAAAGTAAATGTATATACTGCAAAACCAGGACTAGTAATAGGAAAAGGTGGAAATTATGCAGAAACATTAAAAAATGAACTAGTAAAAATGATAAACAAAGATGTAAATTTAAATATAGTTGAAGTAAAAAATGTAGATATTGATGCACAATTAGTAGCAGAAAATATTGCAAATCAACTAGAAAGAAGAATATCTTTTAGAAGAGCAATGAAGCAATGTATGCAAAAGGCTATGAAAGCTGGAGCTTTAGGAATAAAAACAGCTGTATCTGGAAGATTAGGTGGAGCTGATATGGCTAGAACAGAGTTCTACAAGGAAGGTACAATTCCACTTCAAACATTAAGAGCAGATATAGACTATGGATTCTATGAAGCAGATACAACCTATGGAAAAATAGGTGTTAAAGTTTGGATCTATAAAGGAGAAATTCTTCCATCTAAAAAAGCAAATAAAGAAGGAGGGGAAGAATAATGCCAGTAATGCCAAAAAGAACAAAATATAGAAAAATGCAAAAAGGTAGAAATAGAGGTAAAGCAACAAGAGGAAATGTTGTAAATGAAGGAGAATACGGAATACAAGCATTAGAAGCAGGTTTAATTACAGCAAACCAAATAGAAGCAGCAAGAATTGCTATGACACGTTATATCAAAAGAGGTGGTAAAGTTTGGATAAAAATATTTCCAAACAAACCAATAAGCAAAAAACCAGCTGAAACTCGTATGGGTAAAGGTAAAGGTGCTACAGAATATTGGGTAGCTGTTGTAAAACCAGGTAGAGTATTATTTGAACTTGCAGGTGTACCAGAAGAAACAGCAAGAGAAGCATTAAGACTTGCATCACACAAATTACCTGTAAAAACAAAATTCTTAAGCAGAGAAATAGAGCAAGGTGGTGATGTTGATGAAGATAAATAAAATAAGAGAAATGTCTTCACCAGATTTAGAAAAAGAATTAGGCGAACTAAAATCAGAATTATTTAAATTAAGATTTAGTTTAGCAACTAATGGATTAGATAATCCAATGAAAATAAAAGAAGTAAAAAAAGATATAGCAAGAATAAATACAATTTTAAAACAAAGAGAATTAGAAGAACTTAAAAACTGAGGGACATACCTCGATCTATGAGGAATACTTCGTATGTCGAGGCTTGTACCTCAAACCGAATAAATTGGGAATAAATATAAATCCCATTGCAAAATAAGGAGGAAATAAAGTAATGGAAGAAAGAAATCTTCGTAAAGTTATGATTGGCACAGTTAAATCTAACAAAATGGATAAAACAGTAGTAGTATCAGTTGAAACAAGTGTAAAACATCCTATATATAAAAAAGTTGTTAAAAGAACATATAACTTAAAAGCTCATGACGAAGAAAATCAATGTCAAATAGGAGATAAGGTAAAAGTAATGGAAACAAGACCTTTATCTAAAGACAAAAGATGGAGAGTAGTTGAGATTGTAGAAAAAGCAGTAGTAAAATAGAGATAAAAGTTAGAAATTAGAGTTCTCTAATATCTAACGTCTAACTGGAAAATAAAGAAATACAATATCTTTATACAAATATATAAAGGAATATAAGAAAATAATTTAAAAAGGAGGATAGGCTATAATGATACAACAACAAACAAGATTAAAAGTAGCTGACAACACTGGAGCAAAAGAATTAATGTGTATTAGATGTTTAGGTGGTTCACATAGAAAGTTTGCAGGAGTTGGAGATATAATAATTGCTTCTGTAAAATCTGCAATACCAAATGGGGTAGTAAAAAAAGGCGATGTTGTTAAAGCAGTTATTGTTAGAACAAAAAAACCAATTAGAAGACCTGATGGTTCATATTTAAGATTTGATGAAAATGCTGCAGTTATTATACGTGATGATGGTAATCCAAAAGGTACACGTATATTTGGCCCAATAGCTAGAGAATTAAGAGATAAAGATTATATGAAAATACTTTCACTAGCCCCAGAAGTACTTTAGGACTAATGAAAAACGGCATCTTACGTCGTTAAAATTTAAAATAAAATCCTCAACGTGCAGATGCACGCCTTCGGTATTTATTTTAAATTTTGCCTAGTAATCTACCATTTTTGATTAGTCTAGGCTAAACAATAAAACCAAATAAAGAGGTGAAAATAGAATGAAGATAAAAAAAGGTGATACAGTTCAAGTTTTATCAGGAAATGATAAGGGTAAAACAGGAGAAGTATTAGAAGTAATACCAAAACTACAAAAAGTAATAGTTAAAGGTGTAAATGTTAGAAAAAAACATGTAAAACCTAGAAAACAAGGTGAAGAAGGCGGAATTATATCTGTAGAATGTAGTATACATAGTAGCAAAGTTAATGTTGTTTGTCCAAAATGTAATAAAGCTACAAGATTAGGTATTATAAAAGAAGGAAAAGAAAAGATTCGCGTTTGTAAAAAATGTGGTAATAAAATAAAATAAAAAATAGGAAGTATAAAATCTAAATATGCATCCTATTACAAGTAAAGGAAGGAGAAAACTATTAATGGAAAAGTTAAAAGAACAATATGAAAAAGAAGTAGTACCTGCATTAATGAAAAAATTTGAATATAAATCAGTTATGCAAGTTCCTAAGCTAGAAAAAATAGTTATAAATATTGGCTTAGGAGATATAAAAGATAATCCAAAAGCTTTAGATAATGCAATATCAGATTTAACTCAAATAACAGGTCAAAAACCAATTGTAACAAAAGCAAGGAAATCAATAGCTGCATTTAAATTAAGAGAAGGTGTTAACGTTGGTTGCAAAGTTACATTAAGATCAAGCAAAATGTATGATTTTGCATATAAATTATTTAATGTAGCTTTACCTAGAGTAAGAGATTTTAGAGGACTTTCTAAAAATTCATTTGATGGAAAAGGTAATTACTCTTTAGGAATAAAAGAGCAATTAATATTCCCAGAAATCGAGTATGATAAAATTGATAAACTAAGAGGTATGGATATCATTTTTGTAACAACAGCAAAAACTGATGAAGAGGCAAAAGAATTACTTACATTACTAGGTATGCCTTTTAGGGTTTAAACAAATAAAAAACTTCGTCTAGCGTTGTTGTCCATCACATGAAAAATTCTTAATGTGCAAAAGCACATCTCCGGTTTTTTTACTTAGGACGCCTAGCTATACTCGTTTTTGATTTGTTTATAAATATATTAATTTTAATTTTATACAAATTAAAGGAGGAAAATAGAAAATATGGCTAAAAAAGCAATGATTATAAAACAACAAAAAGAACAAAAATACAAAACAAGAGAATATAATAGATGCAAATTATGCGGTAGACCACATGGATATATAAGAAAATATGGAATTTGCCGTATATGCTTTAGAGAATTAGCACATAAAGGTGAGATACCTGGTGTAAAAAAAGCAAGTTGGTAAAATAGAAGTTAGAGGTTAGAAGTTAGAGGTTAGAAACCAAAGACTATTACCTCTTGAAAAAACAAATATTTTAAGAAAGTTAGAATTAGTTTATGAATTTATTTTTCTAAATTCTAATCTCTAAGTTCTAACTTCTAGAAAAGAAAAGGAGGAAAAAATTAATATGAATACTACTGATCCAATAGCAGATATGCTAACAAGAATAAGAAATGCAAGCAGTGCTAAATTTAAAACAGTAGATATACCTGCTTCAAAAATGAAAAAATCAATTGCAGAAATATTATTTAATGAAGGATATATAAAATCATATGAAGAAATAGAAAATGAAAATCAAGGTATTATAAGAATAACTTTGAAATATACAGAAAAAGGTAAGAAAGTAATTTCTGGATTAAAAAGAATAAGCAAACCAGGATTAAGAATATATGCTGCAAAAGATGAACTTCCAAGAGTATTAAATGGACTTGGAATAGCATTAATATCTACATCTAAAGGTATAATGACAGATAAACAAGCAAGAGCAGCTGGAGTAGGTGGAGAAGTATTAGCATACATTTGGTAAATTAGAAAGGAGAATATAAAATGTCAAGAATAGGAAACAAACCAATTACAGTACCAGAAGGCGTAGAAGTTAGTTTAAATGAACAAAAAATTACTGTAAAAGGACCTAAAGGAACATTAGAAAGAGAAATACATGAAAATATAACTGTAAAACTAGAAAATGGCGTTATAACAGTTACAAGACCAAACGATGAAAAAGAAAATAGAAGTTTACATGGATTAACTAGAACTCTAATTAATAATATGATACAAGGCGTTTCTCAAGAATACACAAAACAATTAGAAATAAATGGAGTCGGTTATAGAGCTGCAAAACAAGGAAAAACACTAGTTTTAAACCTTGGTTATTCACATACTGTAAATATAGATGAACCTAATGGAATAACATTTGAAGTTCCTAATCCAAATACAATTATAGTAAAAGGAATAGATAAAGAATTAGTTGGTCAAACAGCAGCAGAGGTAAGAAGTAAAAGACCTCCTGAAGTATATAGAGGAAAAGGTATAAAATATGCCGATGAACATATTAGAAGAAAAGAAGGAAAAACAGGAAAGTAAAACAAATGAAAAGCGGCATCTTGCGTTGTCAAGCTGCGTAAAAATTTTTTCGATATACAACACGTATAATCTCAAAAATTTTAACTTGCTTTGACTTGCAATATACCACGTTTGCTTTGTTTTAAGAAAGATAATATAATTAAAAAAGAAAGGAGATTTTCTTAAATGATTACTAAAACTAATAGAAAATTAGAAAGAGAAAGAAGACATAGAAGAGTACGCAGAAAAATTAGTGGTACATCTGAGTGCCCAAGATTATGTGTATATAGAAGTAACAGTAATATATATGCTCAAGTAATTGATGATGTAAAAGGTGTTACAATAGTATCAGCCTCAACTTTAGATAAAGCTGTAAAAACTAAAAAATCAAATAAAGAAGCAGCAAAAGAAGTTGGAACATTAATTGCAAAAAGAGCAATAGAAAAAAATATAAAAACTGTTGTCTATGATAGAGGAGGATATATCTATCATGGTATAATAAAAGAACTTGCAGAAGCTGCAAGAGAAGCCGGACTTGAATTCTAATAAGAGACTTCCTAAGAATTTCTTAACAGAAATTTTAGGGACTGTCTCATAGATAAATAGTAAATATTTAATAATATGGGATTTGCTATTTAGAAATTTTGAAAAGGAAAAAATTAATATTAAAATCATTATTAGAAGGAGGAAACTTTAAAAAATATGGAAAACGAAGTAATGGAGTTAAAAGAAAAAGTAGTAGCCATTAATAGAGTTGCAAAAGTTGTTAAAGGTGGTAGAAATTTTAGATTTAGTGCAGTAGTTGTTGTTGGAGATGAAAATGGTCATGTTGGCATAGGAAATGGAAAAGCAGCTGAAGTTCCAGATGCAATTAAAAAGGCAATTGAAGATGCTAAAAAGAATTTAATAGAAGTTCCAATTGTTGGAACTACAATACCACATGAATTTGTAGGAACTTTTGGAGCAGCAAGTGTGTTATTAAAACCAGGTGCAGAAGGAACTGGATTAATAGCAGGTGGTAGTGTAAGACCAGTACTTGAACTAGCAGGATATAGAGATATAAAAACAAAAGTAATTGGAACAAATAATCCTAGAAATGTAGGATATGCTACAATGAATGCCCTTGAAAATATGGCTACAGCTGAAGAAGTGGCTAAAAGAAGAGGAAAAAAAGCAAGCGAAATAGTTTAATTAAGTAAAAAAAGTAGGGGCCAAGAGGTAAGAAAAACCGAATGAAGTGACCCACTTGCGACCTAATTAATTTAAATAGCTTAAAATTAGGAATGGAGGGAAAATAGATGGAGTTAGGAAATATAAAAGCAAGTAAAGAAAAAGTTGCAAAAAGAAGAGTAGGACGTGGAATTGGTTCAGGACTTGGTAAAACATCAGGAAAAGGACATAAAGGACAAAAAGCAAGATCTGGCGGTGGAGTAAGACGTGGATTCGAAGGCGGTCAAACACCATTATATAGAAGACTTCCAAAAAGAGGTTTTAAAAATATCCATGCATTAAACTATACAGAAGTAACTTTAACAATGCTTAGTAAAAGTAAATCAGAAAACGTAACAGCTGAAACTTTAATTTCAGATGGAATAATAAGCAAAGCTAATGATGGTATCGTTGTAATAGCTACTGGTAATTTAGATAAAAAATTAACAGTAAAAGCAACAAGATTTACAAAGGCTGCTAAAGAAAAAATTGAAGCAGCTGGTGGAAAAGCAGAGGTGATTTAGTTGTTTCAAACTATAAAAAATGCTTTAAAAACGCCAGATGTAAGGAAAAGAATATTGTATACATTATTATTAATTGTATTATTTAGATTTGGCTGTTTTATATCAGTACCTGGCGTTGATACGATAGCTTTAAGTACATTAACTTCTCGGGGTTACTGGAAGTATATCGGGACTTATTGATTTAATATCGGGAGGAGCTTTTTCAAGATTTTCCATATTTGCAATGTCAATAAGCCCATATATTACTGCTTCAATTGTTATACAATTATTAGGAATGGTAATTCCTTCTTTAGAAAAAGCTATAAAAGAAGGTGGAGAAGAAGGAAAAGCCAAAATAAATAGATATACTAAAATTCTTACATTAGTACTAGCGCTAGTAGAAGCAATAGGTATATATATGTCATATAGTGGTACATATTCATCTTATGGTGTATTTATAAATCCTGGATTTGGAACAGGAGCACTAATAGTACTATCATTAGTTGCAGGTACAGCACTTCTTATGTGGCTTGGAGAACAAATTACAAATAGAGGTATAGGAAATGGAATTTCTATAATTATTTTTATAGGTATTATATCTTCACTTCCTAATGTTGTAACAACTATGTATAGATTAATGTTTACAAATGCTGGATTTAGTACAACAGGACTTTTAATATCATTAGGATTAATTATAGGAGCATTAATTTTAGTTTCAGGAGTTGTATTTGTACAAGAAGCTGAAAGAAGAATTCCTGTACAATATGCAAAAAAAGTTGTAGGAAGAAAAATGTATGGAGGACAAAATACACATATTCCATTAAAACTTGCAATGGCAGGAGTTATGCCAATAATATTTGCATCATCATTTATGACATTTCCTGCAATGATTATACAGATGTTTAATGCAAATATTGCAACTCAAACAGGATTTTGGGCGTGCATATATAAATTTTCAATAGCAACTTCAACTTCTCAAGTTGGAATAGGATATACTATTGCAAATGCAATTGTCTATTTATTACTAATATTAGGATTTACTTACTTTTATACTTATGCAACTTTTAATCCTGCAGAAGTATCAAACAATATAAAGAAAAATGGTGGTTTTATACCTGGAATTAGAGCAGGTAAGCCAACGACAGAATTTTTATCAAATATTATGAGTAAATTAACTTTATTTGGTGGATTATTCTTAAGTATTATTGCAGTACTTCCAATGCTTATGAGATTTACAGGACTAAATGTAGCATTTGGAGGAACATCAATACTTATCGTAGTAGGTGTTGCATTAGAAACAGTACAACAATTAGAATCTAGATTAGTAATGAGACATTATAAAGGATTCTTAGAGTAAAACATAAAATTACACTGTAGGGGTCGCTGCCCACAGCGACCCAAAAAATAAAAAATTAAATGGGTCGCTGTAGGCAGCGACCCCTACAAATGTAAAAATAATTTAGAACAAATCAAAAGCTAAGCTTTTCATTGGTTCGGAAGGAGAAGAAATGTATATAGTATTACTAGGAGCACCAGGAAGTGGAAAAGGAACAGTTGGAAAAATAATAGCAGAAGATTTAAAATTAGCACATATATCAACAGGAGATTTATTTAGAGAAAATTTAAAAAATGAAACAGAATTAGGAAAAGAAGCAAAAAAATATATGGATAAGGGAGAACTTGTACCAGATGATGTTACAATAAGAATGCTTAAATCAAGATTAAATGAAGCAGATGTAGAAAACGGAGCAGTTCTAGATGGTTTTCCAAGAACAGGAGTACAAGCTAAAAGCCTTGATGAAATGCTAAATGGAATGGGAGCAAAAGTAGATATGGCATTAAATATAGATGTTCCATTTGATGAAATAGTAGAAAGAATTGCAAATAGAAGAAGTTGCAGAGGATGCAGTGAAATATATAACGTAGTATTTAATCCTCCAAAGGTTCCAGGAATATGTGATAAATGTGGTGGAGAATTATATCAAAGAGAAGATCAAAAGCCAGAGGTTGTAGAAAATAGATTAAAAGTATATAGTGAGTCAGCACAAGAATTAATAAATCATTATAAAAATGCTGGAGTGCTTTATGATGCAAAAGCTGGAGATAGCGTTGGAAAAACATCTTATGATGTAGCAAAAGAAGTGGAAGAATATATAAAAAATAGTTAATTAAATCAATATAAATTGTTGTTTGTTTCATGTTCGGAAAATTCAGGACAGTCCCAAAAATCCCCAAAATTGGTGATTTTTAGGGACAGTCCCTAGGATTTTCCTCTCACAAACAACAATTTATATGGGGGTTATTAAATGGTAACAATAAAATCAAAACGCGAAATTGAATTAATGAGAGAGGCAGGAAGAGTTGCCTGCCTTGCTCAAAAAGAAATAGAAAAGGCAATTAAGCCAGGGGTTTCTACACTTGAACTTGATAAAATAGCAGAAAGAGTAATAAGAGAAAATGGTGGAATACCTGCAGAAAAAGGGTATCCAAGTGGGGAAAAAGGAGTGCCTAATTTTCCAGGTTCAATATGCGCATCTATTAATGATGAAGTTATACATGGTATACCATCTAAAAGAGTAATTTTAAAAGATGGCGATATAATAAGCATTGACTTAGTAGCAAATAAAAATGGATACAATGGGGATTGTGCAAGAACATATATAGTAGGTAGTGTTCCAGAATCTACAAAAAGATTAGTTGATGTAACTAAGAAGGCCTTTTTTGAGGGAATAAAATTTGCTAAAAAAGGGAATAGACTAGGAGATATATCTCATGCTATTGGTAACTTCATAGAAAATAATGGCTATTCTGTAGTAAGAGAGTTTCAGGGGCATGGAATAGGTAGTAGGATGCATGAAGATCCAGGCATTCCAAATTACGGAAAACCTGGAAGAGGAATAAGACTAGAAGCAGGCATGACACTTGCAATAGAGCCAATGGTAATAATGGGCAGACCAGATATTTTAGAATTAGATGATGGATGGACTATTATAACTGAAGATGGAAGTTTATCAGCACATTATGAAAATACAATTTTAATTACAGAAAAAGAACCTGAGATATTGACAATCATATAATTATACGATATAATATACTAGTTATTTTTGGAAAAACATAAATAGGAGGAGAAAAAATTGTCTAAAGAAGATGTTATTGAAGTTGAAGGAACAGTTATAGAAGCTTTACCTAATACAAATTTCAAAGTTGAACTTGAAAATGGACATCAAGTTTTAGCACATATTTCTGGAAAACTTAGAATGAATTATATAAAAATCCTACCAGGTGATAAAGTAAAACTTGAGCTTTCTCCATATGATTTGAACAGAGGACGTATTACTTGGAGAGCAAAATAAATGAAAAACGGTATTTTGCTTTGGCAAACTACATAAAAATTTTTCTATATACGGCGTATAATCTCAAAAATTTTTATTTGTTTTTCTTGCAATATACTATTTTTGATTTATTTAAAAAAATAAAACGAGGGACATTTCTCTATATATGAGGAATACAAAAGAAAGAGGTTTGTTCCTCAAACAAAATAAGTAGAGGTGAAAATAATGAAAGTAAGACCATCAGTTAAAAAAATATGTGAAAAATGTAAAGTAATAAAAAGAAAAGGTGTTACTAGGGTAATATGTGAAAATCCAAAACATAAACAAAGACAAGGTTAATTAGCCTAAGTATAAAAAACTTAGGTTAACTTGTGTATTATTTAGTTAATACATAAAAATAGAGAAGCGGCTGTCTTAAAAAAATTTTAAGATTTATCTATTTTTATTATTATATAGGTTTAATTACATTTCAACTTATACTAATTAAACCATTTAATCCAAACAACATTGAGTAAGCTAAAAACAACAAAATTAATTAGAAGAGGTGAAAGAAAATATGGCTCGTATAGCAGGAGTAGATTTACCTAAAGAAAAAAGGGTTGAAATAGGACTTACATATATCTATGGTATAGGTAGAACAAGTTCTAATAAAATATTATCAGAGGCTAAAGTTAACCCAGATATTAGGGTAAAAGACTTAACAGACGAACAAGTACAAGCAATAAGAAATGCAATGGAAGATTACAAGGTTGAAGGTGATTTAAGACGTGAAGTTGCATTAAATATTAAAAGACTTACTGAAATAGGATGCTTTAGAGGAATCAGACATAGAAGAGGATTACCTGTAAGAGGACAAAGAACAAAAACTAATGCTCGTACAAGAAAAGGACCTAGAAAATTAGTAAGCAAAAAGAAATAAGGAGGAGTAAATAGATTATGGCTAAGGTAGCAAAAAAAGTTACTAGAAGAAGAGATAGAAAGAACATAGAAAAAGGTGCAGCACATATTCATTCTAGTTTTAATAATACAATAGTTACAATAACTGATGAAAAAGGAAATGCTATAGCTTGGGCTAGTGCTGGAGAATTAGGTTTCAAAGGTTCTAGAAAAAGCACACCATTTGCAGCAGGAGAAGCAGCTCTTACAGCTGCAAAAGCAGGAATGGAACATGGACTAAAATCAGTTGAAGTTTATGTTAAAGGACCAGGTTCTGGTAGAGAAGCTGCAATAAGATCACTTCAAACAGCAGGACTTGAAATAAGCATGATAAAAGACGTAACCCCAATACCACATAATGGATGTAGACCACCAAAAAGAAGAAGAGTATAATAATAATGAATAATTAAGAATTAATGATTAATAATGAATAATAAATGAAAGCTTTTGTTATGGAATAACAAAAGTTAACCAAAATCATTAATTATTCACTATTCATTATTTATTAATTAAGAAAGGAGAAAAATAAATGTCAAGATATAAAGACGAACAATGTCGTATATGCCGTAGAGAAGGACAAAAGTTATTTCTTAAAGGTTCAAGATGTTATTCAGATAAATGTAGTGTAACAAGAAGAAACTATGCACCTGGAGAACACGGACAAGGAAGAAAAAAACTTTCTGAATACGGTACACAATTAAGAGAAAAACAAAAAACAAAAGCTTTTTATGGAGTAGGAGAAAAACAATTTAGAAAATATTTTGAAATGGCAGAAAACAAAAAAGGTATTACAGGTGAGGTTTTACTACAAATATTAGAAAGCAGATTAGATAATGTAGTATATAGAGCAGGATTTGGAGTATCTAGAGCTCAAGCAAGACAACTTGTAAACCACGGACATTTTGATGTTAATGGAATAAAAACAGATATAGCATCTTATTTAGTTAAGCCAGGAGATGTAATATCAGTTAGAGAAAATAAAAAAGATAGTAAAATAATAAAGGAAAATGCAGAAATAAATAGTAACAAACCGGTTCCAGAATGGCTAGAAAAAAACAATGAAAAATTAGAAGCAAAAGTAGTAAGACTTGCATCAAGAGAAGATGTAGACTTACCAGTTGAAGAGCATTTAATTGTTGAGTTATATTCTAAATAGTTAGAAATTAGAATTTGGAAGTTAGAAATTAGAAATAAATATAAAAATATATATCTATCTAATCACTAACATCTAATATCTAAATAGGAGGTTAAAAAATAAATGATTGAATTTGAAAAACCAAATATAGAATGCCTAGCAACAAGTGATGAAGAAAATTATGCAAAATTTGTTTGTGAACCACTAGAACGTGGTTATGGAATGACAATAGGAAATTCTTTAAGAAGAATTTTATTATCATCATTACCAGGAACAGCAATAACAAGTGTAAAAATTGATGGAGTAGTACATGAATTTTCAACAATTCCAGGAGTTGTAGAAGATGTACCTGAAATAATTGTTAATTTAAAAAGTGTAAGACTAAGATCACATGATAATGAGCAGAAACTTCTTAGAATTGATGTTAACAAAGAAGGAGAAGTCACAGCAGGTGATATAATTACTGATTCAAGTGTAGAAGTATTAAACCCTGAATTACATATAGCAACTGTTGCAGATGGTGGACATTTAATAATGGAAATGACAGCAGATAGAGGAAGAGGCTATAATGTTGCAGAAAAAAATAAAGAGGCAAATCAAGCAATAGATGTTCTTCCAATAGATTCAATATTTACACCAGTAAAAAAAGTAAACTATTCAGTTGAAAATACTAGAGTAGGTCAAACTGTTGATTATGACAAATTAACAATTGAAGTATGGACAGATGGAAGTTTAAAAGCATATGAGGCTTTAAGCTTAGCTGCTAAAGTTATGACAGGTCACTTAGAATTATTTGTTGACTTATCAGAAACTGCTAAAAATACTCAAGTAATGGTAGAAAAAGAAGAATCTAAAAAAGAAAAAGTTTTAGAAATGCCTATAGAAGAATTAGAATTATCAGTAAGATCATATAACTGTTTAAAAAGAGCAGGAATTGCTACGGTTGAAGATTTAGCTAATAAAACAGAAGCTGATATGATGAAAGTAAGAAATTTAGGTAAAAAATCATTAGATGAAGTAACAAACAAATTACATTCATTAGGATTGGATTTTGTTAGAGAAGAAGAATAGAAAACAAATTAAGGAAGGTGAAAGCATTGGCTAGAAATAGAAAACTTGGTAGACCAACTGATCAAAGATTAGCAATATTAAAAAACCAAACCACAGATTTGATTATGTATGGTAAAATAGAGACTACTGAAGCTAGGGCAAAAGAAGTTAAATCAATAGTTGATAGTATAATAGCTTTAGCAATAAAAGAAAAAGATAACTTCGAAGAAGTTGAAGTAAAAGTAATTAAGGCAAAACTTGATAGCAAAGGTAACAAAGAAACAGAAAAAGTAACAAGCAAAAATGGAAAAGAATATTTAAGAGTTGTAAAAGAAGAAAAAACTGAAAAAAGACAAAAAGATATGCCATCAAGATTAAATGCAAGAAGAAAAATAATGACAAAATTAAATAAAGTAAAAGATAGTGATGGTAAAAATATAGACTTACCAGCAAAACTTTTTGGAGAAATTGCAGAAAAATATAAAGACAGAGTTGGTGGATATACACAAATAATTAAAAAAGGTCCAAGAAGAGGAGACAGTGCTGAAGAAGTTATATTAAAATTAGTTTAGTAAAAAATATGCGAACAGTAAGTTCGCTATTTTTTATTTTAAAAACTTGTAATATAAAATACGTTATGATACAATGTAGTCGTTAAAAAGTAAATAAAGGAAGATATATTTGAAGAAAAATATAAAAGATTACAATTTAGATGAATTAAAACAGCTCATGGCAAGCTTAGGAGAAAAGCCATATAGAGCAGAACAAATATTTAAATGGATAATGCAAGAGAATGTTACTAGCTTTGATCAAATGACTAATATATCTATTGACTTAAGAAATAAATTAAAAGAAAATTTTGATTTACACGTCTTTAATATAATACAAAAACAAGAATCTAAAGACGGAACTAAAAAATATTTATTCGATGTTTTAGATGGAAATGCAATTGAATCTGTACTTATGGAGTATAAACATGGATTTACGATATGTGTATCTTCACAAATAGGATGTAAAATGGGATGTAAATTCTGTGCTTCAACAGGAGTAAAGTTTTCTAGAAATTTAAGTTCAGGAGAAATTGTAGAACAACTTTTAGCCATTCAAAGAGATGAAAACATAAAGATATCAAATTTGGTGTTTATGGGGATAGGAGAACCATTAGATAATTACGATAACGTAATGAGAGCTATTAGAATTTTAAATAATCAAAAAGGAATAAATATGGGAGCAAGACATATTAGTATTTCAACAAGCGGTTTGGTTCCTAATATATATAAATTGGCAGATGAAGAATTACAATGTACTTTGTCTATATCACTTCATAGTGCAAATAATAAAAAAAGAAGTGAAATGATGCCAGTAAATAATGCATATAATATTGAAGAATTGATGAAAGCATGCAAATACTATATACAAAAAACAAACAAAAGAATATCTTTTGAATATGCATTAGCGAAGGAAAACAATGATAATTTAGAAGATGCAAAAGAACTAGTAAGATTATTGAAAGGAATGCTTTGCCATGTAAATTTAATACCTATAAATAAAATAGAAAATGGTAAGTATTCTAAAAGTACAAATGAAAATATAATAAAGTTTAGAAATTACTTAAATGAAAAAGGAATAGTTGCTACAATTAGAAGAGAGTTAGGTAGTGATATTGATGCAGCATGTGGGCAACTTAGAAAAAAAGAGGTGGAAAAATGCGAGCCTACGCAAAAACCGATATAGGTAAAGCAAGAGAAATGAATCAAGACTGCTATTATGTTTCTGATGAAATAAATAACATGAGACTATGTATTTTAGCAGATGGAATGGGAGGATATAAAGGAGGAGAAATTGCAAGCAGCTTAGCTACAACTTCTACAAGAGATTATATTCAGGAAAGATTTGAAAAAATAGAACCTACTACAGAAAACATACAAAATCTAATTAAGGAAGCAATGGATTATGCAAATAAAATTGTGTACAAAAAATCTAAAGAAAATGAAGAATTAGATCAGATGGGTACAACACTTGAAATTTGTATAATGTATGGTAATAAAGTATATATTGGACATATAGGTGATAGTAGGATATATAGAATAAGAAGAAATATAATAAGAAGAATAACAACAGACCATAGCTATGTAGAAACATTGGTAAAAGACGGAACAATAACAAGAGAAGAAGCTTTTTATCATCCAAGAAAGAACATGCTTATTAAAGCGCTTCGGATGTACAGAAAATATAGAGCCAGATATTACTGCAAAAGGATTTCTTCCAGGAGATATAATACTTATGTGCTCAGATCGGTCTTACAAATATGTTACAAGAGGAGGAAATATATAATATAATCAATGAGAACATAGAAAAATCATGTGAGAAGCTAATCGAAAGAGCAAATGAGCTTGGAGGATATGATAATATTAGTGTCATAGTAGTTGAAAAAGAAGAATAAAACTATTACTAAAGAAAAACAACTTATTATATAAATATAATAAAGATAGGAGAGGAGCTATATGAATATAGAAGGTAAAACAATTGGAAGTAGATATCAAATATTAGAAAAAATAGGTAATCGGAGGTATGGCTACAGTATATAAGGCAAAAGATTTGATTTTAAACAGATTTGTTGCAGTAAAAACTTTAAGAGATGAATTTACAACGGATGAAGAATTTGTAAAAAGATTTAATATAGAAGCCCAAGCTGCAGCAAGTATTACACATCCTAATATCGTATCCGTATATGATGTAGGAAAAGAAGATAATCTTTACTATATTGTAATGGAACTAGTAAAAGGAAAAACACTTAAAGAAATAATTGTAGAAGATGGAGCATTAGGATGGAAATGGTCTGTAAAAGTAGCAATTCAAATAGCATCGGCATTGGAAACTGCACATAAAAATAATATAATTCATAGAGATATAAAACCACATAATATAATAATAACAGAAGAAGGAGTTGCAAAAGTAACAGATTTTGGAATAGCAAAAGCAGTTTCTAATTCTACAATAACAGCTTTTGGAACAACAATAGGTTCTGTACATTATTTTTCACCTGAACATGCAAGGGGAGGATTTACAGATGCAAAATCTGACCTATATTCATTAGGTGTTGTAATGTATGAAATGGTAACAGGAAGAGTACCTTTTGATAGTGATACACCAGTTTCAGTGGCATTGAAACATATGCAAGAAGATCCTATAGAACCAATAATATTAAAACCAAGTTTACCAAAAAGTGTAAATGATATAATTATGAAAGCTATGCAAAAAGATGCAGATATGAGATATAATAATGCAACAGAAATGGTTAAAGATTTAGAAATGTCTTTAAAAAATCCTAATGGTGAATTTGTATTTGATGAAGAAGATAGAAATTATAGAACTCAGAGAATATCTTTAGATTATGATAAAAAAGATACTAATAAAAAAGAAGATAATAAAAAGAATGGAAAATTTGCTAAAATTCAAGCATTTTTCGAAAAACATCCAGTATTAAAGGTATTTGCTATAATACTAGCTTGTATATTAGTATTTTCTATTGCAATGGGAGGAACATATTTAGCATTGTCTTTAGGAAGAGCAAATGATGTTCAGGTTCCAGATTTAACTAATCTAACTGTTGAGCAAGCAGAAGAAAAAGTAAAAGAATTAAAGCTTAAACTAGAAGTTAAAGAAGAAAAATATCATTTAGAAATACCTGAGGGACAAATAATAGAACAAGATCCTGTATATCAAGAAAACTTTAAAATAAAAGAAGGAAGTACAATAAAGGTAATTGTAAGTAAAGGACAAGAAATAGTAAAAATGCCAAAAGCAGTAGGATTAACACAAGATGAAGCAACAAAACTCTTAAAAGATTCAGGATTAGAGGTAGAAGTAAAAGAAGAATATAGTGATAGCGTAGAAAAAAATTATGTTATAAAGCAAGAAACTGAAGATGGAGAAACAATCGATCAAGATGAAGAAATCCCTGCAGGAAGTAAGATAATAATATATGTAAGCATGGGAGTAGAACAAGTTCAAGTTCCAGACTTATCAGGAAAAACTGAAAGTGAAGCAAAATCTGCAATTTCAAGTGCAGGATTAAAATGGAAGAGTACAGATAAAACATCTGATTCAAGTAAACCAAATGGTGTTGTCGTAAACCAATCAATATCTTCAGGAAGCATGGTAGATAAAAATACAGAAATAACAATAACAGTAAACGAATTTGATGAGATAAAAACAGCTACAATAAATGTTAATGTAAAATCATTATTAAATGGGGCAGTTGAATATGAAGATGAAAACAAAACAACTATAAAAAATGTAAGATTAAAAATAATGGTGGGAAGTGATACAATATATGAGCAAACTGTATCGCCAACTGCAACAAAAATAACTGCTACTAAGTCAGATAAAGGAAGCAAAGAAGTAACAGTATATATAGATGATATATGGAAAGCAACTAAAACACTTAACTTTAATAATCAAACATCAATAACAATAGAATAAAAGGAGAAATAAAATGATAGAAATATCAACATCAATACTAACAGTTAAAAAAGAAAGCTCAACCAAAACATTTTATGATTTAGAAGTAGCAGGAACAGATTATTATCATATAGATGTAATGGATGGTAAATTTGTAGAGAAGAATACTGAAAAAATGATGTACGAATATGCAAATATAATAAAACAAATGTCAAATTTGCCTCTAGATGTTCATCTTATGGTAGAAAATGTTAAGGAAAATATAGATAGGTATTTGCCACTTAATCCAAGTATAATAACTTTTCATTATGAAGCATGCAAAAACGATGAGGAAGTATTAAGACATATTAAATATATAAAAGAAAATGGTATAAAACCATCTATATCAATAAAACCAGCAACTAATATAGAAAAAATTAAAAGATTTTTACCTATGCTTCACATGGTGCTTATAATGACAGTAGAACCAGGAAAAGGAGGACAAAAACTAATACCAGAAACTGTAGAAAAGGTTAAAGAACTAAAAAAATATTTAGAAGAAAACAATCTAGATACATATATAGAAGTAGATGGTGGAGTAAATAAAGAGACAGTAAAAATGGTAAAAGAAGCGGGTATAGATATAGCAGTTGCAGGTAGCAGCATAATATCAGCAGAAGATTTTAAAAAAGCAATAAATGAGCTTAAGTAGAAGATTATAATTAAAAAGAGAATTTTAGAAATTTTCTAAAATTCTCTTTTTAATTTTGTATCTAAACAAGAAATATGTAAACAATAAAACATATGAATAAAAAATAAATGTTTGAGTTATTGACAAATAGAAAACATATAACTTATAATGTACATAAATAAAATAAAAAGAGAAAACATAAGAAAAG
>CANQVU010000025.1 GCA_947627415.1 uncultured Clostridia bacterium | reverse complement strand
AAATTTAGCCCTAAAAAACTAAATTTTTAGGGCTAATGTTTAAAAAATTTTGGGACATTTTCAAATTTCATTGACACACTTTTATCTGTTTTTTCTTACGGAAATACTTTTTTCATTCATGTAATTTTATATGCTATAATTATAATTGAGATATTTTATTTTAGCGATTGAAAAACATCTAAATATTTTAAGGAGTGATTAACTTGATTCTCAAACATGAACTGGATCTAATTTTAGAGTAAATATAACTATCCTATTTCTCAATCTAATCTATGTTGGGAATGGATTAAAAATCAATTTAAAAAAACTGCTAATTGGTTTATATAGCAAAAGAGCGAAGGTTCCTTCGCTCTTTCTAATATGAATTCATACTTATATTAATGTATTAATTCTATTTTTTATTAACTAAATCTTTTAATGCTTTACCAGCTTTGAATACTGGAGCTTTTGATGCAGGTATTTTGATTTCTTCTTTAGTTTGTGGGTTTCTACCTTTTCTAGCTGCTCTTTTTCTTACTTCGAAAGATCCAAATCCAACTAATTGAACTTTATCTCCTTTTACTAAAGCTTCTGTTACAGTTTCAACTAATGCGTTTACTGCTGCTTCAGCACCTTTTTTTGTTTCTCCTGTTTTTGCAGCTATTGCTGCGATTAATTCAGCTTTGTTCATTTAAAATTACCTCCTATAAGATTTGTTTTCTTTTAGTAGAATATTTCTACTATTTAAGATTATTCGCCAAATTTAGCTAAAATCCTTCTTTTTTATTTTAATTTTTTTATCAATCCTTTTATTCCCTAAGGCTTTCGCTTTTTTAAACTTTAAAAGGCTTGATATTACGAGGATTTAACCAATTTTATTTTTATTCTTTTTAAATTTTTTATATATTTTTTGTCCGTAGGGAATCATAAAAATTTCTTCTTTAGATAATATCTTAAGTATTAAAATTAAAATTACATATACAATTATTCCTATTAATAAAGAAGTTATTAGTAAAATTTTTTTAGGTACAAATAAATATAGTTCTATATATGTAAAATATGAACATAATAGCATACCTATTGAGCTAATTAGTGGTTTTATAAAAAATTTATTTATTTTAAACGTCATTTGCAAATTTCTTTTTAATGATATGAAACATATTATAAATGATATGATATGTGATATTATTGATGAAATTATTGCTCCTTTTATTCCAATTATAGGTATCAATACTATATTAAAAATTAGCTTTATTATTGCTCCAAAAGCGAATGCAATTACTGGTACATTAACTTTTCCTAAGCCTTGAAGTGCTCCATTTATTGTTTGAGTTAATACAACAAATATTATGGAACAAGCTGAAAGTGCAAGCATTTCTCCGCCAGATGAAGCATTTGGAAATAATAAATCTAATATTTGATTTGAAAACATACACATACAAATTGTACATGGAAGTCCTATTAATATAGTAACTAATATTGAAAATTCTATTCTTTTCTTAGCAATATATATTTCTTTTTTTGCAATTGCTGCAGAAATTGTTGGCACTAATGCAGTTGCAAATGCAATATTAAAAGAAAATGGCAATGTTATTAATGTATCAACCTTTCCACTAAGAATTCCATATTGCAAAGTTGCCTCTTCTTCTCTCATAAAATTTTTCAAACTTCTTACAACTGTTAATGCATCTATTGTTTTAGTAGTAACTGAAAATAGTGCACATAATGCTATAGGTACTGATACAGCTAATATGCTCCTTATAATTTTTATTACACTATCTTTTTTTTGTTTTTTTGATGCAATTACTTCTTTCCAAACTTCCCTTTTTATTTTAATAAAATATCTATATAAATAAATTAGGCTAAATAAAGTGGCAAGTGTTGTGGCAAGTGTTGCGGCTCCTGCCATAAGTATTGTATTTTTAGAAGAAATTGACGCTATTTGCTCTACTAATAATATAGTAAATATTGTTTTAAATATTTGCTCTAAACTCTGAGAGTTTGCAGTTACTGATATGTTTTCTTTCCCATTAAAATAACCCCTTAATACAGATGCAATAGACACTAAAAATACTGATGGAGAAAGTGCCAAAATTGTAAGTTTTGCTTCTGGTATTTGTAAATAGTTGTTTGCTATATATTCTGCTCCAAAAAATAAAATACTACTTCCTACAAATCCTAATAATCCAAACATAGCAAATGCTATCTTAAAAATTCTATATGCTTCTTTATTATCACCTACCGCTACTTTACTAGATACTAGTTTAGAAATTGCATTTGGTACTCCAATAGAAGATATTGTTAAAAATAGTGCATATATTTGAAAAGCACTACTATAAATGGCATTACCTCTGTCTCCAAATCCTTCTCTATTAGTTAGATAAATTTTATATATTAGTCCTACTATCTTTATAACTACTTGAGAAAGCATAAGTACAATTACGCCTTCCATAAAGCTGCTTTGTTTTTTATTTCTAATTTTTATCTTCCTCCCTTCTACTTTACACATTTATTAAATTGTTGTTTGTGTGAGGGGAATTCTAGGGACTGTCCCTAAAAAATCACCAGTTTTGGGGATTTTTGAGACCGTTCTGAATTCACCGAACATGATACAAACTACAATTTATCTTTTTTCTAATAATCCTATATTCAATGTATATGAACTTTTTATTCAAAAAGACTTGTTTTTTTCGCATTTTTGTAAGATAATATATATGTATGAAAATATATTTATTGGGGGATTTAAATTGAAATATGTAGATAAATTTTTAAAAATGCTCAAAACTGATAGAAATACATTTTTTACTTATATACTTACTTTAGTTACAGCATATATAATAATTGATAGAGTCGTAGAAATGTTAATTCTATGCTTTACAGGTATGTCAGTTTCATATTGGGGTCCTATAAAATATACATTAGCAATGGCGTGTCCTATATTTGGATTTTTATTTTCTTATCCATCAAAGTTTTGCAAATCAGATCAAAATAAGAAGTCCTTTTTCTGCACTTATTGTATCTGCTTATACATAATAGGAATATCGGCTGTTGTACAATGGCTTAATCATATAGCTTGGATATCAATATTATCACTACCAAATTACGAGTTTATGATTACCGAATTTTCTGATTTAATAATACATGCATTTACAGCAGTTTCAATATATATACCTCTTACTACTTTCTATAAATTAATACTTTGGCTAAATAGAACTGTAAATGACCCTATATTCCCAAATAATTACCAAGAATCTATTGAAGATTTTCAAGGGTTAGATATATCAGCACCGGATGGAACAACAGGTCCATATAGTTTAGAAATAGAAATATGTAAAGATAGATCTACTGGAAAGCCTGTTAAAATAATTGAAGAAAGAAGATTTCAACCAACTTTAGTAATAGGTCCTTCTGGAACTGGAAAAACTGCAATGGTAATGGAACCTATGATTGCAAGGGATTTAGAAAAAAAATATTTCTTTAGAGAAGTTTCAAAAGAAATGGGTTATACTGCATTAAAAACTAATATTGCTGTTTTAAATAAGCCATATGATAATGATTATTTAAACAAAAATTTCCATTTATCTATGCTTACACCAGTTGATGGAAAAGAAAAAGTATATAAAGCATATATGAATAAAATGATTTCTGAAATTAGACCAGATGGAAAAATAATATATAAAAACTTTGGTATAACAGTAGTTACACCAGATGCAAATCATACCGACAGAATAAAAGAAGTTGCAAAATGTTTTGATATTCCAACTATAGAAATAGACCCTACAAATGCAAATTCAGTTGGTTTAAATCCTTTTATAATTAAAGCTCCGGATTTGTGTGGATTAATTATTTCTATGGCTATTAGAGGATTATATAGCCCTGCAAATCTTAATGCAGAGCAAGCATATGCTGAAGATATATCAATTCAAGCAATTCAAAACTTAGTAATTCTTTTAAAAGTAATGTATCCAAAAATGCATGATGGATTATTGCCTAATTTAGAAGATTTGTTAAGATGCTTTACAAATTTTGATTTAGTACAAGAAATGTGCGAAGAGATGAAAAAAGATCCAGAATTGGTTAAAGATTATAATCTTCAAATTGGATATTTTGAGCAAAATTTCTATAGAGATTCACCTGGAAAGAAAGACATGCAAAAATATGTACATTTTGTATCTTCTACATTGGATATGCTTCTTAGAGCCTCACAAGCAAGAAATATAATATGTAATAGATATAATAATATAGATTTTACAGATGTCATTAATAATGGTAAGGTTGTTCTACTATCTACTAGACCTTATGAAATTGGTGGGACTGGCCATAAAGGATTTGGTAATTTCTTTTTAATGCTTATGATGTGTGCTGTTGAAATTAATCGTGAGGTTGCTAAAGATAGAATTCCTCATTTTATATATGTAGATGAATTTGACCAATATGCTACTGATGCGCTTTCAGATATGTATACAATATTTAGAAAATTTAAGATAGGTACAATTTTTTCTGCTCAAACAATAGGAACATTAGGTAAAAAGAAAGATGTATTACTTACAAATTCACCTACAAAAATAACATTTGGTAATAGTACTCCTGAGGAAATGAATTGGTGGATGCAAGAATTTGGAAAGAGAAAAGAATGGGTTGTTGGGTATTCTTATGATAAACAAGATGGTGAATACTCTGATAAATTAAATGGTCCATCATGGGACTGGGTAGACCATATGAAACTTGGAAAAATTCAAGGCCTAAAGTTTAAAGCAGTTATATATAAAATAAAAAATAAGAAAGGTAAAAATGTCGTTAATTTTGGTACTGTTGATTTCTTAGAAAGTAAATATAAGATTTTACATAGACCAAAAAAGTATAATTTTAGTAGATACATAACTGGAATTGGAACGAATGATGATAAAGAAGACAATAACAAGTGGAATCCTAATAAAGTAAAATTTACTGAAGATGAACGTGGAGACATAGATCCTATTCAAACAGATACAACTGATTCATCATACTTTTTCGACAATGAAGATGCAATTAGCTTTAACTTAGGTAATAATTCTGAGGAATAAAATAAAATAGTAAATATGTATAAAAAAATCTCTACTATTACATAGTAGAGATTTTTTTATTATCCCAATATTTTTAGATTTACTTCTTCCATTTTATACTTACCTGTTGCTTCATCTATTTTAAATTCTATTAAAGATTTATCTAATTTATCACTATTTTGTCTCAAATCTGTAGTAAATAATAATTTTAAATTTGGTATTTCCAATTTATTTGTTACAATTATTTTTAGTATTTCTACCATATGTTTAGTATCTTCTGCAACTAATATTAATTGTGGTTTTATTTCAAATCCTGAATCAAATGTTACAAAACTTTCATAAAAATCAATATATAATTTGATTCTATCAATTAATTTGTTTTCCCAATCTTCTTCTCTTCTTATTGTTTCAAATATAAAGTCAATTGATTTTCCATTCTTTGTTAATTTAACTCCTGCTTGGCACTTAAATACTTTCCCAAGTTTCTTTGCTGTAAGTGTTGGTTTTATAGTATATTTATCAAATGCTGCTACCTTTCTTAAATAAGCTATTATTATTTGGTTTCCAGCTAAACGTTTCTTTATCATACCTACTGGTTTTGTATTATCTGTAGGTTGCCATTTGCATTCAATTCCTCTAGAATTAAGCAAATATTTACCCATTTTTTCTAAACAATATATTCTATAAATACATTTTCCTTCTTCTGATGTAAAATAATATCTAGTTAATATTTTAGATTTTACTAGTTGCTCTAATTTATTATTCAATTTATCTTGAGATTTTATATCTTCCCCATTATGTACTAACATTTGATATATTTGTCTTGATGTTATAAATTCAAATTCATTTACTAATTCCATTATCTTAAAATGAATATCTGTAATATGACCAATATTTATTTTGTGTATTATCTGATTCATAGACACATAACCATCTTTTCCATCAAATGTTTTTATTTCACCCTCTCTTATCGCAAATGGTGATACTTCAGTTTTTATTTCATTATCTTCTACCATAATCATGGCCTCCTTTTTTATGTATGGAACACAGCTTTCCCATTTGTATTTTTACATAGAGAATCTTTGTTCCCCGCGTAATTACTGATGTCAGTATTATAGTTTTTGCTATTTGTAATTACTAATTTAACTTTTTTCTTTTCTGGTATAATCCTTTTAATATAAACCTCAACATTTTGTCCATATTCTATATTTTCCTTATACTCCGCAAGTCCTATAAGGTTTGGTTTTATTTCAATAAATATACCATTTTTAGATTTTTCAGTCTCTCTAGCTATTCCCTTAACTGTCATTCCTTCATGTAAATCTGCTATGTTTTCTTCCCATGTTCCGTACATTTCTTTATAGCTGAGAATTACTCTATTTGTTTTCCTATCTATAGATTTTATCATAATATTTATCTTTTGTCCAATTTTAAATCTTTCAAAAGGAGATTTTATTCTTGCAACAGATATATCTTCTATATGAACAAGTCCAACTATTCCTCCACCTATTTCCACAAATGCTCCATATGGTCTAATGTTTTTTACAATTCCACGTACGCACATTCCCTCTTTTAAATCGTTTTTCATCCAGTTCATTGCTTCTTTTCCTACTGCTTTTCTAGATAATATAATTGCATCTCTTCTACTTGTATCCTTAACTTTAAATTGAACAAATTTATTTATTTTACTTGTACAAATATTTGGTTTTGGAAAACCAGTTTCATCAATATTGATAGCTTCTACTTCTTCTCTTGGTATGATTCCAGTCATGTCATTTCCCAAATCTAAATAAAGATTATAGTTACTATCACATCTTTTTACTTTGGCCTGCATTATATTACCATTTATAGATGCTATATTTAATTCCTCTAATGAAAATGCTTTATTTATATCATTCCATCCTTCTGGAATAAATTTTTGTTCATATTCCATTTAACATTTTCTCCTTTTCTTTTGTATATCCTACTTTAAATATTATATATTTACTTTTCTGTTTTTTCAATATATTTATTTAAGTAATTGCTCTATTTCATATTTATTTAAATATCTCCATTCACCAATTTTTAAATCATTTACTGCTATATTTCCAATTTTACTTCTATGTAAGCTTAAAACTTTTTTACCTATTGCTTCACACATTCTTCTTACTTGCCTATTTTTACCTTCATGAATTGTAATTTGAATCCTACTTATATTTTTCTCTTTATCTATTTTTAATATTTTAACATTTGCTTTACTAGTAATAAAATCAACTATATTAATACCATTTTCAAGTTTATCAATATCTTCATTAGTAATTTCCCCTCCTACAGTTACATTATATGTTTTATCAACTTCATGTTTTGGATGAGTTACTTTATAAACAAAATCTCCGGTCATCTGTAAGGATAATTGCCCCTGATGTATACATATCTAATCTTCCTACTGGTACTAATCTTTTGTTAGTTTTTACTAAATCAAGTACAGTTTTTCTGCCGAAATTGATCTTTTACTGTTGTCACATAGTCTATTGGTTTATTTAAAAGTATATATGTATATTCCTTTTTTATTTTTTTTATTTTCTTTCCGTTATATTCAACTTCATCTATATTAGGATTAATTTTAGTTCCAAGTTTTGTTACAGTCTTTCCATTTACTTTAACTTTCCCATATTCAATTAATTCTTCACATTTTCTTCTTGATGCAACTCCACTTTCTGCTAAAAATTTTTGTAATCTTATTTCTTCCATAAAAATTCCTTTTCTTGATAAATTGTTGTTTGAGCGTCCGGACGTGAGGAAAAAATTTATTTCGCAGAAATGGAATTTTTTCCTCCGTCCTAGCGAATTTGTGGAAATTCAAGGCAGTCCCCTTTTTTCCCTTTTGGAAAAAAAGAGGAACAGTCCCTAGAATTTCCTCTCACAAATTACAATTTGTCTAGTACATCATTAAAATAGTCTGGTAATGGTGCCTCGAACCTCATCTTTTTATTAGTCGTTGGGTGCATAAATTCTAATTTGTATGCATGTAACATTTGCCCACTAACACCAAATGGGTTTTTCCCGTTTGAGTATACTTCATCACCTACTATTGGGTGTCCTATTTCTGACATATGTACTCTTATTTGATGTGTTCTTCCTGTTTTTATATTAACTTCAATAAATGTAAATCCCTCATACCTTTTTAATACTTTAAATTCACTTATTGCTTCCTTACCTTTTTTATCTACCGCCATTTTTTTTCTGTTTTTCGCACTTCTTGCAATAGGCATATTAATAATTGCTTCATTTTCTTTTATATTTCCTCTAACTAATGCAAGATATGTTTTTTTAACTTTTCTATTTTTTATTTGCTCACTTATATTAATATGTGCCTTATCGTTTTTTGCAATAATTACTAAGCCCGATGTATCTTTATCTATTCTATGTACAACTCCTGGGCGTACTTTTCCACCTATACCAGATAAACTTCCTTTGCATCTTGCCATAACTGCATTAACAAGTGTTCTATCTGGATTACCGTGCTCCTGGATGTACTACCATTCCTTTTTGCTTATTTACAATTAAAATATCATCATCTTCATAAATAATGTCTAATGGGATATCTTGTGCTACTAAATCAATCTCTACGGGTTTTTCCTTTTCTATTGTAACTAAATCCCCTTCTACTACTTTATATGAAGATTTTACTTTATTGTTATTTACCAGTATATTTCCTTCTTCTATCATTCTCTGAATTGTAGTTCTTGATATATCTTTTTGTAATTCTCCTACTATTTTGTCTATTCTGATATTTTCTTCAATTTTTTTTATTTTATATTCTTGCATTTAAATCTCCTATAAATTGTTGTTTGAGCGTCCGGACGTAAGGAAAAAATTTATTTCGCAGAAATGAAATTTGTTCCTCCGTCCTAGCGAATTGGTGTAGGTCGGATCGCCGAGGGCGGCGACCCCTACAACGTTTGCAATAGATTTAATCGTTTAGAAATTCAGGGCAGTCCCTAGAATTCCCCTCACACAAATAAATTACAATTTTTTTCTATCTTTTATTATGTTAATAATAAGATTTATTGCAATAACTATGCATCCTATTACTACACATATATCTGCTATATTAAATACTGGATACTTTATCAATGGGTTAAAATCTATATAATCTACAACAAATCCTCTACATATTCTATCTATAAGATTTGATATCCCTCCTGCTAATATCAGTCCTAATCCTATTAGTATATATGTGGGTATATCATTTTTCTTTGATAATATAAACTTCGTAATTAATGTAATTACAACTATATTTACTATTATAAACATAATAGTACTATCATTTCCTATACCGTATGCTCCACCTGTATTTTCTACATATGTTAAATCTAATAAACCATCAAAAATTGTAATACTATCATTATATAAATTTTTTATAATAAGACTTTTTACTATCTGATCTATAATAACTATACATATAATTATTATTGCTAATATAATTATTTTTTTATTTTCTTTAATTTTATCTTTAATAACACTATACCTTCTTTCTTTCATAAATACAGAAATAATCATCTTCATAAAGCAAATTATATTTCTCCTTATCTTGCTTTATAAATGTTCTTAATTTTGATTTTTTATACATTATTAAATGAGTGATATCATACTTATCTAACGTTTCTTCAATATTATCATTATTCACACCTGATAAATTTAAAAAGTCATCAAATACTGTTACTCCATCATTAAATTCAGGTGAATATAAATCTGCTCTAGAATCTATAAATACCGGTATTCCCCTAAATAATAAATAACTTCCATAATTATATTCATTATATAATCTTATATTTTTAATATCTAAATTATCTAAAATATATGTTGATGCATCTACAGGATAATTTCTTTCATCTATAAAATGATTACCTATTTTTGGCTTGTACATACTTATGCATAAAATAAGTACTATCGCAATTGTTGCTGTCATTAATAATGGCCTACTTATTGCTTTAATTGTATTTTCACATCCATTTGGATTATATTTATTAAACATTGAACAAATTAGCCTATTTAGTATAAATGCACATATTATTATGAACATTGACTCTTGCCTTCTTGAGTAAAATGTAAGTAATAATAATCCAGACAGCATAAATAAATCACTTAACCTAATTTTTGTATCTGTGAATATTAATATTGCAAAGAATATCATTAGCACACACATAAAATTCAAATCATTTACTAATGTAAGTGGTAAATGCTCACTTATATTTTGTGTTGTATTTCCTTGCATAGTTTTTACCAAATACGTATATGGAGTTGTTCCAAGTGGAGTTAGAAAGCCTGTGAAAATACACAATATCATAATTATAATTAGTAACCTCACATTGTGATTCCCCATGATTTTTATTTTATATGGATTTTCATTTGCTTTTTTATATCTTTTTTGTAAGCGCTCATTCTTCTGCTCTAAATTTAATATTTTATCTTTGATTTTTTCTATTTCTTCTTGATTTTCTGCATTTTTTAATTTCTTATGCAGACGTTTTATTTTACTTGCACTAATTATAATTCCAGCATTTGATAATATATATATCATATATTCTGCTATATATGGAAGATAAAGTATAAAGTAAAATGGGAATACCGCCACATGCACGTTAGCAATGATTATTGGTATTACAATAAGACCAATAGTATATCTTTTTTTCTTAGTATCTAAAAACTGTTCTATGAAATAAATTGTAAGAACAAATAGAATAAATGTAACAAGTTGTGCTCTTGCAGCAATATAATTTTTTAGTAAATACATTGCTCCTATAGTTATTACAAATGATGTTAATTTGTTTTTAGTTAGTTTTACATTTGTTATATACATTATTATTCCTAAAACTATACTTAGAACTACTGTAGATATATAAATTCCTACTTGTCCACCTATATTATAAACCAAGTATATTCCTACATCATATAGCCAATGTGGATATGCATATTCTAAATCATGGAAAGAAAATGGATCTCTCATATCAATTCCATTCTCTAAAATATGTTCTCCAATTTTTATAGTGTAAAATGTATCATTCTGAAGTGTAATTGGTGAAATTGAAAAACAAAATATTGCTATTAACAAAATAGCCATTATATTGAATCTTAATGAATGTTTGTCTATATTTTTATTTTCCATTGCTTTCTCCTATCAATTTATTTATAAATTGGAATTTTATTAATAAATATATTATCACATAAAAATTTTTCTTACAACTATTTTATTTATTATTGTATTTTTGCATAGTTTTGATATAATTGTTTTAAGAAATGAGTTGATGATAATTTATGATATTAAAGTGTATTACTTTTAATATGTGCCATGGGGAAGGTTTGGACCGGAAAGATTGATATAAGAAGACAGTCTATGCTTTTGAAGAAATATCATCCCGATATTATTTTCTTGCAAGAAATTGATATGTACACTAAAAGAGCTTATAACAAGAATCAATTATATAATCTAAGTAAATATACTGGGCTTAATTATAGGGCAATGGGAACTAATATTAAATATAAAAATGGATTCTATGGTGATGGAATTCTTTCTAAATTTCCTATTGAGTATTCAGCAAACTATTTATCACCTTTAACTAGTAATTTACATGAACAAAGGGGAATTCTATGTAATAAAATTTCTTTTGGAAATATAAAGATTAATGTTTTTTCAGTTCACATGTCAACTTTTGAAGATGAAAGAATTCTTACTTCTAAAGAATTACTTAGAATTACGTCTAAAATAAATAATAATGAACCTATTATCATTGGTGGAGATTTTAATGTTGGTATTAAAAGAATTGGAAAACATAAATACTTATATGAACCCAAAGAAAAATACAAGGAATACGAAATATTAAAACAAAAATTTAAATCTATAGAAAATACTGAATATACTTGGTTTTCTTCTGAAGGAAATGGATGTATTGATTCATTTTTCTATTCAAAGCACTTAAAACTTATAAAATATAAGGTAATAGAAACAAATATATCAGATCATTATCCTATTTACGTTGAATTTTTAATTTAAAAGCAGAAGCATTATATAGCTTCTGCTTTTGAATCATCGCTTTCATCTTCTTTTTTATTTATTACTTCTAAGCTACCTATTGATACCTCATAAGCAACTCTTTGTTCTACTCTTCCATCATCAAATTTTTTCTCATAAGTTCTGCTTTGAACTCTACCTACTATTTTAACTTCTGTTCCAACTTCCATGTTTTCACAGAATCTAGCATTTCTTCCCCATGCTATACATGGTATGTAATCTGATTTATTATATGCTCTATTTACAGCAAGTAAAATATCTGCAATTTCTCTTCCAAATGGAGTTTGTCTATATATTGGTTTTTTACATATATATCCATTTAGTACAACCTCATTAGATATTTTTTCTTTTTGTTCTTCTAAGTCTTCTTTATATTCTATTATATCTTTTGCAAATACTGTAAGAACTAACCTATTTTTTTCATTTTGATAGCTATTATATGACCTAAATTGTCCCTCTACAACAACCTTCTTACCTATACTTAAATCAAAATTTGCTATTAATCTTTCTGATATGGTTATAGGAATAATATCTTCATTCCCACTTAATCTTGGTACTTCTAGATTAAATAAATAAAAACTTTCTCCATAAATTTCGTGACTAAATATTTTATCACTTACAATATTACCTATTAAAACTAGGTAATTGTTTTCTGTGTAATTTGTAATCAATTTGGTTTCCTCCCTTTTTCTTTTCTATAGTATTTTATTCGTTACCTTCGTGTTTTAGAATACTAAATTTACATTTAACAACACTATTATACCATTTTTTGGGAGGTTTGTCTACATAAAATGGTAAAATAATCTATTTTTTTATTGATAATACTTTATATTTCACTACTCCTCCTGGAGTTTGAGCTTCTACTATTTGGTTCTTTTTTGCTCCAAGTAATGCAGAACCAATTGGTGATACATTAGATATTTTATTTTGTGATAAGTCTACTTCTGTTGATCCAACTATTGTATACTCTAGCTCTTCATTATATTCCATATCTAATATTTTAACTTTATTTCCTACTTGAACAGTTTTTGTATCTATTTCAGATTCATCTATTATTCTTGCATATCTTAACTTGTTCTCTAATTCTGCTATTTTTATTTCATTTGATGCTTGTGCATTTTTTGCTTCATCATATTCTGAATTCTCTGATAAATCTCCAAATCCTAATGCAACTTTAATTCTCTCTGCAATCTCTGTCCTTTTTTCTGTTTTTAGATACTCTAATTCTTTTTCTAAATTATCATATCCTTCTTGTGTTACTAATATTTCTTTTTCTTCCATTATCATTTCTCCTTTAAATATTATTTAATTTTATTATATTACTCTAGTATATCAATTTTGTCAAGTAAAAGAATTAAATTTGTTTTATTTCATTTTCCCTTATACTTCCATTGTTTCCTATAAGCTTGTTTATACTTATTTTATCTTTTGTAATCTTGTTTCTAATTTCACTATAATTATTTTTTATATATATTAAGCTCTCATATACTATTTCATCTTGAAAATTCTTCAATTTACATTCATCAGGTGCCTTTATTTTATAATAATTAACATTTATTCCATTAAATCTTTTGCTTTTTATATTTATTCTATCATTTATATTTAATATTATTGCTTTATTATATATCGCATATTTATTTATTAGTTCCTCTGGAAAATCTATATTAATAATAACTTCTGATTTTAGAAGACTCTTCCTTTTGTTATTTGATACATTTAACATTATACCAAATTCATTATATAAATATTCTTCTATCTTTTTGCATTTATTAATATGATTTGTAATAACATTTAATCTTTTTATATTTTTTGCAATATGTATTATTATTTCTTTATTTATATCCGTAAAATCATTTATCATCAATGAAATCTCTCCGAAATTCCATTTTCTTATTTTTTATTCTAAATATATATTGAATTATTTCATATACTAAACATTTAAATAAGTATCTTCCATTTAATATAGATATATTTTTACTATATAAATAATTTTTAAACAATTGATTACTATTTAAGTATTCAGATAATACAACTGTATTTGCCCCATTTTTTTCCAATAATAGATTTATTTTATTAGTTAGTCTTCTGATCCTATGTTTTGAAAGCTTGCCCTCTTTAAATAATGGAAGATAATACATCTTATTATTTTCTACTTTTATAACATTAAAAATTCTCTTGAAACTTAATAATATTCTTTTAATAATATCGCATGTTTCTTCTGTTTCTCTTATATATATAATTTTCAAAATAATCACCTAAATACAACTTTCTTTATAACAAGGTTAGATTTGACTTAGTACAAATATACTAAAAAGGCCAACCAAGAGAGATGCTTTTCTTACATTGTATTTAAGTGACTTATATAATATTACTAAATTATTAACATATTATATGCTGTTAGAATCAGATTCATAATTATCAACAACACTTTGCGTTTGTATGCTATTATTTTTTTCAGTTACATAGCTATTTTCATCTTCATAAGATGAATAATATACATCATTACTCAATACATATTCTATTGTTTTTTCTTCTTCATCTATAGCTTTTATAGTAACTATTATAACCGTTTTACCATTATCTATATTCTTTGTAAAAATGCATTTATCAATATTTTCTGCTATTCTTATGTTGTCATTTAAATAAATAGCTCCATCATCTTTAAAAATATATTTATTTCCTGATGTAAATAATATTTCATTATCTGATATTGTATCAATTGCATTTCCTTGTTTTTTTACTTCTTTTAAGAAATATACATTAAATTTATCTATTTCAGTATTTTTAGTTCCCTCTTTGTTCATTTCTTTTATATTACTTTGAAAATTTGCTGTAATTGTTGCTAGTATTCCTACTATTATTAATACTAGCAATATATAAATTACTAAAGAAGTCAAAGTTACACCTTTTTGTGATTTCATTTTTCCACCTCTTTTATTTTTCTCTTCAACAAACAAATCTTATTTTTCTTTATAAAACATTAAATAAAATCTAAGTCATAAATATTTTTTCTATGACTTTAGTCAAGTTTTTTGTTTTATAGATCTTGCCCTTCATCATTAGGTTTATCCTCCATAATTTCATCTATCACTATTTGCTCATTATCATCTATTTTATATTTAGGAAGCTCTGGTAATTCATCTAAACTAGAAATTCCAAACATCTTTAAAAATTCCTTTGTAGTAGAATAAATTGTTGGTCTTCCAGGAGCATCAAGTCTTCCTACTTCTTCTATTAGTCCATATTCTAATAATTTATATATAGTTCCATCTGAATTTACTCCCCTAATTTGTTCTATTTCTGCCCTCGTTATTTTAGGGTTATATGCAATTATGGATAAAGTTTCTAGTGCAGCAGCAGATAAATTAGGCTTAGCTCTATTATCAAATATTGGGTATATATAATCATAATATTCCTTTTTTGAACATAATTGATATCCATTATCTACTTTAATAATTTCTATACCTCTGTTTTGCTCTTCAAATTCAGCTTTCATATTTTGAAGAATCGTATCGACATCCTCATTACTTAATTCAAGTATTGCCATAAGCTCTTTTGTTTCTACTATTCTTCCTGCTGAAAATAATATTGCTTCAATTATTGATTTAGTCTTATCTATATCCACTTTTATTTCTCCTTGCTTAATTAAACATTTTAGGCATTTTCTATTTTAACAATATATATTATTGCATTTATAGGTTAAAATGTCAATGTTTTGACATTCTTATTTTTTTATGATATCATTAATATGTAATATAATTTGAGAGGTGATATCATATGTCAGAAGATATCAAAGATGAAAAAAAGGAAATCGAAGTAATTACAGGTGACGGAACAAACTTAGAATTTTCTCCTGTATTTGATCATTTGAATGCTGCAAAACCTAAACCTAAAGATGAAGATGATAAAAAGAAAAAAATAATTATACCAGAAGTTAAAACTAAAAAATAGAGTAATAGTATGCAAGAGCTTTTAACAGCTCTTGTTTTGCATTTTCTTACTTTTTATGTTATAATTTATGTATACCAATTTGTTGGAGGTAATATAATGGCAATTTCTAATGCTCAAAAACGGCAATTGACATGTCAATTTTGTGACAAGAAGAAAGACAATTGTCAATGCAAAAAGTATTGGAAACAAGTTTATCAAGAAAATCGTGATAAGATTCTTAAAATCTATCAAAATTCAAGATAAACTCCGTAACCTTCAATTAGGGTTACAAAAAATTCTCTAACCTTAGTTAATTCTAATGTTAGAGAATTTTTATTTAGTAAAAAATAAAACCACATTTTACTGTGATTTTATTTGGTAGCGAAGATGTGATTCGAACACATGACCTACCGGGTATGAACCGGTTGCTCTAGCCAACTGAGCTACTTCGCCATATGAAACTTGTATTATTATAATAAGTTTAACCAGTTTTGTCAATAAAAAACAGAAAATTTTTAAAATTTTCTGTTTTACTATTCTATTTAGTATCAATACTTTTTTCGTCTCTTTCAACAGGCGCTTTTTTATTTTCTGCTTTTTTCTTAGCAGCTGCAGTATCTACTGTTGCGCCATATTTTCTTTTCATACTTTCTTCTACATTGCTTACTTTATCCATTTTTCTTAATTTTTCTAGTAATGCCCTATCTTCTGCATTTAACTTTTCTTCGCTTGAGTCATCATCAGATTTACTAGCAAATGCTTGTATAAAATTTATAAACCAATTTTGTTTTTTTGTATCAGTCATAATATTCATTCTTAATTAATTAAGAATCTTTCACCTCTTTTACATAAACTCACAAATCTATATATAGTTTACCATAAATCGCTCGATTTGTCAAATTTCTAATTCATATAATCTCTAAGCTTTTTGCTTCTACTTGGGTGTCTTAATTTCCTTAATGCTTTTGCTTCTATTTGTCTTATTCTTTCACGTGTTACCATGAATTCACGTCCAACTTCTTCAAGTGTTCTTGCTCGTCCATCTTCTAACCCAAATCTTAACTTTAAAACTTTTGCTTCTCTTGGTGTTAATGTGTTCATTACTTCTTCTAGCTGTTCTTTCAAAAGTGTATATGCTGCAGAATCTTGTGGTGCTGGGCTGTCTTCGTCTTGAATAAAATCTCCTAAATGACTATCATCTTCTTCTCCTATTGGTGTTTCTAATGATACTGGATCTTGAGCAATCTTTTGAATTTCCATTACTTTTTCTACTGGTATTTCCATTTCAGCTGCAATCTCATCTGGAGTTGGTTCTCTTCCTAATTGTTGAAGTAAGTGTCTTGATGTTCTTATTAATTTATTTATTGTTTCCACCATGTGAACTGGTATTCTTATTGTTCTTGCTTGGTCAGCAATTGCTCTTGTAATTGCTTGTCTAATCCACCATGTTGCATAAGTACTAAATTTATATCCTTTTTTATAATCAAATTTTTCTACTGCTTTGATAAGTCCCATATTACCTTCTTGAATCAAATCTAAGAAAAGCATTCCTCTGCCTACATATTTTTTTGCAATGCTTACTACTAATCTTAAGTTCGATTCTGCAAGTTTTTGCTTTGCTTCTTCACTTCCTTCTAGTACTTGTTTTGCAAGGTCTAACTCTTCTTCAAAAGAAAGTAATGGTATTTTTCCTATTTCTCTTAAATACATTCTAACAGGATCATCAATATTAACCCCATCAAAATTCATTGTATTTATATCTTCTATTTTTATATCTTCAACTTCTTCTAAATCTTCGATATCTGGCTCTTCTAAATCATCTTTTAATACATCTACTCCAAATTCCTCAAAAGCATCAAAAACCTTATCTATTTGCTCTGGATTTATATCACCTAGCTGTGTAGCAAGTTCTCCATATGTTATTTTTCCTTTTTCTTTTGCTTTTTTCAATATGTCTTGAACTTTTTTATTTGTATCATCTTCTAGTTTAGTTTCTTCTTTTTCTTTTTTTGTATTTTCTGCTTTTACTTTTATCTTTTCTTCTTTGTTTTCATCTTTTAATTTTTTACTGCTAATCTTTATTTCTTCAATTTTTTCTTCGTCAACCTTTTTTGTTCTACCCATTATTTAACCTCCTACTTAATTTGAGCTAAGTTTATAATTATATCATGCAATTCTTTTTCTAAGTTAATTTCTTCTTGCTTATCTATGTTCTTATTACTTAAAGAATCAATTATCTCCTTTTTTCTATTAGTTAGTTTTTCTTTTTTGTAATTATTTATTAAATCTTCAATAGCTTTTTTATCATTTTCTATTTCATAGTCATCTGCCATTATTTCTGTGAGTATACTAATAATTTCTTCACTATCATTAAAAACGTCTAATATATTATTTATATTACTATTTCCCTTTTCATATTCTTCATACAATTTTTGCATTATTTTCTTATTTTCTTCTTTTTTGAAATCATTTGGTGATAATATATTCTTTATTTGTTCATATATTTCAGTTCTTCCATTTAATAAGATTCCTATTATCATATTTTCCCTTTTTACCAAAGTGTCTGGTAAAATTTCTTTTCTCTTGATAATATTATTTCTTTTATAATTTTTTTCTAAAGTTTTTTTGCCTTGATTTCTAGAATAGTTTAATCTATTTATTTCTGCATATATTGCTTCTTTGGAGATGTTATATTCCATAGAAATTTTATCTATATATACTTCTTGCTCCATTCTATTATCAACTGTGCTTAATAATTTTGCTATTTCATTTAAAAATTTAATTTTATCATTTACATTATTTAAATCTAAATCTTTTTTTAATACTTTTGTTTTAAATTCTATTAAAGAAATTGCATTGTCTACTAAATTCAAGAACCTTCCATTTCCATATTTTATAACATATTCATCTGGATCTTTTGCACCTTCCATCTGAAGAATTCTTATATCACATCCTAGGTTTGTTAATATTTCTAATCCTCTTAAAGTTGCAGCTTGTCCTGCTGCATCTGAATCATAAGAAATTATTATCTTTTCTGCATATTTTCTAAGAAGTCTCCCTTGTGCTTCTGTAAGTGCAGTACCACATGATGCAACTACATTTTCTATTCCTCTTTGATGGAGTGATACTACATCCATATATCCTTCAACTATAATAAGTTTTTCTAATTTTGTTTTTTTGGCTACGTTTAATCCATACAAATTTCTAGCCTTACTGTATACTAGATTTTCTGGTGAATTAATATATTTTGGAAGTGAATTGTCAAGAACTCTTCCTCCAAATGCAATATATCTATTTCTTACATCTTGTATTGGAAATATTAGTCTGTTTTTAAACCTATCTACAAAGTTATTTCCCATTTTATTTATTAAATCTGAGGCTAATATTTCTTCATCTGTAAAATCTTTTTCTTTTAAGAATTTATATAGATTACTATTTATAGGCGCATATCCTATGCAATAGTCTTTTAAAGTTTTATTATCTAATTTTCTCTTTTTTATATATTCTTGTGCTGGTTTTGAAATATCTTTATATAATATTTCGTGATAATATAATGCCGCTTCTTTATTTATTTCATATACTTTTTCTTTTAAATATTGTTTTTTACTATCTGCTCCGTTATCTAATGTTGGAAGCTTTATTCCAGCCCTATCTGCTAAAACTTCTAAACTTTCTCTAAAATCTATATTTTCTATTTTGCTAATAAAGTGAATTACATTCCCACCTGCACCACAACCAAAGCAATGAAAAATCTGTTTATCTGGTGACACAGAAAAAGAAGGTGTTTTTTCTTTATGGAAAGGACATAATCCAAAAAAGTTTCTACCACTTCTTTTTAATATTACATATTGTGATATTATATCTACTATATCGTTACTATTCTTTATATCATCTATTAATTCTTCACTATATCGCACCATTTTTTTACGCCTTTCTTTTACATAATAATATTATTCGACAACCAATTTTGAAATCCTTCTTAACTTAAACAAATCAAAAAAATCCTAAACATGTTAGGATTTTCTTATTTAAAATTCAGCTAGTTTTGTGAACCATTAAAAGGAATAAACTTTTTAACTACATTGTCTGGTGTGCTATTTGCAATATTTTTACTATATTGTGTAAATGAATTATTTATAGTATTATTAACTAATTCTTCCATTTCATCTTTATTTGAATTTTCAGCAAGTGTTAGCTCACTAACTAGTATTTGTTTTGCATTTAATAACATTTTCTTTTCACCTGTTGAAAGCCCTTTTTCTTTTTGCTTAAAGCTTAAATTTCTTACAACATCTGCTACTTCATAAACATCTCCACTTTTCATTTTATCCATATTATCTCTATATCTCTTATTCCAATTCATATCCATTTCTGTAGAGTCTGTTTCTAATACTTTAAAAACTTTACCTGCTGTTTCTTTATCTATTATATCTCTTACTCCAATTCCTTCTGCCTTTGATGTAGGTACCATAACTTTTACTTCACCCGGCATTTTAATTATGTAGTAAGCTTGTTTTTCTCCTAAAATATCCTTTTCTTCAATTCCTTCTATTGTTCCTGCACCATGCATTGGATATACAACTTTATCACCGACATTAAACATATAAGTCACTCCTTTTTTAATCTTTTTTATTATCTCAACCTTTTTTATTATACCATAAAATTGGTTGTAAGTCAAAGGAATTTTTGGAATATTTTACATAATTTTTTTTAATTTGTTGAACCAAATCCTCCTGTTCTTTCACCTGATGCTATGTCGTCATCTGTCACTAAATATTTTTGAAACATCGCTTGCCCAATTCTTTCACCTTTCTTTATTTCTATATCTTCATCCTTGAAATTATAAAAAGCAAACATTATATGTCCATCATTATCAGGATTACCATAATAATCGCTATCTACTACTCCTATACTATTAGCTAATATCAATCCTTTTTTCCCTGGATTAGAGCTTCTATTTGCAAGTATCAAAACTTCATCAGATTCCATATATGCTTTTAGTCCAGTTTTTACTAATACTGGTTTTTGTCCTAGTTTAAATGCTGGAACAATACAATCTTCTGCAGCCTCTATATCATATCCTGCTGAATTCTTTGTTGATCTTACTGGTAAGTTTATATTTGCATTTTCAAATCCTTTTGCAATTTCAAAACCACGTTTTTTATTCATAATTTATATACCTCTTTTCTTTATTTCATATTTCTTCTACATTATATATTTTTTGACAACATGTGTCAATTATTAATATTTCTACATATATTAATAACAAGAAACTTTACTTTTGGAGGAAAGAATGAAAACTACAACTCTAGATAAATTAGATATGAATAATAGGGCAGTAATTTTAGATTTAAACTGCAAAGGAGATTTAAGAAGAAGACTATTAGATTTAGGTTTAGTAAATGGAACTAATATTAAAGCAGTTCTTAAAAGTCCAATGGGTAATCCGATTGCTTATGACATAAGGGGTACTACTATTGCACTAAGAAAAGAGGACTCTAAATTAATTAACGTCTATTTATAAATAGTTTAATAAATTATAATTTGTAGGGATAAATCTGTTTTCAAATCCGTAGGGGTCGCACCCCTGGGCGACCCGCAATTGTAATTTATTTGATAACCTTCTACACGGTTTAGGGCAATTTCTTCGATGTATTCGGGTCGCCGAGGGCGGCGACCCCTACAACACCTGCAACAATTTTAATCTACAAACAATACTTTATGTTTTAATTTTATCTAAACAACATTTTTATTTAATGTACATATACTATATAAATATTTAATATGAGGTGATTTTATGGGACTTACTTCTAGTTCAACTGGCAGTAAATTACTAAATAATGATATAGAAATTTTGAAAAATAAATGTGATTATACTATTGCAATTGCTCGGTAATCCTAATGTAGGAAAAAGTACTGTTTTTAATGCTCTTACAGGTCTTCATCAACATACTGGAAATTGGCCTGGAAAAACAGTCAGTAATGCAATGGGAATTACTAATTTTATGAATAAAGACTTTTTATTAGTGGATATACCTGGTACATATTCTATTATGTCTAATTCTCAAGAGGAAGAAATAGCTAGAGATTATATATGTTTTGGTAATCCAGATTGTACAGTTGTTGTAGTTGATAGTACTTGCCTAGAAAGAAATCTTAATCTGGTTTATCAAATATTAGAAATAACTAATAAAGTTGTCGTTTGCGTAAATTTACTTGATGAAGCTAAAAAGAAAGGTATCCAAATTGATTTAAATAAATTATCTTTTGAACTAGGTGTTCCTGTAGTTGGTACTATTGCAAGAAAAAAGAAAACCTTAAAAAATTTAATGAAAACTGTTTTTGATATTTGCTCTTTAAAAAATAAAAATAAAGAACATTTTAAAATACAATATGAAGACAATATTGAAAATGCAATTAATATATTAGAAAAAGATGTTAAAAACTTATTAAAGAATCATACATTTAACAATTATAGATGGGTTACTTTAAAACTTTTAGAGGGAAATAAAAAGATTATATCTTCAATAGAAAAGTATTTAGATTTAAAATTATTAGGAAATGAAGTTATAAAAAATAGCTTATCTAAAGCAAAAGAATTATTAATAAAAAATGATATTACTTCATCTTCTTTCAAAGACAAGATAGTTTCTACAATTATGTTTCACAGTGAAACCATTGCTCTTAAAGTAACAGATTATAAAAGAATAGACTATAATTATAAAAACCGTAAAATAGATAAACTACTTACTTCAAAATTAACTGGTATTCCAATAATGATTCTATTTTTTGCACTTATATTTTGGATTACTATTACTGGTGCAAATTATCCTTCTCAATTACTATCTGATTTTTTTAATTTTATCGAAGGAAAGCTTGTTAATTTGCTAGAATTCTTTAATAGTCCAAATTGGCTTACTTCAGTTTTAGCTTATGGTATGTTTAGAACTTTAGGTTGGGTTGTAGCAGTTATGCTCCCTCCTATGGCAATATTCTTTCCATTATTTACAATATTAGAAGATTTAGGTTATCTTCCAAGAATTGCTTTTAATTTAGATGGGTTTTTTAGAAAAGCATGTACCTCTGGAAAGCAGGCACTTACTATGTGCATGGGAGTGACAAAGTTGGAGTTTTTTATAATCAGTCTTTTTGTTTTGCACTATTTGACTGATTTGCCTGGGTTCTTGCAGACTACCAATATTTATTA
>CANQVU010000024.1 GCA_947627415.1 uncultured Clostridia bacterium | reverse complement strand
TTTAAAGGAACAATAGATTTTAAAAAAGGTGCAAAAAAAGCAAAAGGAAATGAAAATGAATCTTGTATGTTATTATCAGATACTGCAAAATCATTAGCACTTCCAATGCTACTTTGTAGTGAAGAAGATGTAGAAGGAAACCACTCAAGCAGTAGTGGCAAGACTGGCGAAAAAGAATTATTCTACATCATGAGTAGAGGATTTGATGTAAAAGAAGCAATGAAACTAATGGTAAGAGCAAAATTCAATAAAATATTAGAAAACATCAAAAACGAAGATTTAAAAAATCAAATTATTAATGAAATAGACAAAAAATTAGATTAAGTAGGAAAAAGGGGACAGACCCCCAAATCCTTATTAATGAAATAGACAAGAAATTAGATTAGAAAAATTGTAATTTGTTTTATTTATTACTGTAAAATAGTTTAATATAATTTTTTCAAGACGTCCTTCTTCACAAAAATTATTATTTCATAATAATTTTGGATTCGAAGCTCCTATTTCAAAAATTATATTTAAACTATTTTACTAATCAAATTAACTTAAAAACAATTACACAAGCAACAATTTATGGAAAGGATAAAATATGAACATAGAAGATATCAGAAAAGATTTTCCTATATTGGAAAATAGAAAAATTGCATATTTAGATAATGGCGCAACAACACAAAAACCGCTTCCTGTTTTAGAAAAAATAGACAAATTTTATAAAAGATATAATGCTAATGTACATAGAGGAGCATATTCTTTAAGTGTTGAAGCATCTGAAATGTATGAAAACGCAAGAGCAAAGATTGCTAAATTTATAAATGCAAGATTTCCAGAGGAAATTATTTTTTCTAAAAATGCAACGGAAAGCCTAAATTTAATTGCATATTCATATGGCTTAGAAAAACTAAAAAAGGATGATGAAATAGTTATTTCAATAATGGAGCATCATTCTAATTTAGTGCCATGGCAAAAAGTTTCAAAGGTAACTGGAAGTAAGCTTAATTATATGTATATAAATGATGACTTTGAAATATCAGACGAAGAAATAGAAAATAAAATTACTGACAAAACTAAAGTAGTTGGAATTACACATGTGTCTAATGCATTAGGAACTATAAATAATGTTGAAAAAATAATAAAATATGCACATAAAAAAGGTGCAGTTGTTGTTGTAGATGCTGCGCAAAGCATTCCACACATGAAAATTGATGTACAAAAGTTAGATGCTGATTTTTTAGTTTTCTCAGGACATAAAATGCTTGCACCACTTGGAATTGGAGTTTTGTATGGTAAAAGAGAAATATTAAATAAAATGAGCCCTTTTATAATGGGTGGAGATATGATAGAATATGTTTATGAACAAGAAACTACCTTTGCACCGCTTCCAAACAAATTTGAAGCAGGTACACAAAATATAGAAGGTGTTATAGGATTAGATGCAGCAATAGATTATATAGAAAAAATAGGATATGATAAAATACAAGAAATTGAAAAAGATTTAATTTCATATGCAAGAAATGAGCTTTCAAAATTAGATTTTCTTGAATTATATTTAACACCAAACGAAGAGAATCATTCAAGTGTTATATCATTTAATATTAAAGGAGTACATCCACATGATGTTGCAAGTATATTAGATGGAGAAGGAGTATGTGTGCGTTCACGGAAATCACTGCGCACAACCTCTTATGAGATATCTTGGAATAGACTCAACTTGTAGAGCAAGTTTTTATTTCTACAATACAAAAGAAGATGTTGATAGACTGATTACTGGATTAAACAAGGCATATGATATGTTTAAAAAGTATATAAAGGGGTAAATATGGAAGATTTAACAGAAGTATATAATGAACTTATAATGGAGCATAGCATGAATTCCTACAATAAAAAGGAATTAAGAGATGCAGATTATTCAGAAATGGGACATAATCCAAATTGTGGAGATGAAATAAAGCTTCAAATGAAATTGGATGGAAATGTTATAAAAGATATGGCATTTGTAGGACACGGATGTGCAATTTCTCAAGCTTCTACATCTATAATGATAGATACCTTAAAAGGTAAAACACTAGATGAAGCAAAAGAAATTATAAAAACATTTATTGGTATGATAAAAAGAGAGATAACAGATGAAAAAGAACTCGAAAAACTAGAAGATGCAATCGCTTTTAAAAATGTATCAAATATGCCAGCAAGAGTAAAATGTGCACTTCTTGCATGGCACACAATAGAAAAAATGCTAGAAGAAAGATGATTCTAGGGACTGTCCCTCTTTTTTCAAAAAGGAAAAAAGGGGACTGTCCTGAATCATCTAAAGGGAGAATAAGAAATGAAAAACAAACTAAAAATATTTTACATAGTAGATTTACTAATTATAATAATATCAGTTGTACTTATGATTATAGAAAACAATAAGAATACTTATGGACTTAATGCATTAGCAAGTACTGGAATCTTTGTGATATTTTTGGGAATATTTGTAGTAGCAGTTTCTTTATTTATAATTATCTCAATTATAAATATATGCATTTATTGTTATAAAAAATTAAAAGGATGAGTTAAAAAATGGAAGAAAAAAGGGTACTAATTGGCATGAGTGGAGGTGTTGACAGTAGTGTTGCAGCTCTGCTTTTAAAAGAACAAGGATATGAAGTAATAGGAACAACATTAGAACTATTTGTAGGAAGTTCGTGTTGTAATACAAATACATATTTAGATGCAAAAAATGTATGTAATTCAATGGGAGTTCCACACTTTATATATAATTATAAAGAAGAGTTTAAAAATCACGTTATTGATGACTTTATAAATTGCTATGCAAACTGTAAAACTCCAAATCCATGTATAGAATGTAATAAATATATGAAATTTGGATATATGTACGAAAAAGCAAAAGAACTAGGATGCAAATATATTGCAACAGGACATTATGCTAAAACAGAGTACAGCAAAGAGTATGGAAGATGGGTACTAAAAAAATCAAATGCAGGTAAAAAAGACCAAAGTTATGTTTTGTGGAATATTCCAAAAGATTTAGTAGAACATGTTTTATTTCCACTTGCTGATTTTGAAAGTAAAGAACAAATTAGAGAAATAGCAAGAAAAAATAATTTAAAAGTAGCAAATAAGCCTGACAGTGAAGATATTTGCTTTATTCCTGACGGAGATTATAAAAAGTTTTTAGAGATTAATTCTAGACTAAAACCTAAAAAAGGAAATATTGTAAATACAAAAGGAGAAATACTAGGTAAACATACTGGGCTATATAATTACACAATAGGGCAAAGAAAGGGCCTTGGTATATCAAATTCAGTTCCATTATTTGTTTTAGGCTTTAACAAAGAAAAAAATGAAGTAATAGTTGGGGAAGAAAAGGAATTATATAAAAAAGAATTTATAGTAGAAGATGTAAATTTAATACTATTTGATGAGATAACTAAACCTTTAAAGGTTAATACAAAAACAAGATATTCTGCAAAAGAATACTTAAGTACAATTTATCCTATGGAAGATAATAAAATAAAAGTTGTTTTTGATGAACCACAAAGAGCAATAACTCCAGGACAATCTGCAGTTTTTTATATAGATGATATTGTTGTTCGGAGGAGGAAAAATAATATAGCATAAAATCTATTTATAATATTAATATTAGGAGGAATAATTATATGAAAAAAAAGACAATAACAATATGTGTAATTTTAGTAATTATTTTATTAGTAATAGGAGTATCATTCTATTTTATAAACAAAAAATCAGATAATCCTGAAGAAATATTAAAGGAATATTTTGCATTAATAGAACAAGAAAATTACGAAGAATTGTATAATATGGTTAAACTTCCTGAAGATTATTCTAAAGAAGAGTTTTTGGCAAGAAACAAAAATATATATCAAGGAATAGACGCAAAAGATATCCAAATAGAAATTCAATCAATTGAAAAAGAAAAAGGCAAAATAATAATCTCATACATAAACAAAATGGATGTAAGAGGTCAACATATAGAATTTGAAAATAGAGCTAATTTAAGTAAGAACGAAGATAGAGAATATAAAATTGAATGGTCATCAAATTTAATATTTCCAGAACTAAATAATGATTATAAAGTAAGAGTATCTAAAACTGAAGCTCAAAGAGGAAAGCTATTAGATAGAAATGGAAATGTGCTTGCAGAGGGAGGAGAAAATGACAGAGTATATCCATATAAAGAAATTGCATCTCATATTACTGGATATATTCAAGGAATTACTGCAGAAGAATTAGAAAGTATGAGTGATAAAGGATATACAGCCACTTCAATTATTGGAAAAACAGGATTAGAAAAAGTATATGAGGATAGATTAAAAGGCGAAAACGGAGTAGAAGTATACATAGAAGATAATCAAGGAAATAATATAAAAACAATAGCAGAAGTAGAAGGCAAAAAGGGAGAAGATATAAAATTAACTATTGATATAGATATACAAAAAAAGCTATATGAACAAATTAAAAATGATGAGGGATTCTTTGTGGTAATGAATCCATACACAGGTGAAATATTGGCATTGGTTAGTACACCTTCATATGATGCAAATAAATTTATTACAGGAATGACAAATGATGAATGGAATAGTTTAGTTAATGACGAAAGAAATCCATTATATACAAGATTTTTAGAGAGTTGGTGCCCAGGTTCAACTTTCAAACCAATAACTGGAGCAATAGGCTTGACAGCCGGAAAGCTTACAACAGATGATGAATTTAATTATACAGGACTTGCTTGGCAAAAAGATAGTTCTTGGCAAGATCATAAAATTACAACATTAACTGGATATAGTGGAAGAAAAATTTTAAGAAATGCATTAATTTATTCTGACAATATTTATTTTGCTCAAGCTGCATTAAAAATAGGAGAAGAAACCTTTACAAAAGGATTAGATAAAATTAAATTTAACGAAAATATAAATTTTGATATGCCAACATCTAAATCTATATATTCTAATTCAGATGGCATAGCTAGTGAATCTATACTTGCTGATAGCGGATATGGTCAAGGACAAATTTTAGTAAATCCTATACATATGGCTTCAATTTATTCAGCATTTGCAAATAATGGGAATATGATAAAACCATATATAGAATATAAAGATGATAAAAAAACAGAATATTTAGTTGAAAATGCCTTTTCAAAAGAGGCTGCAAATGAAATAAAAGAAGGATTGATACAGGTAGTAGAAAATCCATCAGGAACAGGACATGATGTGAAAGTAGAAGGAGTAACGATTGCAGGGAAAACAGGTACAGCAGAATTAAAAGCATCAAAAGAAGCAAATGGTGATACATTAGGATGGTTTAATTGCTTTACTGTAGATGAGGAAAGAGAAGATTCATTATTAATTGTAAGCATGGCAAAAAACAAGAAAAGTACATATTTGAAAGCTATAATTAAGACATTGTTTCAATAGAGGAAATAAATAACTAATACAAATATTTATGGAGAAGAATATGAAAGTAAATATCCCAGAATTTTTATACAAGATGATTTTAGATGAATATGGAGAAAAAGATATAAACAGAATAATAAACGGACTTTCTGAAAATAGACCTACAACTTTTAGAGTTAATACATCTAAAACAAATATGGATTTTGTAAAAGATATATTAGATGGTGCAGATATAAAATATAGAGAAGTTGAGTGGAATGAAAGTGCACTTATAATTGAGAATGCAGGAGAAAAAGAAATTAAGCAATTAGATATATATAAAAATGGAGAAATTTATCTTCAAAGCTTATCTTCAATGTTGCCACCAATGATATTAGATCCTAGAGAGGGAGAAAATATACTGGATATGGCAGCAGCGCCTGGTGGAAAAACAACTCAAATGGCTAATTTATCTAATAATAAGGCAATGATAACAGCCTGTGAAAAAAATAGAATAAGGCTTGACAGATTAAAATATAATTTAGAAAAGCAAGGTACATCACGTGTTACAGTAATGCTTAAAGATGCAAGGAGATTAGATAACTTTTTTTCATTTGATAAAATATTATTAGATGCGCCTTGCTCGCGGAAGCGGAACTTTAAATTTAAATGATAAAGACATAGATAAAATGTTTACAGAGGAGTTAGTAAATAGATCAGTAAAAACTCAAAAAGAATTAATAAAAAAAGCAGTTAAAATATTAAAAGTAGATGGAGAACTTATTTATTCAACATGTTCTATTTTGAAAGAAGAAAACGAAAAAGTATTAGAAGAAGTATTAAAATTACCTAATATAGAAATTATGCCAATAGATAAAAACATATTCAAGGAAGTACCAATGCTTCCAGTAGACATAGATGGTACAATATGTGTTTGCCCAAGTAATTTGTATGAAGGCTTTTTTATTGCAAAATTAAAAAGGAAAAACTAAAAATGAAATTATTTTAAATGGAGGAGTTTAAATGAAAAAAATAAAAGAAAATTTAAAAAGTATTTACTCTTTATTTAGAAAAAGTATAAAAAAATTTCCTATAACAATGATTACTATATTTATAATTACCATTATATTAGCAATTAATTTAAACAATAACCTTTTCAGTAATCATGTAATATCGAATATAAGTAGTTTTGCAATAATTTTTTCTATAACAACTTTTTTATTAGAAACATACAATTTAAAAAACTCGCATAAAAAAATTATTTTTTATGTGATAGCAAGTATAATATCTGGTGTGTTTGTATATGGCTTAAATGAGATTAAATATGATTTTATAACTAGATTAATAACTTGTTATTGCTTATCAATTTCTATTTTGGCCATATTTCTTAACTTTAAGAAAAGTGATAAACCATTTGACGTATACATTACACGTGTATTTGTAAATATTTTAAAGTCAGGTATTGTCTATATAATTTTAGCAATAGGTTCTGCTATTGTATTATCAATATTTATTTCTTTAATATTAAATAATGTAGGATACTCATTAGTATTAAGAATAGAAATATTATTATTTGGAATATATTATATACCTGCAATTATATATTCTTTTTACAATGTAGATAGTGAGACTGGAAAATTTTCAAAAGTTCTTATAAAATATATTTTAAATACACTTGTAATAATAGCATTTGCAATAATTTACATATATATAGCAAAAATAATTATTTTAAGAAATATGCCATCAAACCAAATATTTAGAATACTTGCAGGCCTTTTCATATTAGGGTGTCCTATTTGGACAATGGCATCTTCTTTTAAAGATGAAGATGTAATAAATAAGATAAATAAGTGGCTACCTATATTGTTTATACCATTTATAATTTTACAAATGTATTCAATTGGAATAAGAATAGCAAGCAATGGTTTTACAGAACTAAGGTATTTGTGTATAATGCTTATAATATTTGAAATTATCTATGTAATAATGTACTTAAAAAATAAAGAAGAAATAGGAAACATGCTAATTGCATTAATATCAATAACTATAATTTCAACAATTATTCCATATATAAATATGTTTAAAGTTTCAGAATTAAGTCAGTATAACAATTTAAAGCTATATAAACAAAAATCTAGTTATACAGCAAAAGAAAAAGATAAAATTTACGGAGCATATATTTACTTAAAAGGAAATGATAAAATTAAGGATTTATTAACAAAAAAAGATATTGAGACAATTAGATCATTTAGCAATAATAGTAAATATGATACAATAAAATATATTTATGGACATTCAAATACTGATTATATAAATATAAAAGGATACAGCAGATTGTATTTCGTAGATGCAAGCTCGTATAGAGAAGAAGAGTTGAACGATGCTTTTAAAAATATAGAATTTGAAAGCAAAGAGGGCATAAAATTTAAACTTAACTTATCAAATGAATTTAAAAATTATATTTATAATAGTGACAATATAGATGAATATATAGAAGAAAACAATGAAATATATATGAATAGATATAGAAAAATAATTATAGAAAGTATTTCAGTTGAATATGATGAAGCAAATGAATTAGTTAGAAATTATAGAATATCAGCATATCTATTAGAAGAATAATTTTTAAGTAAATATTACTTTAAGAATGGTGTTGAAAAAAATCGATTTATACATTATAATAATATCAGTTTAAAAACTATTATAAATATTAAAGGATAGAAAGATGATTAATTTACTTTTATGTGGAAATGAGAAAGTTTTTGATGGAGCACTTACAGAATTAATATCTATTACAAATAAAACAAAAGAAACAATTACTTGTTATATTTTTACAATGGATGTATCAAGAATTAAACCAGAATATAAATCTATAACAGATGAGCAAATTAATTTCTTAGATCAAGTTGTAAAATCAAAAAAAGTAGATAATAAAGTAATAAAAATTGATGTTACTGAATTATATGAAAAGGAATTTGGAAATTGTAAAAACGAAAATGCATATTGCACTCCATATACCTTGTTAAGGCTACTTGCAGATTTAATACCAGAAATGCCTGATAAATTACTATATTTAGATATTGACATGATGGCAGCAAACGATATTTCAAAATTATATAATATAGATATATCGGAGTATGAATATGCTGTTGTAAAAGAAAAATATGGATCTTGGTTTATAAAATCAGATTATATAAATGCAGGAATGCTATTATTAAATATGAAAAAAATTAAAGAAACAGGTTTGCTAGAAAAGGCAAGAAATTTAATAAAAGCAAAAAAAATGCTATTTGCAGACCAAGATGCAATATATAAATCAACAACAAAGAAATTATTACTTCCAAGAATATATAATGAACAAAGAAGATTTAATAATAAAGATACTGTGATATGTCATTTTGCTAAAAGATTAATATTTTTTCCATATCCATGTATAGAAAATTATAAGCAATGGAATGTAGAAGAAGTTCATAAAATTTTAAGATGTCACCAATTTGATAAAGATTTAGAAGAATATATAGAATTAAAAAAACAATTTGAAAGACAAAAGGAAAGGGAAATTATATATGAATAAACAATTAAACAAAATACCTATATTTTTTGCAGTAGATGATGATTATGTGCCATTTTTAGCAGTAGCACTTAAATCTTTAATAGAAAATTCATCTAAGAAAAATTATTATTTAATCAAAATATTATATACAAATATATCTGAAGAGAATCAAGAAAAAATAAAAAAATATGAAAAGGGAAATGTAAATATAGAATTTGTAGACTTAAACTATTACATAGAAAAAGTAAAGGATAAATTGTATACACGTGACTATTATTCTGAAAGCACCTATTTTAGATTATTTATACCAGATTTATATCCTCAATATGATAAAGTTTTATATTTAGATAGTGATATTGTAGTTTTATCTGATATAGCTGAGTTGTATAATATTGATATGGGGGATAATTTAGTTACTGGAATACCAGATGGAGCAGTGCAAACTATACCAGTATTTCAAGATTATGTAGAAAAAGTAGTAGGCGTTGCAAATTATAGGAATTATTTTAATGCAGGTGTTCTTGTAATGAATTTAGACGAGCTTAGAAAATTTGATTTTCAAAAGAAATTCTTGTATTTATTAGAAACAGTAAAATTTTCAGTAGCTCAAGATCAAGATTATCTAAATAGATTATGTAAGGGTAGAGTGAAAATAGTAGAAAATGTTTGGGATACAATGCCAATACCAGAATTAAAGGTAAAAGAAGAAGATGTAAAATTATTTCACTATAATTTAAATTACAAGCCTTGGCATTTTGATAATGTTTTGTATAAAAAATATTTCTGGAATTATGCACAGAAAACTGAATTTTTTGGAAAGATACAAGAAATTAAAAATAATTATACAGAAGCAGAAAGATTTAACGATATGGAAATGGGAAAGAAATTAATAGAATTAGCAAAAAAAGAATGTGATTGTGTCGGAGACGACAGGAGACATAGATTAAGGGGAGTATATACTCAATATAAGGAATACAGAGAAAATAGAGAAAGTAAGGAAAACAGGGAAAGCAAAGAAAAATCTAGAGATAGATTAGACATATTAGAGAAAATTAAAGTTCTAGAAAAAGAAGGTAAATTTGATGTTGATGCAGAAAATGATCCTCCAACAATAACATTAACACCTGATGATGTAGATTATTTAAAAATTAAGAGAAGAAGTAGAATAAAAAATAGAGTTGCAAATAGAATGGGTGAAAAATTCCTTGATGAAATTATAAAAACAAATAGATTAATTATAAAAGAAATAAAAGGAATTGAAAATTTAGAAAATATGGATTCTGGAGCAATAATAACATGCAATCATTTTAATCCATTTGATTTCTTTGCAGTCGAAAAGGTATTTAGATTGTCAGGACAAATAGAGAAAAGAAAATTATATAAAGTAATAAGAGAAGGAAATTATACTAATTTTCCAGGCTTTTATGGATTTTTATTTAGGAATGGAGATACACTTCCACTTAGTTCAAATACAAGAACTATGATAGAATTTATGAAATCTGTAAAAACAATACTAGAAAGAGAAGATTTTATACTTATATATCCAGAACAAAGTTTATGGTGGAATTATAAAAAGCCAAAGCCACTAAAAAATGGAGCATTTAAATTGGCTGCAAAGAACAATGTACCAGTTCTACCAATATTTATAACAATGGAGGATAGCGATATAATAGGAGAAGATGGATTTCCTATTCAGCAGTATATAGTAAATATAGACAAACCAATTTATCCAGATGAAAATCTATCTGAAAAAGAAAATACTGAAATAATGAAGGAAGAAAATTATCAAGTATGGAAAAGAACATATGAAGATTTTTATAAAATACCACTAGAATATACTTGCGATAAGGATACATTAGAAAATATTTCTTAAGATAAGTTATTTTGATAAAATATATAGAGGTTATTATGAATGTTAAAAAGGTTATTTACTATAAAGATGAACTAAATGATGAGTTTTCTAAGGCAGATATAAAGCCTAGAATAATAGATGAAAAATATAAATATAACAAAAATCCCTTATGGGATTTTTGTTCTCTAATTATCCAAAACATATTAAGTATGCCTATTAAAGTATTATATGCAAAACTTAAGTTTAGGATAAAATATATTGGGAAAGAAAACTTTAAGAAATTAAAGGACACTGGATATTTTATATATGGAAATCATACTCAAGCTTTTGCAGATACATTTATCCCAAGCATTGCAAATTATCCAAAAAGGAATTTTTTAATTGTAAATCCTGAAAATGTCTCTATGAAAGGTTTAAAGACGCTTGTAGAAATGCTTCGGAGCAATACCAATACCAGGAAACAGAAGTGCAATGAAAAATTTTTTAGATGAAATAGAAAACAGAATAAATAAAAAGTCATCCATTACAATATATCCAGAAGCTCACATTTGGCCATATTATACAAAAATAAGACCATTTAAAGCTGTATCATTTAAGTATCCTGTAAAATTAAACAAACCATCATTTTGTATAACTAATACATATCAGAGTTATGGAAAAAATAATAATAAGATAAAAATAGTATCATACATAGATGGACCATTTTTTCCAAATGAAAATTTGCCACATAAGGAAGCTGAGCAAAATTTAAGAAATACTATTTATAATTGTATGGTAGAAAGAAGTAAAAATAGTAACATTGAATATATAAAATATCAAAAAATATCTGAAGAAAAAGCTAATAATGAAATTAAAATATAATTTCATTATTAGCTTTTATTAAATAATATAATTTATTCTAAATATACTACTTATTTATATTATTTTAAAAGTTTTAAATCACAAAATTTTTTTGTAGCAAAATTTTCCTAAAATTAAAAAAATTTCTAAACTAAAAACAAGAAAAATTGCCAATAATATTTACTATAAAATAAAAAAGGAGGAAATTTTTTATGAAAAAAATGGTAAGTATTATTGCAATTTTTCTTGTTTTATTTTTACTAGCATTTTCAATAAATGTATATGCTGACAGCTTAGACAATGTAACTACAGCAGTAGATAAAGAAACTGTTCATCCTGGTGAAACTGTAAAAATAACTATAAATTTTGGTCAAGAATTAGGTGCGTATACAGTAGATGTAGCATATGATAGTAATTTATTAGAATATGTTTCTTTTGAAGGTGGAACACAAAATGATAACGGATCTAGAATAAGAGTAGTTTTTTATGATGAAACAGGTGGATCAAATCCTAGAAGTTCTATGTCGGTTACTTTCAGAGCTAAAGAAAATATTACAACATCAAATCCTACAGAATTAAAAGTAACAGCAAATGGACTTGCAGGTCCAAGTGCTACTCCTAATTATGATGATATCACAATACCAATTACAAAAACAATTATGGTAGAGCCTTCATATATGGATTATGATATTGCTCTTAATTATACAGGAGATATTATAAAAAATGAAGAAAAAGATATGCAGATAGTAGTATCTTCATCAATGGGTAGAAGCTATCAACATACAAGAATTATAGCTACTGCTACAACTCCAAAAAATGAAACTGTAAAACTACTTGCTACTGACTCTGAACAGTTAGAGCACGATATTATTCAAAGTGGATGGGGTGATGATGCAGGAGATCCTATTGGTGGAAAAGATGTTGTAAAAAAATTAGATGTTAGAGGATTATTTAGTGGAGCAGGGAAATATTCTATTACATTAAAATTGATTGATAGAGACAATTCTGACAGAGAAATTGCAAGTAAAACATTTGAAATTGATGTTAAAGATACAGCAAGCCAAACTACACCAGAAACTAATAACAACAATAATGAAATAATAACAAATACAGAAAATCAAAAAGAACCAAGTAGCCTGCCAAAAACAGGTGCTAGTATTTATTTCATAATTATACCAATTATAGCAATATTACTAACATCATATATCTATATAAAGAATAAAGACTAAATAAGTTAAATCAATTTTAATTGATATTTCTCTTTATAAGTGATTTCTTTTAGAAAATTATCTAAAAGAAATCCTTATTACATAATAAAAATTATATATAGGAGATAAGAATGTGAAAGGTAAAAAAGGAGAAAAAAATACGATTAAAACATTTATAAAACTTATCATTATATTAATAAGTTTTTCCATTCTTATTTATATATTAATAGGAATATACAAAGAAAATAAAATTAAATTAAAACAAGAAGATGAAGTAAATATAGAAAGGACAACAACTAAAGAGAAAACACAAGAAATAGAGAAAGTAAGTATACCTGAGACTTTTTTAGGAAATGAAATTTCTGCTCAATTAATAATTCCAAAAGTAAATTTAGAAACATATGTACTTAAGGAATATAGTAAAGAAGGAATGGATTTATGTCCTACAAAATTCTGGGGGCCTGATGCAAATGAAATTGGAAATTTTTGTATTACAGGACATAACTATAAAAAAGAAAATATGTTTTATAATTTAATAGATTTAAATGTAGGTGATGAATTATACCTATTAGATAATAAAAATGGAAAATATACTTATACTATATATGACATATATAAGGTTAAACCTGAAAATACAGATTCATTAGAGCAAGATACTAATGGAAAGCGTGTAGTTACTCTAATAACTTGCGTTAATTATTCAGATACTAGACTTATTATTAAAGCAATAGAGAAAGGAAATACTTAAAAATGAGGTATTTAAAAATAATTTTAAGTATTATAAGTTTTTTTATAATTGTATTATTACCAAACAATAAATATTGCATTGAAAAAAAAGAAGGAATCGATAATTTTCCAGAAACATATAAACCATATTTATTAGAATTGAAAAAAAAGCATCCTAATTGGAATTTTGCAGCTTTATACACTAATTTAGACTGGAAATATGTAATTGACAATGAAAATCAATTTGGAAAAAATTTAGTTCCTAAGTCATATTCAGATAGGTGGAAAAATACAGAGACAGGTAAATATAATGTAGAAGTTGATAAAGGATGGGTAGATTCATCAAGAAGAGCGGTAGAATATGCAATGGATCCTAGAAACTTTTTAAATGAGGTTAGAATATTTCAATTTGAGGGATTATCATATGATGAAAAAACAAATAACATACAGGGAATAGAAAAAATTCTATATGGAACAGAATTTTATAATAGAATTGTTGATTATTTAGATGCAAGTGGTAATAAAATTACTATGACAAAAAAGTATTCAGATCTTATTTTATCAGCAGGAAAAACTTCTAAAGTAAGTAGCTATCATTTAGCATCTAGAATTAAACAAGAAGTGGGCCCCTTTTTATCACATAGTTCTATTAGTGGAACTGTAGAAGGATATAAAGGATTATATAATTTCTATAATATTGGGGCAACAAGTTCATCAGAAGCCATGGGAGCAATAAAAAATGGCCTGCAATATGCTAAAGATGGTAAAGGCGCAAATCAAGAAACAAAAGATAAATATTTAATTCCATGGAATACAAAGGAAAGAGCAATAACTGGTGGAGGAATTTTTATTGGCTCAAGTTATATTCATTTAGGACAAGATACTATTTATTTACAAAAATTTCACGTAACAAGTAATAGTAATAACGGATTATTTTGGCATCAATATATGACTAATGTATTGGCACCATATAGTGAATCTAAATTAATTTATAATGGCTATTTAAATACAGGTATGCTAAATGATGATATGTCTTTTGTAATTCCTGTATACAACAACATGCCGGATACTTTTGTAGAAAATCCCAATATATTAGAAACTGATTTTATTAAAGACAATTCAAGAGTTTATGCAGATGTAAATACTACATTAAATGTAAGAACAGGACCATCTACATCTTATGAAACTCTAACATCTATTGATAGAACAGAGATAATGACGAGGATTGCAAAAGGGAAACAATCTGGTGATTTGTGGGACAAAGTAAAACTTTCAAATGGAATGATTGGATATGTTTTTCATGAATATTTAGCACAACTTCCAGATATTAAAATACAACAAATTAAACTTTCAATAGATAATAATGTAATAAATAAAGGAGAAAGCAAAAAGATAAATGTAGAAATCTTACCAGAACAAGCAAAAAATCACCCAATAGAATTTATTTCTAGTGATACTAATGTAGCAACTGTTGATAGTGTAGGAAATATATTAGGAATAAAATCAGGTGAAGCAAGAATTAGAGTAAAGGCAAAGGAAAACAACGTTTTTTCTGAAATAAAAATACAGGTTTATACACCTACATCAGATGTAGTGCTTAATAAAGAAAAACTAGTATTTCAAACAGATGATATGTTTGAAATAAAAGCAATAGTACTTCCAGATGATGCAAGTAATAAAAATCTTATATTCAAATCAGATGATGAAAATATTGCACAAGTTAGCAATACTGGTGTAATAAAAGCTATAAATGAGGGAAGCACTAAAGTAACAGTACAAGCTGAAGATACAGATATTATAAAACAAATTGAGATTGATGTTGTTCCTAGACTTGAAGATGATGAAATTATATTTGATAAAAGTTTAAGAGTAGAACAAAATGAAATAACAGGGTGGAACATTCAAGATGTTAGTGTAAGCAGAATAAAAGAAATGATTAATACAAAATATAGAATTGAAATATATAATAATAAAGGTGAATTGCTATCAGATGAAAAATTTGCAGGAACCGGCTCAAAAATTAGAATTATTGATGAAAATGGAACAATTAAAATGGAATACGAAATAATAATATATGGAGATGTAAATGGAGATGGAAAAATTAATAGTATAGACTTATTAGTATTGCAAAGACATATATTAGAAATAGAAAAAATAAATGGTGCAGCTTTAAAGGCAGGAAATATTAATAAAAACGGGAAAAATCCATCTTCTTTAGATTTATTGATGATTCAACGACATATACTAGGATTAAAATTGATAGAACAATAAAGAAGTGCGAAATTGAAATCTTAGAATTAGAAAATATTAGGGAAAATTTACGAAACATGGCTTTAAAACTATATCTCGCACTTGCAAGGAAGGAAAGAATATGAAAAAATTAATATTAATTTTTATATTAATAACTTTAATAATAATATCTCTATACAATATTACTTTGGCTAAAGGAGAGATGCAGATAATAGCTAATAAATCAGTAATTGAACAAAATGAAGAAGTAGATGTGAGCATAAATATATTAAATACTAAAATAGCAGCTCTTACTATAGAACTTTATTGGGATAGTTCTAAGTTGGAATATATAAGTGGACCAGAAAACTCAAACAACTTAAATAATAGAATTTTATATACATGGGTAAATGAAAATGCTGAAAATATTGATGAATTAAATATAGAATCATTTAAATTTAAGGCGTTACAAGAAAGTGTAACTAGTATTGCTGTTACAGGAGAATTCTACAACTCAGATGGAGAGAAAATAGAAATTGAAAGTAATAATATAGAAATAAAAATAGGAAAAGAAAATGAGCAGATAGAATCAATAGATAATAAAAGCGAAAATATATCTTCAGACAATGCAGATTTAGCTATATTAAGATTAAATCACGAAGGTATTACTCCAGAATTTAGTAAATATATAAAAGAATATTATTTTGTAACAGATAAGGATATTCAAAATTTAGAAATTACAGCAGTTCCACAAAATCCAAAAGCAAATCTAACAATTACAGGAAACAATAATTTAAAGATGGGTGAAAATACTATCGAAATAAAAATAGAATCTCAAGATAAAACAAAAACCTCCACATATAAAATATATCTAACAAAAACGATAAATTTAGAAGCGGCAAATGCTAACTTAGAAACACTTGCAGTAAGAGAGGCTGCATTAGAGCCTGAATTTGATAGCAATATGACACAATATAAGGTAGAAATAGCAAATGATATAAGTAATATTGATATTTTAGCAATCCCACAAAAAGAAAATGCTAAAGTTAATATATTAGGAAACGAAGAAATGAAGATTGGAGATAATAAAATTGAAATTAATGTTTTAGCAGAAAATGGTACAACACACAAAAAATATGAAATGCTAGTTCATAGAAGAAATGTCGAAGAAGAAATTAAAAACCAAGAAGAAGAGAGAAATCAAGCTGAAAGATTGTCAACTATTTTAGAAAACAATCAAACTAAAGCTAGTTTAAATAATGAAAATTCTAAAATGTTTATTATAATTATTCTTATTTCTTTATGTGTTATTGCAATTATAATCGCAATATATAAAATAAAAACTAAAAAAATTAATAATAAATAATTTTTAGTTATCTAAAATATCAATTTGGCATAATATTACTGAATTATAGGCCTAAAAATAAAATATAAGACATAAATTTCTAATAAATACTACACAAAATAATAAAAATATGATAAAATACTTTAAGTTAAACAAAGAATGATGTATAAAATTTATTTGAGTTTTAAAGGAGGAGTTAACTATGTCAGGACATAGCAAATGGCATAATATACAAGCTAAAAAAGGAAAAGCAGATGCTGCAAGAGGAAAAATATTTACCAAATTAGGAAGAGAATTATTAATAGCAGTAAAAGAAGGTGGACCAGAGCCATCTGGAAATTCAAAGTTAAAAGCAGTTATTGCAAAGTGCAAAGCAGCAAATATGCCAAATGATACAATAAACAATGCAATTAAAAAGGCTTCATCTAGTAATGAGAATTATGAAGAAATTACATATGAAGGATATGGACCAAATGGAGTTGCGGTAATTGTTAACGCATCAACAGATAATAAAAATAGAACAGCTGCAGATTTAAGACATGTTTTTGACAAAGCAGGTGGAAATTTAGGAACAAATGGTTGTGTATCATACTTATTCAATAAAAAAGGTATTATAGTAATAGATAAAACAAAAACAGAATTATCAGAAGATGATTTAATGTTACTTGCATTAGATAATGGAGCTGAAGATTTCTCATCAGAAGAAGAATGTTATGAAATTACAACAGATCCAGCAGATTTTACAACAGTAAGAGAAGCATTAGAAAAAGAAAACATAGAATTCGTTCAAGCAGAAGTTCAAATGGTTCCAACAACATACATAGAACTAGATGAAAAAGGAAGCGAAAGAATGCAAAAATTAATTGATAACTTAGAAGATTTAGATGATGTTATGGATGTATATCATAATTGGGATGAATAGAATATTTAGAAGAACATACTAAAATTAATAGGTATGTTCTTTTTTATTTTATTATTAATTTCTTAGTATAATCTAAATTTGCTTTTGAATCAAATTCATACCCTAGAGTATATATATTGGATGCAAGTATATCTTTTTCCATCATATTTTTTAAAATTTTATTGCTATTCGTATCCATAAATTTTTTTACTGAGGTAACAACAGGATGTTTTAATTTAGGATTGCTTAATTTTGATAGTAAAGATTTTCCGTAGTTACTTGCTCCCAAAACTCTAATATATGGTGTTACTTTATATGAATCACGAATATCCTTTTTTGTTATATTTAATAAAGCATAAAGTAAAATTCTTTGAATTCTTGAACGTGTATATCTTTTTGATTTTATAAAATTAATTAAGTCTTCTAAATTATTACAAGAATTTACAGCTTGCTTAATTAGATTTTCAAGTCCTTCAGTAACATCTTGCAAATTAGCAATTTCTTCAACAGACATTTTTCTTAAAGTATATATTATTTCTTTTTCAAATATAGAAATATCCGTAATAATCTTACTATGTTTAATACTATCTATAAGAATATTATAAGATGGAGTAGGCATTAAATCTTTTACATCTTTATTATTTTTTATTAGATTTCTTATTGCTGTTCCACTTGCTAATTTATCTTGTACTTTTAAACTATTATATCCTTCATCAATTCTTTTTATTGTGAAAGGTGTAACCTTACTTTTTAACTTTTTTATCGCTTTTAAATATTCTATTCCAAGTATATTATTTGGGTTTGATAGAATATTTGCATATTTTCTAACATCGTTTAGATAAAGAAGCAGAGAATTTTCTCTTGCTTTAGGATATGATAATCCTTTAGACAATTCATGAGTTAATATAGTTGTATATTTTTTTGGCTCATTATATAAAACTTTAGCAATACTATCCAAAGTATCTAAATTACCACATTCACTACCGAAGGAAAGTGTAACATCATCAAATGCATCTAGTATTTTTATCGAACCCTCTGCAAAATTTTCAGCACTAGAAATACTGTAAAGCACAGGAAGTTCAATAACTAAATCAAAACCATATCTTAGGGCAATTTCAGTTTTAGACCATTTATTTATTATTGAAGTATCTCCACGTTCGCAAAAGTTGCCACTCATTATACAAATTGAGTAGTCAGGATTTAGTATTTCTTTTGATTTTTGCAAATGATATAAATGTCCATTGTGAAATGGATTATATTCGGCCACTATTGCTAATATTTTACTCATTATTTACTCCTAATTATTGAAAAATTGATTTATTTATTGATATAATATCATAAATAGCAGAAAAATACAAATTGTAATTTGTTTGTGTGAGGGGAATTCTAGGGACTGTCCCGAATTTTCCCTCTGGGTAAACCACAGATTAAATTAATTGCAAACACTGTAGGGGTGGGCCTTGTGTCCACCCGATAAAAAACAAATAAATACGGGCGGACACAAGGCCCGCCCCTACAGATTTGAAAATCAATTCTATTCTACAAACAACAATTTATATAATTAAAGGAGAACTAATTATGGATAAAGTTATAATATATACAGATGGAGCATGTTCACGGAAATCCAGGACCTGGTGGATGGGGAGCAATTTTAATGTTTAACAATGTAAAAAAAGAAATAAGTGGTGGAAATAAAGAAACTACTAATAATATAATGGAAATTACTGCGGTATTAGAGGCTTTAAGCCTTTTAAAAAGGCCATGTGAAGTTGAATTATATAGTGACAGCGCATATGTTGTAAATGCATTCAATAATGGATGGATATATAACTGGATTAATAATAACTGGAAAACAACAGGGAAAGAACCTGTTAAAAATAAAGAACTTTGGCAAGAATTATACAAACTGACTAAAATACATAAAGTTAAGTTTATAAAAGTAAAAGGACATAGTGATAACGAGTTCAATAACAGATGCGATGAACTTGCAAGAGGAGAAATAACTAAAGTATAATCTATTACCAAAAAATTACATTAATATTACATTTACGTAACATTGTTGAAAATCCACTATCTTTTGACATATAATAAATAAAAATAAAGGTATATGGAGGCAATAATGGAGACATTTGCAGAATATATTTTATCAGAAGAAAATTTTGGTAAAAAAGTAGAAATAATGTCATATTTAAAGAAAAAGACAAATATTTTCTTTGATAATTCTGTAATATTTAAGGCATTTATTGTTAGCATGTTTATTGATACCATGGATATAAAAGCTGATAAAAATAAGCTAGTGACAGCTATGTTATTATGTGAATGTAAGAAAATAAATAATGCTCAAGACATAGAAAAGATAAAAGCTTACGCAAAAGATGGAGCAGATTTTCTTGAAAAACTTGGATTTTCTAAAGAATTTTGTTTAATATGCGAACAACATAATAGATATAGCAATAGTTTACCTAGAAAAAAAGAAGCCGACATATTAGAACTTGCGGATCAATTTGGAGGTATGCTTTTAGATAGACCAGAAAGAATAGCTTTTCCTATAGAAGAAGCCTTGATACTTTTAGAAAGTAGGAACTTGAAAAATTATACTAATTCTTATTTAAATGAATTTAAGAACTTTATTAACATTGCTAAGGAGGTAAATATCGCATGTTAGATTTATATAGAAAAAGCATTCTATCTCAATTAGGGAAGGATGCAGGTAATCAAACTATGTCAGATTATATTAGAAATATAACTACTAATTATGTTAGATACTTATCAGCAGTGCAAACAGAAAAAGAAAAACAATCTAAACAACCTACTCAAACTAAAAACGGTGATTTTGGATTATATTTATAATAATAAATAGGTTGCAACTTATGCAACCTAAAAATTTGTATAAAGGATGGAATGAGATGTACGAAGTTTTTGCGGATTTACATGTACACATAGGAAGAAGTGAAAATAATAAACCAATTAAAATAACAGCAGCAAGAAGTTTAAATTTTGCAAACATAGCAAAAGAATGTAGAGAAAGAAAAGGAATAGACATTGTAGGAATTATAGATTGTGCTTCACCTTATGTTATAGAAGATATAGAAAACTTTTTAAAAACAGGAGACGCTTATGAAATAAAAGACGGTGGAATTATATATAAAGATAAAGTTTGTATAATACTAGGAAGTGAAATCGAAACATCTGAAGAAGGATTAAACGGACATTGTGGTAGTGCTCATAATATTTGTTTTTTTCCACATTTAGATGATATCAAGGGCTTTTCTAATGAGATGAGCAAGCATATAAAAAATATAACACTTAGTTCACAAAGAGCAGACATTTCAGCATATTACTTAATAGACATAGTAGAAAAATATAATGGAATACTAATACCTGCTCATTGCTTTACACCACATAAAAGTTTTTATGGAAATTGCACTGATAGATTACAAAAAGTATTTAAAGAAAAATATTGTAAAGTACCAGCTATAGAATTAGGTTTAAGCTCAGATACTTCTTTAGCAGACAAGATATCAGAATTAGAACAAAAAACGTTTATAACTAATTCTGATGCACATTCTTTACCTAAAATTGCAAGAGAATATAATAAATTATTAGTAAAAGATATAAGTTTTAAAGAATTAATTAAAGCCCTAAAAAACGAAGATGGAAGAAAAATAATTGCAAATTATGGAATGGATCCGAAACTTGGTAAGTATCATAGAACATATTGTGAAGTATGTGGTAAAAATATAAAAGGTAAAGCTCCAGTGACATTATGTGATACTTGTGACAGTAAAAATATAACAATGGGAGTATATGATAGAATAGAAATAATAAAAGATAAAAATGAAACAAAAAGTCCTAAAAATAGGCCAAAATATGTTTACCAAATACCACTTACTTTTATTCCTGGAATAGGAAAGAAAAGTATAGAAAAACTATTGAATACTTTTGGAACTGAAATGAATATAATTCATAATTTATCTAAAGATGATATAGAAGCAATTGTTGGAGAAAAAGTAGCAAATAACATAGTCTCTGCAAGAGAAGGTAAGATAAAAATACAAGAAGGTGGAGGAGGTGTATACGGACAGATTAAAATTTAAAAATATTTTATAATTAAAAGGAGAAAAAATGGAAGAGAAAAAAACTATAAAAATAGGTTTATATACAGCAATAGGGTTATTTTTAATATTTATTCTTATTTTAAGTTTAATTATAGTGTTTACTATAAAAAATAATAAATCTAATAATACAATAAGTAGTTTAGAAAAAAACAACTCTACTACAAAAGTAGAATATTCAGATGATATTAATGTAGTTGCATCATTAGACGATGAAATAACAACTAATAGTGCATGGTGTGGTACATTTCAGTTAGTTTGGAATGACATGGTAAACAATGTTGTAAAACAAGATGTAGTATTTACACCACAAATAAAAATGGCAGAAAATTTAAATAAACAAACTTTCACAGAAAAGGAACTTTCTGAGAAAGATTATTATAAAATTTATGATTTAAACACAATAGAATTAAAAGAAAAAATAGAAAAAGCAATTAAAGAAAAATTTAATGAAACTAGTGATGTACTAGATGAAGTAGATTGGTACGAGGAACCACAAGATGGATCTTATATATTCTATACCATGCTTAAAAAAATATTTAACTTTGAAAATGATTTTGACGAATTAGAAAATGATACATTTGGAAGTGAATATGAGAATATAAAATATTTTGGAATAGATAAAAATTCAGATTCTAAATTATATTCACAAGTCGATGTTTTATATTATAATGATACAAACGATTTTGCAGTAGTATTAAATACAAAAGAAGGAGAAGAGGTTATACTTGCAAGAGGATTAAATGGCAATACATTTGCTTTAATGTATAATGATATGGTAACAAAAACAAATAATTATACTGGCAACAAAGAATTTACAGAAAATGATTATTTAAAAGTTCCAAATATAAAAATAAATATAAAAAGAGACTACAATGAACTTTGTGGTAAATCATTTTTATTTAAAGATGGAACAAGCTCTGTTATTGATAAGGCTATTCAAACTATACAGTTAGATATGGATAAATCTGGTGGAAAAATAAAAAGCGAAGCAATAATTGGAATTAAAAACGCAGTTTCAGCTATAGAAGAGCCAGTGATTGAACATAGGTATTTTTATTTAAATGATGAGTTTACAATGTTCTTAAAAGAATCAGATAAAGATCTTCCGTATTATGCTTCAAATATAGAAGATATAACTTTATTTCAAGATTAAACTGTTAAAAGCTAAAACATATTTGTTTTAGCTTTATTTTTGTTATTTAAGTTGTTCTTTTTTTCTTACGAAATGAATACACATTATGTATAAATGTTTTGGAGGCTAACTATTAAAAGTCAATAGTTAGGCACAAAAAAATCTAAAAAATATTTACTGAAAAAATTTACATGCT
>CANQVU010000023.1 GCA_947627415.1 uncultured Clostridia bacterium | reverse complement strand
AAAGCTGATAAAAGAAAACAAAGATTTAGAATAAACTTATACTTTAAAGATGTCAATTGGAACGTAGTTTTTTGACATAATAAAACATTTAGGTATATGTTGACTTTCTGTACACTAATAAATTATAATTATTTTTGGTGATATTATTGAAAAAATACAAAAAAATTAGTTTAGTTGTGCCATGTTATAATGAAGAGGAAAATGTTAGTTTATTTTATGAAGAATGTAAAAAAACTTTTGAAAATAAGGACATGCTAATAGAAATAGTGTTCATAAATGATGGTTCAAAAGATGATACGATTGATGAATTAAATAAATTAGAAGCGGAAAAAAATTATGCAATAAAAATAATAAACTTTTCAAGAAATTTTGGGAAAGAGGCTGCAATGTATGCAGGGCTAAAAAGAACTACAGGAGATTACGTAGTTATTATAGATGCAGATTTGCAACAAAAACCCGAATTAATATTAAAAATGCTAGAAATCATTGATAATAATGATGATTATGATTGCGTTTGCTATTATCAAGAAAAGAGAAGAGAAAACAAATTAATATCTTTCTTTAAAAAAATTTTTTATCGAATAATGACAAAGATGTCGGATGTAGAATTTGTAAATGGAGCTAGTGATTTTAGACTATTCAAGAGATATGTTGTTAATGCAATTTTAAGTTTGGAAGAAAAAAATCGCTTTTCTAAGGGAATATTTAGTTGGGTAGGATTTAAAACTTATTATATTCCATATACTCCAGAAGATAGGGTATATGGGAAAAGTAGTTTTAATTTTAGAAGTTTATTTAAATATGCAATTTCAGGAATATTATCTTTTTCTATTGCACCACTAAGGATTGCAACATATAGTGGACTTTTATTTTCGTTAATTGCATTTATATATATGATTATTGTTATAGTGCAAAAAATATTTTTTACAATAGATGTTCCAGGTTATGCAACTTTATTATCTTGTGTATTATTAATTGGTGGATTAATATTGTTTTGCTTAGGTATTATAGGTGACTATATAGCAAGAATTTATATAGAAACGAAAAATAGGCCAATATATATTGAAAAAGAATATATACAAAAAGAACATTTAAATGACGAAGAAAGTTAAATTAAAGATAGGAGACGAATTGTGAAAAATATTAAATTAGATAAAATAGTAAAAATAATTTTATTTTTGTTGTTAGCAGTTATATTTTATTTTGTTCCATATACTCATGACGATTGGGCATGGGGAACAAGCATAGGAATTAAAAGATTAACAGATTTATTTTCTAATTATAATGGAAGATGGGCAGGAAATATATTAGTAATATTATTAACACGCTCTAGAATTTTAAAAACCATAGTTATTACATTAACTATGGCAATTATGGTTGAATTAATAAATAGATTAATAAATAGAAAAAATAATCAAATAATATATATAGCATCAATTCTAATATTATTAATGCCATATAGTATTATAGCTCAAACTTTAGCTTGGACATCTGGCTTTACAAATTATGTTATATCAATTTTGTTAATATTGATTTTTATTTATTTGAATAGAGATATATTTAGTGGACAAAAGGCCAATTTATCTAACTGGCTGATTATTCCTATGCTTATATTAGGATTTATAGCATCATTATTTATAGAAAATCTAACAATTTACAATTTAGTACTTAGTATTTTTATATTAACTTATGAATATTGTAAGAGCAAAAAAATAAATTTATCTAATTTATTCTATTTTATAGGTTCAATATCAGGAACTATATTAATGTTTAGTAATGGTGCATATCATAATGTTATAAATTCTACTGATGGCTATCGTACTATAGAACAGGGTAATATTATTTTAAGAAGTATAAGAACGTATTTTGGTATAATTTACAATTATTTGCTACAAAACAATTTGATGTTAGTTATAGTAATTGGAGTTTTAGCGTTTATTATAATTTATAAATTTTTAAAGAAAAATATAAATATAAATAAGATAAAAAAATCTATTTTATATATATCTCAATTAATTATATTAGGATATTTATCATATATCATTTTTATTTATGTTTGTGATAATGTCAACATATTCATTAATGATAGATTAAAAAATTATATGGAAGGGATAGGAGCATTACTATTTGGAATATCAATTACAGCTACTACAGTAATAACGATTAATGATAAGCACAAAAAATTTAGGATGTTATTCGAAATTGCTAGTATTATAATAATTGTAGCACCATTGTTTATAGTAACCCCGATTGGACCAAGATGTTTCTTTGCAAACTATATAATGTTTGTAATACTTGCAAGTGAAATGTTTGATTATATAACTAATGATACAAAATTAAATATTAAAAATTATCTAATGTTTATAGCAATAATGCTTGTACTATTTTATTTAATTATATTTGGATATATATTTAAAATAGAGACAACAAGAAATGAATATATAGAAGAAAATAAATTAAACGAAAAGGTCCTATATTTGCCTAATTTACCATTTGCTAAGTATATGCAAGGAGCAAACCCAGCAAATAAAACTTTTCAAAAAAGATTTAAACTTTTTTATAATATAGAAAGTGATACAAAGCTAGTATTTATGGAATATGGAGAATGGAAAGAAAATGTTAATAACTAAACCTAAAAATATTGAAGATAAAATAACTAAACCTAAAAAGGGATCTCAAAAAAATGTAGGAATTGAATTACTAAGAATTGTACTAATGTTAATGGTGTTAATGCTTCATTACTGTGGCAAAGGAGGATTTTTATCTGGAAGGGTATTAACAAATACAGTAACAGAGTTAGCATGGTTAGTTAGAGCATTTTCGATGGTAGCAGTTAATTGCTTTGTATTGATAACAGGATATTTTTCTATAAAATCTGCATGTAACTATAAAAAAGTTTTTAAGATTTGGGGACAAGTAATATTTTATTCCATTGGTATATTTTTAATATTTAAAATTTTTAATAATACAAATATATCTATAAAAGAATCTTTAACATATTTTTTCCCAATAATGCTGAAAACATATTGGTTTATATCATGTTATGTTGTTTTATATTTGCTTGCGCCCTATTTAAATGCTTGTTTAAATAATATTGATAAAAAAACATATAAAAAATTAATTATAATTTTATTATTAATTTCTTGCATATCATCTATTGTGACAGGAATAAAAATGACATCAATTGATGCAACTAAGGGTTATGGAATTTTATGGTTTGTTACATTATACTGCATTGCAGCTTATATTAGGTTATATGGGAAAGAACAATATAGTACTGCTTCATGTTTTATAAAATATGTAATAATTTCTCTTATTGTGTATTGCTCAAGGTTGGTTCTTTGGGAAGTAGCAAAAATATGCAATTTAGAAAATAAAATAAGTTATGATATCTTTTATTATTACAATTCTATAACTATTGCATTTTCAAGTATATATCTATTTTTATTTTTTAAAAACTTGAATATAAAGCATTGTAAAAGAATTATTTTAAAAATCGCTCCTTTAACATTAGCAGTATATATCATACATGAGATGCCTTTGATAAGGAATATATTATATAAAAACATATTACATACAAACTTAATTGATAGTGTTACAAAATTTATATGGGCATTACCAGTATCATGTTGTTGTATATTTATAATATGTTGCGCGATAGAATTTTTGCGTACAAAAATATTTAAATTATGTGGTTATTTAAAAGATAAAATTATGATAAAAAATGAAAAATATTAGATAACAAAAATGGAACAAAAGCAAGGCATTTTTATAGATGCCTTGCTTTGCTTTATTGTGAAAAAACAAATACACTATACATTTACTTACAAATTTAATTTTGAGAATAAGTAGCAACCGTATTTACGGGGAGGAGAAAAATAAAATTCTACTGTAATAAATTTCCATATTTTTTTAAAACAAGTCTTGACTTACACAAACAAATGTTTTATATTTATATCAAAACATTAAAAAAGATATTTCTAGAAAGGAGAGCTGTGTTATATGGATAAATTAAAAAAATTAAAAATCATGGTAATCAAACTTTTGAAGAAATCAAACATGTTAATGAAAATGGAGTTGAATATTGGTGCACTAGAGAATTAATGCATGTTTTACAATATTCGAATTGGCAGAATTTTGAAAAAATAATTCATAAAGCAAAAATTTCTTGCCAAAATAGCGACATTAGAGCAATAGACCATTTTATTGAGGTCGACAAAATGGTTAAAATAGGTTCTGGTGCAGAAAGGAAACAAATTGATTACAAATTAACTCGTTATGCTTACTATTTAATAGCACAAAATAGAAAAAGAAAATAAGGAAGTACTTAAAAATCTTAAATCTTGAGAGATATATTTGCAACAAAACTATTTTCATTTATAAAAAAATGTTATAAAATAAACAAAAGATAAATAAACATATAAAAGAGGTAGTATGGATAATAAGAAAATAACTGTTAATAAAATATTAGAAGTTTGTAATGGTAAGTTAATAATAGGAGATAAAGAACTAGAAGTTAATTCATATTCTAAAGATACGAGAGATATTCATGTGAGAGATATGTATCTTGGAATAAAAGGGGAAAGAGTAAATGGTAATGACTATATAGAGGATGCTTTCAAAAAAGGTGCAATAGGATGTATAACTGATGACGAGGTAGACAAAAAGGTAATAGAAAAGTTTAAAGATAAGGTAATTATAAAAGTAGAAGATACAATAAAAGCAATTCAAGAATTAGCAAAGTATAAAAGAAGTATGTATGATATACCAGTGATTGCAGTAACTGGAAGTGTACGGTAAAACCAGTACAAAAGATATAATTGCAAATGTACTAGCACAAAAATTTAAAGTTTTAAAAACAGAAGGAAATTTAAATAATCATATAGGTTTGCCACTTACATTGCTAAAATTAAAAGACCATACAGCAGTTGTAGTTGAAATGGGGATGAATCATTTTGGAGAGATAAGTTTGCTTACCAATATTGCCAAACCAACAGCATGTGTAATAACAAATATAGGTACATCACATATAGGGAATCTTGGTTCAAGAGAGAATATTTTAAAAGCAAAGTTAGAAATATTAGAAGGACTAAGTAAAGAAGGAGTTATTTTAATAAATAATGATAATGATTTACTAAATGATTGGGCGAAAAAAGAGAATAAGTATAAAATATATACATATGGAATAGAAAACAAAAGCACATATATGGCAACTAATATTATACAGTCACAAGACAGTAGTAAGTTTGAAATTAATGAAATAAAAGCAAGCATTCCAATTAGTGGAATACATTTTATATATAATGCTATATGTGCATTTGCAGTAGGAGATATATTAGGCATTAAAAGTGATAAAATTATCAAAGGAATTTCAGAATTCAAACTAACAGCTAATAGAATGGATATAGAGATAATAAAAGATAATATAAAAGTAATAAATGATAGTTATAATGCAAGTTATGACTCAATGAAAGCAGCATTAGAAGTAATGGGAAAGACAGATGCAAATAGAAAAATAGCTGTTTTAGGAAACATGTTAGAACTTGGAGAGTATACAAGAGAGCTACATGAAAAAGTTGGAGAAGAAGTTGTAAAAAATAAAATAGACATTTTGATTACTGTTGGAGAATATGCTGAAAATATAGCAAACAAAGCAATAAGCTTAGGAATGCAAAATATATTTGAATTTGAAAATATAGAAGATGCGTCAGACTTTATTAAGAATAATATTAAAACGGGAGACTTAATATTATTAAAGGCTTCAAATTCTATGAATTTTAGTAGAATTTTAGAAAATATAAAATAGTATTAAAGTAGGTGATATGAATGGGAAAGATAAAAGTTGGAGTTATATTTGGTGGAATGTCTACTGAACATGATGTTTCAATAGTTTCAGGAACTTCAGTTGCAAAAAAACTAGATATAAATAAATATGATATTTTTCCAATTTATATAGATAATGATGGTAAATGGTATGAATGTGCAGATATATCTAAAAAATATCAAGTTGGAGATAAAATAGAAAATATCCAAATAATTGATAATATAATTCAATATTTAAGAAAACTAGATGTGTTATTCCCAGTTTTACATGGGCTATATGGAGAAGATGGAACGATTCAGGGATTATTTGAATTGTTAAAAATACCTTATGTTGGATGTAGGGTTTTAGCGTCAAGTATAGCTATGGATAAAGTCTATGCAAAAATAATATTTGACAAGGCAGGTATTAAACAAGCAAATTATGAGTATATAAGAAAAGATAATGATGATTACATATATATTGATAAGAAATTTAATGAAAAAAGATGTAAACTAGAAGAGGCTTGTAAAATAATAGATAATAATTTAAGTTATCCAGTATTTATAAAACCTTCAAATTCTGGATCATCAGTTGGAATAAACAAGGCTAATAATATAAAAGAATTAGAAAAGCATATAGAATATGCATCTAAATATGACACAAAAATACTAATAGAAGAAAATCTAGTAGGAAAAGAAATAGAATGTTCAGTATTGGGAAATGAAGATGTAAAAGCATCATGTTTAGGAGAAATTACACCTGCAGAAAACTTCTATACATTTGATGCAAAATATAAAAATGCCCAGTCAAAGCTTACAATACCTGCTAGACTAAATGATGAATTATCAAACAAAGTAAGAAATATTGCAATAAAAGCATTTAAGGCAATTGACGGAAAAGGATTTGCAAGAGTTGATTTCTTTGTAAATGAAGAAACAAATGATATATATATAAATGAAATAAATACACTTCCAGGATTTACAGAAATTAGTATGTATCCAAAACTATGGGAACAAAGCGGATTAGAATATTCTAAGCTATTAGATGAATTAATAAAATTAGCTCTATAAAACGAGGGACATTCCTCGATCTATGAGGAATACCAGAGTAAGCGAGGTTTGTCCCTCAAACCGAATAATAAAGGAGAAAATATAGGGAAAAGATATCCCTTATATTTTTTTGTTTTTTATAATAAATTAAAGAAAAAAATTACAAAAAATTCCAAAACAAATGTTTGACAAATTACCAAAAATATTATATAATAACAAAAAATAAGGGAGTGATATTATGAAAGAAAATAAATTAGCTATATTTGAAGAGAAAGAAATAAGAAGAGAATGGTATAATGATGATTGGTATTTTTCGGTTATTGATGTAGTTGAAGTATTATCTGAAAGTAGTAGGCCAAGGAAGTATTGGAGTGATTTAAAGCAGAAACTTATTTTGGAAGGATTTGATGAAGTGTCCGAAAAAATCGGACAGTTAAAATTAATGTCTAAGGACGGTAAGATGAGATTAACAGATGTTGCAAATACAAAAACGTTATTGAGAATTATTCAATCAATTCCATCTCCAAAAGCAGAACCATTTAAAAGATGGCTTGCACAAGTGGGAAGTGAAAGATTAGATGAAATTGTAAATCCCGAACTTGCTATTAATAGAGCTAAAGAAACATATATAAGAAAAGGTTATGATAATGCATGGATTGAGCAAAGATTAAAAACTATAGATTCTAGGAAAGAGTTAACAGAGAACTGGAAACAAAGAGGTGCAAAAAATAAAGATTATGCAATATTAACAGATGAAATATACAGAAGCACATTTGATATGAATACTAAGCAATACAAAGAATTAAAAGGGATTAATAACACAAAAAGGAATTTGAGAGATAGCATGGGAAAATTAGAATTAGCAATTACAAATTTAGCAGAAGTTACAGCTAATGAGATGCATGATATAAATAATAGCTTTGGATTACAAGAATTGAAGAAAGATGTTAAAGAAGCAGGGGGAATAACAGGAAAGGCAAGAAAAGAAATTGAAGAAAAAATTAGAAAAAAAATAGCATCTAAAAAGAATTATAAAAATTTAACGGATACTAATATAAAAAGATTATCTAAATAATAATTATAACAAATTATTTAGTAATTTACATTATAGCTAAAAAATGATATAAATATGTATAAAGTATGTTTAAATAGTAGAGGAGAATTACGGATGGAACTAGAAGAAATACAAGAATATATTAAAAAACAATTATCAGATAAAAGATATTATCATAGCAAATGTGTAATGAAACGCTCAAGAGAACTTGCTGAAAAATATGGAGCAGATGTGGTAATAGCAGAGAAAATAGGAATTGCACATGATGTTGCAAAAGAGATGTCTGAAGAAGAGAAATTAAAATATGTAAAAGAAAACAATATAGAAATAGATAATACAGAGAAAGTAAATACAGGACTTCTTCATGCAAAAATAGGGAAAGATATAGCAATAAAAAAATTTGGATTTTCTGAAAGTATGGGACAAGCAATAGCAAACCATACAACAGGTAATAAGGATATGGATATATATTCTAAAATACTATTTATAGCAGATAGAACAAGTAAAGATAGAAACTTTGAAGATTTAGAATACTTAAATGAATTAGTAGATAAAGGAATTGATGAAGCAGTTTTATATATTTTAGATAAAAAAATTGAATTGCAAATAAAAAAGAGAGCACCTATACATATCAATGGTATAATAGCAAGAAATTATATATTGGAGGAAATTATATGAGATTTATACATATGGCAGATGTTCATTTCGATAGTCCTTTTACAGTATTAACAGATAAAAGAGACTTTGGAACTAAAAGACGACTTGAACAAAGAGAAGCATTTAGGAAAGCGATTGAATACATATCTAAAGAAAATATTCCCTATCTATTTATTGCAGGGGATTTATACAACCAAGATTATATAAGAGAAAGCACAGTAGAATTTATTAATAATCTATTTAAAACAATACCTAATACTAAAATTTTTATTTCTCCAGGAAATCATGATCCATTTTTAAAAAATTCTTTTTATAATACATTCAATTGGAATAAAAATGTAACAATATTTGGTGATAAAATAGAAAGAATAGAATTAGAAGATGTAGACATTTATGGTTATGGCTTTAATGATTTTTACTGTTCTAATTCCAAAGTAGAGGAAATCGAAATAAAAAATACAAACAAAGTAAATATTTTACTAGTGCACGGAGCTTTAGATTCGAGTAAAAGTATTGATGCACAATACAATCCAGTTAGTACAAACAAATTAAAGGAAATAGGATTTGACTATGTAGCACTTGGACACATACACAAGAGAACAGATGAAAACAAATATAATTTTATTTATCCAGGTTCTATGATTTCATTTGGCTTCGATGAACTAGGTGAACATGGAATGTTAGATGTAATAATAGAAAAAGAAATTGAAAAAAATAAATTAAATAATTCAGAAAATAATAAAAAAATAAATAAAAATAAAATAAAAATAAATTTTATTAAATTAGATGATAGAATTTTTGAAGAAATTAATATAAATATTTCAGAAATAAATTCACAAGAAGAATTAATTGAAAAAATAAATTCAATAAAAATAAAAAATAATATTTTTTATAAAATAATATTAATTGGAAGTAGAAATATAGAAATAAATAAAAATGAAATATGTAAACTAATAACAAATGAGAATATTTTAAAAGTTGAAGATAAAACAGAAATGAAATATAATCTTGACCAATTAGCAAAACAAAAAAATCTAAAAGGAGTGTTTGTTAAAAAGATGTTAGACAAGTTAAAAACAGAAAATTATGATGAAGAAGAAATAAAAAAAGCAATTGAAATAGGATTAGAATCATTTGAGTAAAAAGTAAAAAAATGTAAAAATCCATTCAAAAACTAGCTTGTGGATAACTCTAAAAAAGTATGGGAAATACAATGCATACAACTTAAATAACAGAGAAAATAGGAGAAATACAAACAAACAGCAAAACAAGTAAAAATGGGCTAAAATTTTATGTAAACATATATAAAAATTGTAAATATATTTAAAAGAATAACTTGGAAAGATTAATATAAAAAATACATACTTATAAATCATAAAAATGTATATTAAAAGTACAAAGCAATAATAAGAAAGATTAGTGAAGCAGCACAAAAGTTATGTAAATCAAAAATTATGTAAAGCGAAAAAATATAAAACAAAAAATAAAAAATTATTAATAATTATATGAATTATTGATGAAAAAATTATATTATTTTTAAATAAACGAAATAATAAAAAAATAATTTTTAAATATTTTTAAAAAATAAAATAAATTAAAAATAAATAAAAAATAAATAAAAATTATTAAAAAATATTGAGGTGATTTTTTGAAAATAAAATATTTAAAAATAAATCAATTTGGAAAATTAAAAAATAAAGAAATAAAATTAGAAAATAATATAAATTTAATATATGGAAAAAATGAAGCAGGAAAAACAACTTTATTAAAATTTATTTCTTCTATGTTTTATGGAGCATCAAAAAATAAAAATGGTAAAGAAATATCAGATTTTGATAAATATAAACCATGGAAGGGTGAAGATTTTTCAGGTAAAATAAATTATGAATTAGATAATGAAGACGAATATGAAGTATTTAGAGAATTTTCAAAAAAGAATCCTAAAATATATAATAAAGATTTAGAAGATATTTCTAAACAATTTAGTATAGATAAAACAAAAGGAAATCAATTTTTTTACGATCAAACAAAAATAGATGAAACGTTATTTTTATCAACTAATTTAGTTGAACAAAATAATGTGGTTCTAGATAATAATAACCAAAATATATTAACTCAGAAAATAGCAAACATACTATCATCTGGAGAGGATAATATCTCATATAAAAAAGTAATTAATAATTTATCTAAAAAATTATTAGAGGAAGTAGGTACAGAAAGAAGTGTAGATAGACCTCTTAATAAAACCTTAGAGGAATTAGAAAAAATACAAAATTTAATGCAAGAATTAAATGACAGTTCTTTAAAAAATGATGAATTAAAGCAAAAAAAACAAGAATTAGAAAATGATTTAAATAATTTAGGGAAAGAAATAGAAATATTAAAAGAAATAAAAACAATTAAAGAAGATGAGGAAAAAGAAAATCAAAAAATAAATATTAATAATAATATAAAAAATGAATTTAATGAAAAAATAAATAATTTAAAAAATAAAATAAATATTAATAATGAAAAAAATAATAAAAAAATAATTAATAATAAATTAAGTATAATTAATATATTTTTAATGATTATATTAATTATTTTAAATATTTTAATTAATTTTATTAAATTGCCAGACATATTACAAAATGTAGTAATATACTCTACTATAATATATCTATTAATAAATTTAACTATTTATTTTAATAAAAAAATAAAAATAAATAAAATAAATAAAAATAAAAATATTGAAAAAATTAAAATAGAAAAAGAAATAGAAATATTAGAAGAAAATATAAAAAATAAAGAAAAAGAAATAAAATTATTAAAAGAAGAATTAATTAATAAAAATAATATTAAATTAAAAGAGGTAAAAAATAAGTACATAAATAATATTAATGAAAAAGATTTAATTGATTTATTTAATAAAAAATTAAATGAAATTAATAATGATTTAGATTATACGAATAAAATATTTAATAATAAAAGAATAGAATTAAATAGTATAAATATTGAAGAAAAAAGTATTAATGAAAAATTAGAAGAAAAGTTAGAGTATGAAGAAAGAATAGAATACTTAGAAAAGCAAGTAGGAGAATTACGTAGTTTAGAGAAAAGTATAAATCTTGCAAAAGAAACATTAGAAGAAGCATATGATGAAATAAAAAGTGAAATAACACCTAAATTCACAAAAGATTTATCATTACTAATAGAAAAAATATCTAATGGTAAATATAAGAATACAAAGTTTGATACAGATAGAGGATTAATTGTAGAGAGAGAAGATGGAGAATATATCAATTGTAATAATTTAAGTATAGGTACAATAGACCAATTATATTTATCACTTAGATTATCTGCTATGAATGAAATTTCAGAAGAAAAAATGCCAATTATATTAGATGAAGCATTTGCATATTTTGATAACGAAAGATTAGAAAATATTATAAAATTTATTTCTGAAAATTATGACAAAAATCAAGTAATTATATTTACTTGTTCAAACAGAGAAAAAGAGATATTAGATAAATTAAATATCAAATATAATTTAATTAATTTATAATATAGTGCATTGAAATTTATAAAAAAATCATGTATAATATTTGAAGCTTTAAATAAAGGAGAGATTTATGTTTCAAAAGTTAGATGACGTAGAAAAGAGATACGAGGAATTAAATAAAAAAATAAGCGACCCAGAGATTATTGCAAAACAAAGCGAATGGCAAAAATTAATGAAGGAGCATGCGCTAATTGCTGATGTAGCAGAAAAATATAAAGAATATAAAAAAGTAAAAGAAGATTTAGAAGAGGCAAAATCAATGCTAGAAGATAAAGAGCTTAAAGAATTAGCTGAAATAGAATATCAAGAGGCAAAAGAAAAATTACCTAAAATAGAAGAAGAACTTAAAATACTTCTTATACCAAAAGACCCGGATGATGATAAAAATATAATATGTGAAATAAGAGCAGGAGCAGGAGGAGAAGAAGCAGCATTATTTGCAGGAACATTATTTAGGATGTATTCAATGTATGCTGAAAACAGACATTGGAAAATAGATGTGCTTAATGAAAACGAAACTGGACTTGGAGGTTATAAAGAGATTACATTTATGATTACAGGGAAAGGTGCTTATAGTAGATTGAAATTTGAGAGTGGAGTGCATAGAGTACAAAGAGTCCCAGACACAGAAAGTAGCGGAAGAATCCACACATCTACTTCAACAGTTGCTGTATTACCTGTTGTAGAAGATGTAGAAATAGAAATAAATCCAGCTGATGTAAGAATGGAGGTTTTTAGGGCATCAGGAGCAGGAGGACAACATGTTAACAAAACATCATCTGCTGTAAGGCTAATACATGAACCAACTGGAATAGTTGCTGAATGCCAAACTGAAAGATCGCAGCTTCAAAACAGAGAATATGCAATGAGATTACTTAAATCTAGGATATACGAACAAGAAAAAGCAAAACAAGATGCTGAGCTCGCAAATGAAAGAAAATCTCAAGTAGGAACTGGAGATAGAAGTGAAAAAATAAGAACATATAATTATCCTCAAGGAAGAATTACTGACCATAGAATAGGAATGAGTATATACCAAATGGAAAACTTTTTAAATGGAGACTTAGATGAGATGATAGATAATTTAATTGCGGCAGATAGAGCAGAAAACTTAAAAAGAGGGACATTCCTCGAACTATGAGGAATACTTTAAAACGAGGGAAATGCCTCAATCTATGAGGAATACTCATGACTGAGGCTTGTCCCTCATCCAAATAATAAGGTTTGTCCCTCAAACCTTGTAAAAGACATAAATGCAAGTAGCCCTAGTGACATGTAGTTACAAGGGCTACCTTTTTATTACAAAAAGATTACAAAAAGATGACAAAATTATAACATTTCTATTGACAATTGACTTAAAATGTAATATTCTTATTGTGCAAGAAAAATAAAAATAAAACGGAGGAAATTATCTTGGCTATAGGAGATATAATTGTAGGTATTGACATAGGAACATCTAAAGTAAATGCAGTAGTTGGTGAAGTAAATAATTTTAATCAAGTAGAAATTATTGCTACTAGTGAATGTAAATGCTTTGGTATGAAAAAATCTAAGATTGTAGATGAAGAAGAAATAATAGCATCTATTTCTAGAGTTATAGGAGAAGCTGAGGAAATAGCTAATATAAAAATACACTCAGCATATGTCACAATACCAGGTAAATATATAACAATTGTACAAAATAGTATTATAAAAGAAGCAAAAGATAAATATGCTGGAATATCAACAAAAGATGTTACTTCAGCTATTATGCAAGTAAAAGATATAGATATACCAGATGATAAAGTTTTAATAGATATAATAACAAATGAGTTTTCTTTAGACAATGGAAGAATAATAGACGATCCAGTGGGAAGTCTAAGTTCGTCATTTACATTAAAGGGACAAGTTATTTTAGCAGATAAAGACTATATAAAACAATTAACAAATATTTTTAGAAAAGCTAGTATAGAAATAGATGGAATAGTACCAAATGTTCTTGCTGAAAGAGGACTTATATTAGATAAAAATGAGTTAAAAGATAATGTTATGATATTAGACATAGGTGCTGGGAATACTGACATAGGAGTATTTGAGGGACAATCTTTTGTATATACTAATACAATACCCCTTGGAGGAGACAATATAACATCTGATATAGCATATGTGTTCAATATTACTGAAGATGAAGCAGATAGATTAAAAAGACAATATGGCTTAGCATTAAGATCTTTTATAGATAATGACACAGACATAATTTTAAATACATATAAGGGCGAAGAAAGAGCAAAAACTATAAAAAGTTCAGAATTAATAGAAGTTATTGAAGCAAGAGTAGAAGAAATTTTTTCTTTAGTAAATAAATCAATATCAAATGAAGGAATAAAATCTAATATAAACAATGTAATTTTGACAGGACAAGGTATAACAAATATAAATAAAAGTGATGTTGTAGGAAAAATAACATTAAATATACCTGTAAAAATATCAACAGGAAGACTAATAAGTACAATAAAGGCAAATTATAGATCAAGTTATGCATTAGTAAAATATATTGCATCAAGGCCATATGTGAGAACTGTATCTAGCAGTATTGATGTAAGAACAGAAGAAAACATATTTAAAACAGTAGTAGGAAGAATAAAAGAATTTTTCTACTCATAAAAAATGATTTTAATTTTAAAAATATATAAGCACGAAGTGTTAAAAAGGAGGAAGAAGCAATATGATAGAAACAGAATATGAAGAAAATAATTACATGATGGATGGTACAGCAACTATTAAAGTAATTGGCGTTGGAGGAGCAGGAAATAATGCTATAAATAGAATGGTAGAAGCAGGAATAAAGAATGTTGATTTTATAGCAGTTAATACAGATAGACAAGCACTTCAATTGTCAAAAGCAAGTTCAAGAATTCAAATAGGAGAAAAATTAACAAGAGGATTAGGAGCAGGCGCAAATCCAGAGATTGGTATGCAAGCAGCAGAAGAAAGTAAAGCAGAAATAGCTGAAGCATTAAGAGGAGCAGATATGGTGTTCGTTACAGCCGGAATGGGTGGAGGAACAGGAACAGGAGCAGCTCCAATAGTGGCATCAGCAGCAAAAGAACTAGGAATATTAACAATAGGTGTTGTTACAAAACCATTTACTTTTGAAGGAAAGAAAAGATTAAATCAAGCAGAAAAAGGAGTTGCTGACTTAAAAGAGAAAGTAGATACATTAGTTGTTATACCAAATGATAAATTATTACAAATTATAGATAGAAGAACATCAATTGTAGAAGCCTTTAAGATGGCTGATGATGTTTTAAGACAAGGTGTTCAAGGTATATCAGATTTAATTTCAGTACCTGGATTAATTAACTTAGACTTTGCAGATGTTAAAACAGTAATGTTAAATACAGGAATGGCACATATGGGAATTGGTAGAGCAAGTGGAGAAAATAGAGCAGAAGATGCAGCAAAACAAGCAATACAAAGTCCATTATTAGAAACATCTATTGAAGGTGCAAGAGGAGTTATTATTAATATAACAGGTGGAAATGAATTAGGATTACAAGAAGCAAACACAGCAGCTGAACTTATCCAAAGAAGTGTAGATCCAGAAGCTAATATTATATTTGGTGTTGTTACTGATGAAACATTAGGTGATGAAATAACAATCACAGTTATTGCTACTGGATTTGAAAAAGAGGATTCACCAATTTCTAGTATAGGTGTAGAAAACTTAGTAACAAATACATGGAATAAAAAAATAAATTCTATACCAACACCTACAGAAAATAAAGAAACACAAGGAGATTTAGATATTCCTTCTTTCTTAAGAAAAAAAGGAAATAAATAGTAATAATAAAAATTCAATAGAGAATGAAAAAGAAATAATCTAAAAATGTAGATTATTTCTTTTTTTCGCGCTCAAGATATGACAGATTATTTAGTTCAAGCTGTAGTAAAATAGTTATTACCAATCAACAAAGAGGTGGCCTATTGACAATATATATAGATATCATTTTTCTTGAGAATTTATTTATGAATTATATTATATTATTTGCAACAGGAACTATAGTCAAATCACCAATAAAAATAATAAGAACATTTATATCTAGTACAATTGGAAGTGTATATGCAATTATTTCATATATGTCAGTTTTAGAAATATATTCAAATATAATTTTAAAAATAATATTATCTATATCAATGGTATATATAGCATTTGGTAGTAAAAGTTTAAAACAATTCTTGAAACAATTAATTATATTTTATTTAACATCTTTTACATTTGGTGGAGTTGCATTTGCATTTTTATATTTCATAAGTCCACAAAATATATTAATGGAAAAACGGAGTACTAATAGGAACATATCCAATAAAAATAATTCTGATAGCTGGAATTATAGGGTTCATTATAATCACAACAGCGTTTAAAAATATAAAGGGAAGATTAACAAAAAATGATCTGCATTGCAATATAAAAGTAAATATAAATTCAAAATATGCATACATTAATGCAATTATTGACACAGGGAATTTTTTGAGAGAACCAATTACAAAAATGCCAGTAATAGTAGTAGAAAAAAATACATTAGTAAATATTATACCCAATTACATATTAGATAATTTAAATGAAATTATCAATGGAGAAGATATTGATTTAAAAGATTATACTTCAAAGATAAGAATAATTCCATTTACATCATTAGGTAAAGAAAATGGAATATTACTGGGTATAAAAGCAGACAATGTAATAGTTCAACAAGAAGAAGGTGAAATTAATATAAATAATGTAATAGTGGGAATATATAATGGTATCTTAAGTAAAAGTGGTAAATACAAAGCGTTGATAGGCTTAGAATTATTAGAAAATAGAGAAGGAGGTAAAGAAAGTGAATATATTAGAAATATTAAAGTCTAAAATAAATACAATATATGTAAAATACTTAAATAATGAGGATATAGAAACACTTGCTATACATTATATAGGAGGAAGCCAAACACTTCCACCTCCTTTAGAACCAAAAGAAGAAGAAGAACTTCTAGAAAAATTAGCAAATCATGATATAGAGGCAAGACAAACGTTAGTAGAAAGAAACTTAAGATTAGTTGTATATATAGCTAAGAAATTTGAAAATACAGGTGTTGGAATAGAAGATTTGGTTTCAATTGGAACTATAGGGCTTATGAAAGCTATTAATACTTTCAATACAAATAAAAATATTAAACTTGCAACATATGCTTCAAGATGTATAGAAAATGAAATACTTATGTACTTAAGAAGAAGCAATAGAATAAAAGGAGAAATATCTATAGATGAACCATTAAATCAAGATGGTGATGGAAATGAATTACTTCTATCTGATATTCTTGGAACAGAACCTGATATAACATCTAGAAGAATAGAAGATGAAGTAGATAAAGTTTTACTTAAAGCATCTATAGAAAAATTAAGTAATAGAGAAAAAAATATAATGGAATTAAGATTTGGATTTATTAGTGGAACTGAAAAAACTCAAAAAGAAGTAGCAGATATGCTCGGAATTTCTCAAAGCTATATTTCTAGATTAGAGAAAAAAATAATGAATAAAATGAAAAAAGACATTATAAGCAAAACAGGATGAGAACTAAATCTCATCCTTCTTCTAAATCTATAACATCTTCTAATTTTGAAATCTCCGTTATTACAGAATTAATGTTTACATTTTTATTATATCTAAATATAAGTTGTACATCCCTATTTTTTTCTTCGTCTTTTTGATTATTTTTTACTTTTTTTATACTTATATCAAATTTATCCAATATTTCTTGTATTTTAGGAAAAGTTTCCGAAAAATTATCCATAACTAAATTTAATTCCATATTAGTAAAATGATCTAAGGATCCAAATATTGCATGAGAATAAGATAAAATAATATATACTATAATAGTAGCAATTATTCCAGCAACATAGAACCCTGCACCAACACATAAACCAATACATGCATCAGTCAAAAGACTTGCAGCTGTTGTAAGCCCTTTTACATTAAATCCATCTCTTAAAATTGTACCAGCACCAATAAAACCTATACCAGATAGTAATTGAGCAGGTATTCTTGATGCATCTATTCCTGATATTTGAGTAGCTAAATATTGTCCACAAAGTACAGTTAAAGCACTACTTATACCTATTAGAGAGTGAGTTTTAAATCCGGCTGGTTTATTAACAGATTGCCTTTCAGCACCTATAATACCAGTTAATATAAAACTTAAAATTATTTTTATAATGGCATCAAACCAAAAATTATCAAAAAGTACATTTATAAAAGACATTTTATTCAGTCCTCCTATTTATATATTCAATTATTATATTATAATTTAAAAATCCTATAAAATAAAGATAAAAAACAATATTTTATTCGTCAAAATATTTACTAATTTCTTCTAGATTATTAAATTCAACCTGTCTTAATACTTCATAAGCAACTATTGCAACAGAATTAGATAAATTAAGTGAACGAAGAGTTTTTCTCATCGGAATTCTAATTGCATTATTTATATATTTTTTTAATAAATCCTCTGGAAGACCTTTTGTTTCTTTACCGAATAAAAGAAATATATTATCAAAGTTAGAATAATCTACATCCGAATAGCACTGCTTTCCTTTCGTAGTAACAAAAAACATATTATTATTCTCTGGAATATATTTATTTAAAAAGTCATCTAAAGATTCATGTTCTTCAATTTCTAATTTATCCCAATAATCAAGACCCGCTCTTTTTAAATATTTATCAGATATTTCAAAACCTAGTGGTTTAACAAGATGAAGCTTTGCACCTATTGCTGCGCAGGTTCTTGCAATATTTCCTGTATTTTGTGGTATTTCTGGTTCAACAAGTACTATATTTAAGTTCATTACAATTTTCATCTCCTTCAGCATATTATATCACATTAGTCAATAAAATGTTATCAAAAAGAGGATTTAGGGGACAGACCCCTAAATCCTCTTTTTCTTCAAATTCGACAAATTACAATTTATACGATTATTTAAAAATTGACTTTTTATAATAGTAATGTTAAACTTAAAACAAATATGAGGAAATAATTATATGAAGAAAAATACACTAATTAAATTAATAAGGATAATATTTACAATAATGATTGTAGCAGTGCTATTAATTTTTCTTTGGAGACTTGCACCATTTATCAAAGATTTATCTAAAACAGAAGGACAAGTAGCATTTAAAGAGAAAATAGATAGTATGGGGTTTGGTGGGCTATTACTATTATTTAGTTTGCAAATATTACAAATATTATTAGTAGTTTTACCAGGAGAACCCTTCGAAGTATTAGCTGGTATGTGTTATGGAACATGGGGAGGAACCTTATTTATAACAATATCTGTATTTATAACAACAACAATAATCTTTTTTACTGTTAGAAAATTAGGACATAAATATTTATATAATTTTTTTCAGAAAGAAAAAATAGATAAAACAATGAGAAGTAAATTATTAAATAATTCTAGAAATTTAGAAATTATTTTATTTATACTATTTTTCTTACCAGCTACACCAAAAGATTTATTTGTATATATGGGGGGACTTTTACCTATAAAACCACTTAGATTTATACTTATATCTACATTTGCAAGATTTCCTTCAGTAATTACTTCTACTATGGTAGGAGCAAATATTTCAAATGGTAACTGGGAAGTAAGCTTATTAATATATGCAGTAACATTTGTTATAGCTATGTTATCCATATATTTAGTTAGTTTAAAAGATAAAAATAAAGAGATTATAGATATTATAAAGCCTTCATAAAATTCTTAAATATATCATAATATTAAAAGAATATAATTTATGGAGGTTTTTATTATGATTCAAAAAATAGAGTTGCCATATCGTTTAGATGCGCTAGAGCCATATTATAGTGCAGAAACATTAAATATTCATTATAATACTTTATACAAAGGATATGTAGATAATTATAATAAGGTGCAAGAACAATTAAAAAACGCAAGAGAAAAAAATGATTTTGAAAATATAAAATGTTTAGAGAAAAACTTAAGTTTTCAAGGGTCAGGTGTCATTTTACATGAATTATTTTTTACAAATATGAAACCACAATCAAGATACGAAATGGGAGAAAGACTATATGGTCAAATAAATAAGGACTTCGGATCATTTAACGCATTTAAAAATCAATTTAATGAGGCAAGTAAAGCAGTAGAAGCATCTCGGATGGGGACTTTTGGTATGGGTACCAAGATTCAATAAACTAGAAATTCTTCAATGTGAAAAACATCAAAATTTAACACTATGGGGTTGCATACCAATTCTTGTAATTGATATGTGGGAGCATTCATATTTTTTACAATATAAAGCAAATAGGGCAGAATATATAAATGCATTTTGGAACATTATAAACTGGGAAACAGTAAATAATAGATTTGAATACATATTTAAAAGATAATTTTAGGGGAAAAGGACCCTAGCCCCTTTTTCCCTAAAATTATTCGCTAAAGTCAAAATTAGGAACATACTCTTCTTCATGTGTACCTAATTCTTGAATGTATCCATTTTTTAAATTTAAAGAATATAGATAATTAAAAATCTCTTTATACTCTTTTTTATTTAATTTTCTATTTATTAAATTATCTTCTTTTGCTTTATATGTTGGGAAATATTGTGACATTACACTAATATAAATATCATTTGGCATATTATCTGAAATCCATTTTAAAATGTTTTTTGTATTTTGCATATGGTTTGGAAGTACTAAGTGCCTAATAATAACACCTTTTTTAATTAATCCATTTTCATCAAATTTTGCTTGTCCAACTTGGCTATACATTTCTTTTATTGCCTTTGTTGCGATTTCAAAATAATTATCTACATTAGAATATTTTTTAGATAATTCATTTGTGTAATATTTTAAATCAGGTAGATAAACATCTATATATCCATTTAATAGTTTAATTGTTTCTATATTTTCATATCCATTTGAGTTGTAGATAATAGGAATTCCGGAGCCCCTTTGATTTAGCAATTTTAATTGCTTCGATAATCTGATACACATACATTGTTGGTGTTACCAAATTAATATTATGAGCCCCTTTTCCTTGCTGTTTTAAAAAAATTTCAGCAAGATGTTCAATAGTTATCTCTTTTCCTTTTCCTAAATTGCTGATTTCATAATTTTGGCAATATATACAATTAAGATTACAATTAGAAAAGAAAACTGTACCAGATCCATTTTTACCACTAATACAAGGTTCTTCAAACATGTGGAGAGAGCTAAGTGCAATTTTTAATTTATCATCGCACTTACATCTTCCTTTAAATCCTTTTAACCTATTTACTTTGCATATATGCGGACATAATGTACAATTATCTAACATGTTTTGTTATTCCTTTTTTAAATATATTGATTGAGATGGATAAGCAAGTTCTATATGAGCTTGATTAATCATTTTTAATAAAGCATAATTCATTTCTTCTTTAAATTTTAAGAACTCTTCGTAATCTATTATATCAGTGTAGAAACTAACAGAAATATCTATTCCATCAGTAGAAATTGTGTCAAAAAACACTCTAATATTTTCTTTAATAATATTTTGATTTGTATTTAATGCAAGTTTTATACTCTCTGTTAAATCTGAAACCTTTTCTAAAGGAGTATTTAATTCTAATGTTAGCAATAAATTATATCTTCTTTTTTCTCTTTTGGTTCCATTTATAATAGATGTAGTTGTTAGAAAACTATTTGGAAGTACAATTATTTGATTATTTACATCTCTTATTCTTGTAGTTCTAAAAGTTATATCTTCAACTGTTCCAGTATATGTACCTACTTCAATATAATCACCAATGTCAAATGGCCTATCTGAAATTATAGATAATCCGGCAAGGAAACTTTTTGCGACATCTTGTGCAGCAAGTGCAATTACAACACTACTTATTCCAAGACCAGTAACTAAACCACTTAAATCATATCCAAGTTCAGCAATTACTATAAATGCTGCTACTATATATATTAATGCTTTTACAATTTTGCTAAAGAAATTTATTGTTGTATCTGTTCCATCCATATGAAGCTTCTCTCTAACTTTAACAAATGTCTCAGAATTAGAATTAAATAAATTAGCAAATCCAGTTGCGGTAAGTATTATTATACATATTTTAAATATTTTGGTTATAGCACTAAAAATATCTTCGGGAAGTTTTAGTGCTATAGTTCCTATATACACCCCAAGTAATACAAAAAATATTTTTAAAGGTTTATAAAATCCATTTTCTTTAATTTTCTTTTTATCTTTTACTTTAAACTTAAACATCTTTACTATTGTATATGCGAGTAAAGAGCTAAATATTTTAAATATTACAATTATTGCTAGTCCTATTCCAATATCGACAATATTTTCAAGGGATAAATTCTTAAATATTTCAATTATTTCATTAATAAATTTCATATTATCACCTAGTACATGTTAACATATTTTTAAAAGTTATTCAATAATGGCATAAGGTAAAAATCTTGGGCATAGAATTAAAAGAGGAGGTCAATATGGGAAATAAATTATTAACAAGTATATTAATTTTATCAATAATAACATTACTACTTACAATTCCGGTATTTGCATTTCCACCATCAAATGATGAATTGTACAATGGAATAGATGTAAGTCAGTTTCAAGGTGAAATTAATTTTAAACAAGTTAAAAATTCAGGAATAGATATAGTATATATAAGAGCAAGTGAGGGAACAGATTATATTGATCCATATTTTAAAGAAAATTATGAAGAAGCAAGGAAAAATGGTTTAAAAACAGGGTTTTATCATTATTTAACTGCAAGAACAACAGAAGAAGCAAGAGAAGAGGCAGAATTTTTTGTATCAAATATAAGGGGAACTCAGCCTGATTGTAAACTTGCTATGGATTTTGAAGAGTTTGGGAATTTAAGTATAAATGAAATAAATGAAATTTCAAAAGTATTTTTAGAAACAGTTCAAAAACTAAGTGAAAAAGAATGTATAATATACAGTGATGCATATAATGCAACAGAAACATTTGATGATGAACTAGCAAGGAAATATGCAATATGGGTTGCTGATTATTTTACAAACGAACCAGCAAACAATGGTAAATGGTCGACTTGGGTAGGATTTCAATATACAGATATAGGTAGAATAAATGGAATTAATGGAAATGTTGATAGGGACTATTTTACAAATGGAGTATTATTAAATAATACATCTGAAATACCTACAGATACAACAAATGGTAAAGATCAAAGCTTTGAAACCATTACTGTAAAAGAAGGAGAAACTTTAAGTGAAATTGCAATAAAATATAAAACATCTTACGAATATTTAGCAAAAATTAATGATATCAAAAATCCAAATTTAATTTATGTAGGAGAGAAATTAAAAGTACCAGTAATTAATCGTGAAATACATGATACTAGCCACATATTATATGTTGTAAAAAGAGGAAACACATTGAGTCAAATTGCAGAGAAATTTAATGTTTCAATAGAACGAATAGTAGAATTAAATGATATTAAAAATCCAAATTTAATTTATGTGGGAGAAGTTTTAAGAATTCCAATAATAAATAATTAGAAAGAAGCGGAGGTTGCTTTCCGCTTCTAATATATATTTGTTGGAATATTTTTTAAAAATTAGAATATACTACAAATGATTGAATTCAAAAAATTAAAGCAACAAAAAATAAAAATAGACACATATTAAAATCCAATATATAATGTAAGTGCAAA
>CANQVU010000022.1 GCA_947627415.1 uncultured Clostridia bacterium | reverse complement strand
CGTTACTGAACCTGTAAGTTGCTAAAGCAACAACAGTTTCATGTAACGAAAGCTGGATCGCGTAACTGAGAAACAAATAAATATAACCTTTCCTAGAAATCAATTGATATTTTACAAACAACAATTTATTAATAAGTAAAAAAGGAAGGGTTTTTATGATAATTGGTATAACAGGAAATTCAGGAAGTGGCAAAACATTAATTTGTAAAGAATTAGTGGAAATGGCAAAAAAGGGGTCTGTCCCATTTTTTGCCAAAAGAAACGAAATGGGACAGATTACTTTTGATCCTGTTTTAATAGATGCAGATGAAATTGTTAAAGAGATGTCTATGCAAGGCACAATTTATTTTAAAGAAGTTGTGAAAGAATTTGGCGAAGATATTTTATTAGAAAATGGAGAAATAGATAAAGAAAGGCTTGCAAATATAATATTTACAAATACTGAAAAGAGAGAGAGTTTAAATTTACTTACATTTAAGTATGTAGTAGATGAAATAAAAAGAAAAGTAAATTTAAGTAAAAGCAAAACAGTTATAATTGATGCTCCACTTTTGATAGAAAGTGGGTTAAATGAAATATGTGATGTAGTAATATCGGTAATTGCAGATGAAGATGTAAAAATAAAAAGAATTTGCAAAAGAGATAATATAGATGAAAATCTTGCAAGAGCAAGAATAAAGGCTCAACCTAAGGATGATTTTTATATAAAGAATTCTGAGCTTGTAATTGTAAATAACGATAATTCTAATTTAGAAGAACATATAAATTGCATTAAAGAAATAATAGGGAGCCAAATGATAAAAAGCAAAGAAATTGTAGTTATTCAAGATGGAAATACAAGAATTCTAAAATTTAAAAGATTATTAGAATATAATGATGTTTTAGAACATGCTTTTACATTAAAACCACTTGACTTTGGAAGTAATGATACATATAAAAATATACAAAAAGAGGCAGATGATAGCTATAAATCAGTATGTGAATTATTAGGATTAAACAGCAAAAATATAATAAGACCATATCAAACACATACGAATAATATAAAAGAAGTATGCAGAGAAACACGGAATTTTTAATGAAGAATTTATAGATATAGATGGATTAGTTACAAAAGAGAAAGATAAAGTATTATCTCTAACATTTGCAGATTGTACTCCTTTATACTTATTTGATAAGAATAAAAAGATTATTGGAAATATTCACTCAGGTTGGCAAGGAACAACAAAAAAGATAGCAAAAAAGGCTATAGAATTTATGAAAGAAAAATATAATTGCAACTCAAAAGATATAATATGCGTAATTGGACCAACAATAAGAAAATGCCATTTTGAAGTAAAACAAGATGTAAGAGATATATTCTATAAAGAATTTAGTTATATGAATAATATAAATGATATAATTGAATATAACCAAGAAACAAAAAGTTATTTTATAGATACTGTAGAAATTAATAAAAATTTACTTAGAGAAGAAGGAGTACTAGAAGAAAATATTGTTGATAGCGATATTTGTACTTTTTGTAATAGTAATGTAACTCATTCGTTTAGAAAAGAAGGTAAAGAAGCAGGAAGAAGCACAGCATTAATATGTTTGAAATAGGATTTGAACGGACTAAATTTATACAATAGTAATTTGTTTTAATTATTGCTGTAAAATAGTTTGACATAATTTTTTCGAGACGTCCTTCCTCACAAAAATTATTAATTTATAATAATTTTGGATTCGAAGTTATTATCTTAAAAATTATATTTAAACTATTTTAATAATCAAATTTACTTAAAATAATAAAAGAAAAGGAGTAGTATATGTATCAAACATGGGAAGAATTAGAAAATGAATGTAAAAATTGTACTAAATGCAAGTTGTGTAATAACAGGCATAATGTTGTAATAGGTACAGGAAATAAAAATGCAAGAATAATGTTTATTGGAGAAGGACCAGGAGCAGATGAAGATATACAAGGAATTCCATTTGTAGGGAAAGCGGGAAAACTTATGGATAAGGCTTTTCAAGGAGTTGGAATAAAAAGAGAAGAAGTGTATATTGCAAATATAGTAAAATGTAGACCACCTAATAACAGAAATCCTGAGAAAGATGAAGCACAAGCTTGCAAAGAATATTTATATTCTCAAATAAAATTAGTAAATCCTGAAATAATTGTACTATTAGGAAGTGTAGCATTAAAAAATATATTAGGAGAGGAATATGGAATAACAGCAAGTAGGGGAAAATGGTTTGAAAGAGATGGAATAAAATATTTGCCGACATTTCACCCAGCTGCACTCTTGAGAGATGAAAGTAAAAAAATAGATTTTTGGAATGATTTGAAAAAATTGTAATTTGTTTCATGTTCGGAAAATTCAGGACAGTCCCAAAAATCCCCAAAATTGGTGATTTTTCGGGACAGTCCCTAGGATTTTCCTCTCACAAACAACAAATTTATCCAAATTTATATATCATTAATATTTTGTTTCTCAGAAACATTAAGTCCAAATAATTTTTTAATTTTGCTTACAAATGTATTAAATAAAGAAAAGACACTTTTTGTATCATCAACTAGCATAAGACTAGTATTAACATTTTCAAATAAATTAATTTCCCCATATTCTTTTATATATAATTTTTTCTCTTCAATAACATTCATCATATTACGATAAAACTCATTATAAAATGTGTATTCATTTGATGAACCAATTATATTTTTATAATTATAAAGTTTAGTATTAAAATCTTTTATATCTTCTAAATTTCTAATACTATTAAATTCAGATTTAAAAAACTTGCTCATAATTAAATTTTGAGTTTTAAAAAATACTGATTTAATATCTTGTTTGGTTTCATTTATGAGTCTATTTAACAATTTAATTGAGCCAATTTTATCCGTATATTGCAATTCACTCGAATAATAATTTAAGTTATTTTCTAATGATAGTAATTTATCGAAGTTTTTTGTAATTAATGAATATGATTTTTTATCAGATTTTAATATAAATGTATTCTTAAAAACATCATTACTATTTAATGTGCTATGATATAAAGGATATGTTCCAGTAAAATATGATATTTGGTTTAAAAGTGCACATTCTAAAGGATAATAATTAGGGCTAATAGTGTTTATTGATATTCCATAATATGTTTCATTTACAGACTTCATCATATTTGCTTCTGAGGCCATAATCTGAACTGCAGCTTCATTTATAGCAAGCCCTGTATTAGATGAAGGAGTATATAATCCCATTCTAGACAAATTATTATTATAATCTCGAAGTTCTTGAATACAATGTATGCATTCATGAACAGCAAGTGTTGACATTTCATCAATATCTGCATTTTCATTAAAATATATAGAGTTATCTTTATAAAAATACTTAGCACCAGAAGAATCTTCAGGCATTTTAGCAACATACATATTAAGTCTTGCAAGCGACTCAAACAACTCACTTTTATTTAAATTGTGTTCAGGAAAAGCGAGACATAATTTGCTTGCAACATTAATTGCAATAGTATTCACTTTCAAAGTATCAAGCTGTGAAACAACTTCAATACCTTCTTTTTTTAATCTTGAATGAGTACTCATCAATAACTCCTCTATTCTTTGGTATCAATTCTATTATATAGCATAAATAACAGATAAATATTTCATAAGTATTAAAGTTATATTACTTTTATATTACAATATAGATGTTAAATAGAAGATCTTACATTTTACTTATTATGTAAAACGTAGTATAATATAAATGTAGTCAATTGTTTGACACAATTCACAGTATAAGAAAGCCATATCTTACACTGTAGAAATATTGGAGGTAAATTATTATGGCAGATTATTGGTTGAAAGACAGAAATGAGGCGGCTAAAGCTGCAAGTGATGCAATTGATCCAATTGCTGAGACTATTATGAGTGAATGGGGATTGAGTTTTAAGGAAATCCAAAAAGCTGGGCGTGAACCAGAATTTGATCGGGAGATTATAAAGCGGATTTATGAAAATGAGAAAGTGAAAAAGATATTTCTCATATCAATGACCTATTCTACAGAAAATTATGGGAAAATCTGGTACGAATTTTCCGCAGAGCAGTGGAACATTATTGCTTTAAAAGATACCAAAATTTTCTGGTAATTTATCTCAAAAGAGCTTCCTTAAATGGAAGCTCTTAAGCTATATTATGAAACCTTTAATTTTTTAAATTTATTTTCTTTTTTCTTATATATCTCATACTCATTTATTGCATTATTCAATAGTTCTTTATATGCTACAGTATTAGGTCTATATTTAATTTTACAAAATGCTTGTATAATAGTAGTATTTATTATTTCCCTATTAAATTTAACTATATCAGGATTTATTACGATTTTATTTTTTGAACATTTATAGAATTCGTTATTTAATCTTTTTATAGAATAATCTTCTGGAGCAAATTTTAATGTATGTCTTGCCACTTCCATAGCATATTCTATTTCAGTTTCTGCAATTGTATTATATAATTTTTGAATAGCCATATTAATAACATCAATGTTATCAATATTTTTATAGATTTTAGGCAAAAACAAATCAATTTCAGTTTCCTTTTTATTCAATTCAATCGAAGAAATATTTGAATATTTAACATTTAATTTTAGGCTATTTCCTAAAACACTTACTGTTAAATATGTTTGATTACTTACTGTTTTTCTAAATTTCAATACACCCATATTTGCCCCCTAATTAAAGAAAATCTGTTCTACAAAATATTGTTCGCTTTTGATAAAAATATTTTACAATTAAGATTAAAAAAAGTCAATAGGTTTTTATATAAATATTGAAAATTTTTTTTAATATTGATAAAATAAACTAAAAAGATAAATTGTAATTTGTTTGTGTGAGGGGAATTCTAGGGACTGTCCCGAAAAATCACCAATTTTGGGGATTTTTGGGACTGTCCTGAATTCACCGAACATGATACAAATTACAATTTATAACAGAAAATAAAATGGAGGAGAATTAAATGGAAAAATGTTTATTGCTGGGAAATGGAGGAAGAGAAGCAGTACTTGCTGAGTACATAAGCAAAGGATATGAACTTTATACAGTTTGTCCATACGAAAATCCGACAATAATAGAATGTGTAAGAAAGTCAAATGGAAAATATATAGTAGATGATCCATTTAACAAAGATGTAGTAAGAAATTTTATAAAGGAAAACAAAATTGATACTTGTGTAATTAGTAGTGATAATTTATTACAAGATGGTTTAATTGATGTTGCAAGGGAATTAGGATTAAAAACATTTGGACCAACATCAAAAGGTTCAAAGATTGAGTGGAGTAAAACATATGCATTAGATATTGTAGAAAAACTTGCTCCCGAAATGATAATAAAAAATTATAATATAACAGATGAAGACGAACTTAAAAAAATCATAAATAAATATGAAGATGATAGTTTCGTTGTAAAACCAGAAGGATTAACAGGAGGAAAAGGTGTAAAAGTAGGAGGAGTTCATTTTAGGGGAAAAGAAGAAGGATATGAATATGCTAAGAGCTGTTTAGAAGAAAGCGGAAATGTAATAGTTCAAGATAAAATTGAAGGAAGAGAATTCACAGTAATGGCTCTAACAGATGGAGAAAATATAGTAGTTACACCGATAACTTTTGATTATCCATATAGATTTGATGAGGATAAAGGACCTGGTACAGGTGGAATGGGTTGTTTAAGCTTTGAAGATGGAATGCTACCATTTTTAGAACAATCAGATATTGACGAATGTGCTAAATTGATAAAAGATACTTTAAAATATATAAATAGAGATTCTATAGAATTTAATGGAGTAATATATGGCGGATTTTTCAAAACAAAAAATGGAATAAAATTTATAGAATTTAATGCTAGATTTGGTGATCCAGAAGCTCTAAATGTATTAAATTCGTTAGAAACACCATTTACAGAAGTAATGAAAAATATATTTAACAAAACATTAAATGAAAATAATTGCAAATTTAAAAAGAATTATACATTTACAGTATATGTGGTAACAAAAGAATATGCAGTTGAGAATAGAAAAGAACCTTTAATATTTACATTAAATACAAATGAAATAGAAAAACAAGGGGTAAAAATATACTTTGCAAATACTAAAAATATTGAAGGGAATACATATTCATCAATAAGTAATTCGAGATTATTTGGACTTACAGCTTCGGGAAAGACATTAGAAGAGGCAAAAAATAAAGTATATAAATCTATGGAAGGAAATTTAGACAAAGAATTAGATTATAGAAAAGATATCGGAAATATATATGAACATTAAAAAAGGATTTTGGGGACAGACCCCCAAATCCTTTTTTAAGATTTTAGTCCAAATTATTTTTTGTCTTAATTGTTGCGTCTGTTTCTAAGCTTTTTGATTTTTCTAATTCAACATATTTAGTAGCTGTATCATCAATATGATTTATTAAAACTGCTTGTTTATCATAATTATTTATTGCTGAAAAAAACAATGGAGATAGCACAACAACAGTATTATAATCAAGTTCTGATTCATGACTATCAGTATCTATAGCAGAATTAACAATTTCATCATTAGGCGTAGTTCCTTCACTAGTATCTAGATCTAGTGTAGTGTCATTTTGCTCATATTCTACATCGGTAGGCTCGTTAGTAGTGTCCAAATTTAATGTAGTATCATTTTGTTCAGATTCGGTATAAATAGGCTCCTTAACAACAGTATCTAAACATTCTGAATGAAGTAATTCAGATTTAGGTTTTTCATAAGCAGTATCTAATTCATTTTCTTCTTCATTATTAGGTAAGTTAGGAATTTTATCTTGAATAGTTGTATCTTTTTCATTAGATTGTGATATTTTATCACTCCTATCAAAATCGGAATCAATATCTAATTCTGATTCAACATTTGATGTACCTATAATTGTACTAGATTTATCATTTTTTTCTTGAATAGAAGATATTGATATAGAATTTTTTACTGCTTTTATAGTTTTTTCCTTTGGAATATTTGATTTTATATCTTCATTAGGAACAGAAGAATCTATACTAATGTTTTTGTTAGAAGATATTAAAGGTATTTCTGTTCCAAAATCAATTACATCCTCTATAGATGTGGAATCGTCTTTAATGTGATTTTCAACTCTTGCCCTTTCAGATTTTGAGTATATTACTTGAATATGTTTATTGAAGTAATCGTTAGGTATTGCTTTATCTGGGGGAAGTAATAAATTAAAATAACTAATTATTGCATATCTTTTAATATCATCCATGTTTCTATATTCATCAAAAGATAATGAACTTTTTGACATATCCATTTTAGGTTTAGATAATTTATTTAAATAGGTTGGTGAGTATTCTAAATATGTAGCATTTAATATTAATTCTTTATATTTGTCATTAAATTTTATATGACTATTTTTATAAACCCATCTAAATATTTCATCAATATTATTAGGAGACCTTGATATTGCAAGTAAAGATGCATAGCTACTGGCCTGGACAGACAAATTTGAAAAAGATTTATTAGTATATTCTGTTGTTAAATCAATTTCATTTTTATCAATAGCATTAGGTTTAGGGTCATCTCTTGCAATTGATATCAAAAATTCATCAGATATAAAACGTTTAACCTCTGATTGATGTTTGATAAAATCGTCTATACTATATTTATTATTAATAGAGTATTTTTTCTCCCATAGATTTACTTCCTCTTTTAGTTCATCAAGAGTAGCATGTTTTTTTGTTATATCTACAAGATCGAAAAAGGCTTCTTCTTGTTTAAAAGCATTTTCTTTTAAATTTTTATCTCTAGTATATAACTGAATTCTCTTTTGGTACATATTTAAGAAACCAGATATAGGATATTTTTCTTTCCATTTTTTAACTTTCTTTTTCAATAAATCATAATCGTTAGTATTCTTTATTGTGTTATACAATTCTCTTAAAGCTTTCGCTTGATTTTGTATTTTTTTCTCTTCTTTTAGCTTTAATTGATTTAATATATATCGAGTAACAGATGAATAATACTGATTTAACAAAAATTCAATTCTCTTTTTAAAATCTGATTTAGAGGAAGTACTAGGTCTATCTAAAAGTTTTTTATATTTACTTTTCCATGAAGAAATTCGACTATCCAACAATTCAATATCTTGAAGTTGCATAGCTTCTGCAATTATTTGACGAAGCTCAAAATATGCTTCATCTTCTAATTTTTTTAAATCTTTATCATTAATATCTTTAGGACTACTCATAAATCTCCTCCAAAACTATATATTTAATTATATCATATTAAATATAAAAATAAAACTAATATTTGAAAAGACGACAATTTATGATAAAATATAATATATTAGTTTATAAGAGGTGTAAAATCACATGGTTAAAAGAGATGGAACAAAAAAGATATTTGTAGGAGATGTACAAATAGGTGGACAAGATAAAGTAGTAATACAATCCATGACCAATACAAAAACTAAAGATGTAAAATCTACAGTAGAACAAATCTTAAAATTAGAAAGCGCAGGATGTGAAATTGTAAGAGTTGCATGCTTAGATATAGAAGATGCAAAATCAATTTCTGAAATAAAAAAACATATACATATTCCAATTGTTGCAGATATTCATTTTGATTATAAAATAGCATTAGAAGCTGCAAATGCAGGAGTTAATAAAATAAGAATTAATCCTGGAAATATTGGATCAAATGATAGAGTAAAAGCAGTAGTAGATAAGTGTAAAGAAAAGCAAATTCCAATTAGAATAGGGGTGAATGGAGGATCACTTCCAAAAGATATTTTAGAAAGAGATGGAAAACCTACTGCTAAAGGAATGGTAGAAGCAGGGCTAAGACATATAAAAATATTAGAAAATTTAGAATTTTATGATATAGCATTATCATTAAAAGCATCATCATTAGATTTATGTATAAATGCTTACAATGAAGCAGCAAATACAATAGAATATCCTCTGCATCTAGGAGTTACTCATGCTGGTACGGAATTTAGTGGAACAGTGAGTTCTAGCATAGGGCTTGGGACTTTGTTAAGACAAGGGATAGGTGATACAATGAGAGTGTCATTATCTGCAGATCCGATAAAAGAGATAAAAGTTGCAAAAGAAATTTTAAAAGATTGTAATTTATATAAATCACCAACATTAATTGCATGTCCTACATGTGGAAGAATACAATATGATTTAATACCTATTGCAAACGAAATAGAAGATTTTCTTCAAACTATAAAAACAGATATAACTGTAGCAGTAATGGGATGTCGGAGTAAATGGGCCAAACGAAGCAAAACATGCAGATATAGGAATTGCAGGAGGAATAAAAGAAGGATTGCTATTTAAAAAAGGAGAAATCATAAGAAAGGTAAAACAAGAAGATATAGTGAGAGTATTAAAAGAAGAAATATTAAAGATGACAAAATAAATTGTAATTTGTTTGTGTGAGGGGAATTCTAGGGACTGCCCCTAAAAATCACCAATTTTGGGGATTTTTGGGACTGTCCTGAATTCCCCGAACATAAAACAAACAACAATTTATAAAATGGGAGAGAATATGGAAATTATTATTGGTAAAACAGCAGGTTTCTGCTTTGGTGTAGCAAATGCTGTAAATAAAACAAGTAAGTTTCTAAATGAAAATAGTAATATCTTTTGCTTGGGCGAATTAGTACATAACAAGCAAGTAACAGGTAGATTAGAAGAAAAAGGGCTTAAAATTATAGAAGATATTGAGCAGGCAAAGCAAAATGTAATAATAAGAGCACATGGTACAGAAAAAGAAATTTATGATAAAGCTAAGAGAATGAAGTTAAATATAATAGATTTAACATGTCCTAAAGTTATAAAAATACATAAACTTGCAGAAGAATATGCTAATAACGGATATTACATATTTTTAGTTGGAAACAGTAATCATCCAGAAATAGTAGGTACAATAAGTTATTGTGGAAATAATGTATGTGCAGTTGAAAATGAAGATAATGTAAATGATGCATTGCAAAATCTATATAAGTCTAAAATAAAAAAACTAGTTATTATATCGCAAACAACGTTTAGTTTAGAAAAATTCAATAAAATTACTTCATTAGTAGAAGATAATTTAAAAGATAAAGATATAAAGTTAGAGATAAAAAGAACAATATGTGATGCAACTAGACTAAGACAAGAAGAAACAGAAGAAATATCATCAAAAGTAGATATGATGATAATAATAGGGGGAAGACATAGTTCAAATACAAATAAATTATATGAAATTTCTAAAAAGAATTGTAAAAACAGTGTATTAATAGAAGACTGTGAGGAATTAGATTTAAAAGAGATAAAAAAACATGAAAAGATTGGTATCATGGCAGGGGCATCTACATCTCAAGAAAGTATTAAAGCAGTAGTTGAAATATTAAATAAAATGTGCTAAAATAAAACTGATATATTGTAAAAGGAAGGAAGTAAAAATATAACAAATGAATCAAATTCTTATTGACCAAAAATTATATGTAACACCAGATATGAAAAAAAAGAAAAAAGTTTTTAAATTTGAGTTTTTTGTATCTGTCTTTTTGTTATGCATTTTATCTTCTTATGCAATATATGCAGAATATGATAGAAATAAAAGTGAGCAAGTTTCACAAGAAATACTAGATGGAATGGAATTTCAAGATGGAACTGAAATTGTTGAAGAAGAAGTAACAGTAGTAGTATTAAATGCTCTACCAGAAGAAGAAACAGTTGCGCAAACACAAACTGTTCAAACAGAGAGACCTATAGATGTTCCAGATGAACAAAAATCTGTAGCAAGTGATGGAACTGTGTATTATACAATAGGTGTAATAAATATCCCATCTATAAATGTAAATTATCCAATTTTATCAACATATTCGGATGCATTACTAAAAATTTCACCATGTAAATTTCATGGACCAAATCCAAATGAAGTGGGAAACTTATGTATAGCAGGACACAATTACAAAAATTCTAAATTCTTTAGTAAAGTTCCAACTTTAGAAAATGGTGATAAGATAGAAATAAAAGATTTAGGAGGAGATACAGTAACATATGCTGTATATGATAAATTTATAGTAAATCCAGATGAATTAGAATGTACAAGTCAACTTACTGGAGGAAGAAGAGAAGTAACATTAATTACTTGTACAAATGATAATAAACAAAGATATATAATTAAAGCAAGAGAAGTATAAAATAGGGGAAAAGGGGTCTAGCTCCTTTTTCCCTATTTTATATTTATACAAATTTATATATTGTTGTAGTATTGTAAATTTCATTTGCTCTAAGAACTGGAGATGGGAAATTTGGTTTATTCATACTATTAGGTAAAAATCCTGTTTCTAAACAAATTCCGTTTCTATTTTTATATAAGCAATTTTCTTTTCCAACAACTTTATTATTTTCTATAAAATTTCCAGCATAGAATTGAACACCTATGCTATCTGTATATACTTCCATAGTTCTACCACTTTTTTCATCTGATAAAACTGCTATTTTTTCTATACCGGGTTGCTTTTTATTTATTACAAAGCAGTGGTCATATCCACCTGTAAAGTTTAATTGCTCAAAGTCATAATTTATTTCTTTGCCAATTATTTTAGGGGTTCTAAAGTCCATAGGAGTATTTTCTACATTAATTAAATTCCCAGTTGGAATAAGTTCGTCATCTACTTCAACAAATTTATCAGCATTTATATATAGCTTTTGATTCATAGCTGTTCCGCATATTATGACCAGCTAAGTTAAAATAACTATGATTAGTCATATTTGCAATAGTATCCTTTGTAGACTTTCCATTGTAATTTATTTTAAGTTCGTTATTATCATTTAGAGTGTATGTAACAGTAATATTAAATTCACCAGGAAATCCTTGGTCGCCATCAGGGCTTATTAAATTAAATGAAACAGAATTATTTGATTCATCTATTGAATAATTCCATAATCTTCTATTATAGGAATTAAATCCGCTATGCAAATTATTTTTTTCTCTTTCGTTTTTATCCAAAGTATAAGTTACACCATTTAGGCTGAAAGATGCATTTCCAATACGATTGCTATTTCTTCCAACAGTAGATCCAAAGTAACAAATATCATTTGTAAAATATTTTTCTAAGGTGTCAAATCCTAAAACAACATCATCCAATTTTCCATTTTTATTAGGGACGAATAATGAAATAAGTATTGCACCGAAATTACTAAGCTTTGCAATTAAACCATTTGAATTTCTTATAGTAAAAAGTTTAACATCCTCATTTTCAAATGTCCCAAAATTTGATATCTCAATCATAAAAATGCCTCCTATTCAAACAAAGTATATATTAAAGGTAATTAAAATGCAAATTTGCAAGATTATGTAAAATATGCTAAAATAAAAGTGTTCTAAGTTATTCTTAGGAAATAATTTTGAAAGAAGGGATATATGTTGTTCAAAGTTCGGAAGAAAAATGGGGATGACACCTATACGGTATATGGTGTGCAAGAAAGATATCACTACAACTACTCCGACACCGACTTTTTGATTTATTCAAAAAACGGATGGGAATGGGTAAGTGCTGTTTTATATGAACCTGTAGAATAACATTGATGCTCCATAGATAATATGGAGCATTTTCCCTATATAATATAAAATACTAATAGCAAAAATAAAACAATCTTCATAAAATATAAAGAGAATATTTTATGGAGGTTTTTTATGGCTAAAATATTAGTTTTTAACAACGATACAAATAGAATGGAAACATACTATAGAGGAGAAAATGAGGCAATGCCATATAATGCAAATAGAACTTTAACTGTTGGAGAGTTTAGAGGTTCAAGTGGAAGTCCAACCCTTTGGACAACAAAAAGGGCAATGCAAAGTTTTAATACAACTAGATACTTATTTGGAGCTCCAATACCAGTAGGGTTTGCATTTAAAAGACCATGGGAAGGTGGTCATGGCTCACAAAGTCAGCACTATGCAGGAGTTGCATTTGACGCAGGGCAGGTATTAAGTAATACACAAAGAAATAGACTAAGAAACACAGCAATAAATTCGCGGAGTATGGTCATATGTAGAACCAGCATCACTTACTCCAACCTGGGTTCACTTTGATAAAAGATTTGGAAGACCAGCATGTGGAACTGCAGGATATCCATTAATAAAACAAGGAAGTATAAGCACATATGTATTAATTGCACAAGACGATTTAAATACATTAGGATTTAGAACAGGTGGCCTAGATCGGAATTTTCGGTTCAAGAACAAGAGAAGCAGTAAGAAATTATCAAAGGAGTAGAGGACTATCAGCAGATGGAATAGTAGGATGTAATACATGGCGTTCACTTCAAGAAGATGTAGTAGGTACAGGAAGAACAAGTACTACAATAGATTAAAAGGATTTTGGGGATGCTCCCAAAACCCTTTTTTCGAAAACAACAAGCTTCTTATTTATTATCTTTAATAACTTTACTTTCAAATTCTTCCCATGATTTGCTAAATTCATGATTAGAGAAAGCTTCTTTTAAGCCATTTACTTGTTTTAATTTAATAATTTCATCTAATTCCATGCCAAGATGAAGTGATATTGTACTATCATCCCATCCTGCTTTAGTAAGTTCCATTACAATTTTAGACATATCTAATATTTGATGTGTACCCCTTGCTCTATTGTGACGTATTGTACTTGCAATACGATTATCTAATTGTTTATCAATAGTAACAATAGGAATTTCCTTTAAATGAAAATATTCCTTAGCACATCTATATCTATGAAATCCATCAACTATAATATAAATGTCATTCTCCTTATCATAATATGTAACAATAGGTTGAGTATAACCATCTTCTTCTATTGAATGCTTTAAAAGTCTCATTTCTGGAGGTGCAACTTTATTAGGATTATAGTCATTTGCAACAACTTTATTAATATCTACCATTTTTACATTTAATACAGGAAAAGTGATTTCTTTATTCATCAATATCACTCCTGATTCTGATAAAATTTTTGTATCCTTTATCATCTGAACAAATAAATCCACAATGACTATATACATTTGAATATGCAGTTGTCACAATGCTATCCTTTATTTTAGTTTCTTTACTAATATAAGTTAATAATTCAATTAAAAAATCATCTTTTATAGAATAAATATTTTTAATTACACCAGATGCAATAGAAACAAAAGCAACAGGACTGCTATTATCAAAATATACATACCATTCTTTGTTATTGTCATCATAAATTCTATCATTTGTTTTGTTTTCAACAATTCTAGAACCAAAAAATCTTCCCATAATATTGTAAAAATCCTTTGATTTATTATCCATTTTTACAATCATTATTAATCACTTCCTCTTTTATAAATTTATTTAAATCTGGATCTGTTGTGATAGTATTTGCTGAAAGTAAATTATCCCATTTGTGTGCCAAATTTCTTAATTCATTTTCTTCAGTTTTTGTTTGGGCAAATGAAAGCCTTTTAAGATAAAAATCATTTTTTTCAACTGCTCTTGCAATTCTACGCCATGAAATAGCTTTTTTTTGATTTTCCAATTTTTTAGATGCTTCTTCCGGTATTTGGTCAAAATCTACTGCATATTTTTTTCTGTACCAAATCATAAATTTTTTAATCTTTTTATAATAATTCATCATAAGATCTCTATTATATAAGCCAATACTCTCAAGCAAAAAAACAGTATATTGTTGCCATGTCATAAAATCCGGTTTTGAACTTTTAATATCTCCTAAAGCAGAGGTTCTACAATATATATTTCCAAAATTAACACCGTTGACACGGCTTACTACTTTTGCCCATGTTTCATATTCTAATGCCTTAAATTGATCTAATCCTTTTCTTTGGTCATCTCCATAAGGTTGACAAATTCTTTGGTCAGATAAAGATACCCCATTTTTATACATCAAATCATATATTTTATTATATTTTAAATCTAATTTGCTTACTGCACCCCATATATCTTCTACTCTAAAATCATATATAGGATAAAAATTATACGCATCCAGTATTTGATTAGAAAATTTTACTCTTGTAGTCCAATTATAGTTTTGAAAGGTTTCTTTATTCTTTTGAAAAGTAATTGTACGAAAACGATTTAAACTCTCATCAGTTCTAATACCTATTCCACATGCTATTGGACCTTCATGTTGTTCCTTATACCAAGAAGCAAATTGTAGAATAAATTCTTCAAATTCTTCTCCTTTTCTAAACCAACTAAATGGGCAATTACTCATATTTATACTATCTTTTGGCATTTCTCTTATCCAAAGATGTTTGCTTTCATCATCCCAACAAATCCATTTAGGCTGAAGGATTGATACAGCATTTCTCAAAGCCATAGGAAGTGCAATGTGATAAAAAGTTCTAACTTGAGATAATTTTTTTAATTCATCCAAATGATCAATTGTGCATTTATATTGACCTTCTAAATCTATATATAAAACATCAAATTTTTTATTCATACGTTTTGCAACTATATTTGCAAGTTGCACCATAACTGAGCTATCTTTACCAGCACTTACGCTAAAATAGACATTTTCAAAATTATTAAAAATAATTTCAATACGCTCAAAAGCTGCTTCTAATACATTTTTTTCCAAATAAACTTTAGGCATAAGTAAAATTCAACTTCCCTTCATGCTTAATTATAAGTTAATCTACAAATTACGTCAAGAAAAAACAATAATTTATAAATTAATGTTTACCACAGAAGTAATATAATACATATAAGAGATATTTTATTACTTTCAAAAAATTTAACAAAGCTTGATAAACTATTATAAATGTGATAAAATTCTCAGAAGAAAAGAGGAGATTAGATGAAAGTTATATTATTGCAAGACATAAAGAATGTAGGAAGAAAAGATGAAATAATAAATGCAAATGATGGATATGCAAGAAACTTTTTGTTTCCTAAAAATTTAGCTATAGAAGCAACTAAAGACAACCTACTAAAATTGCAAGCAAAAAAGGATTCTCAAAAACATAAAAAGAATTTAGAAATAGAAGAATTTAAAAAACAAGCGGATAAAATTAAAGGTATTACTTTAGAAATAAAGGTAAAAGCAGGATCAAATGGAAAGATATTTGGAGGAGTCACATCTAAAGAAATATCAGAAGAATTAAAGAAACAATATAAAATGGAAATAGATAAGAAAAAAATAAACTTAAAAGAAACAATAAAAAATATTGGAAGATTTTCAGTAGATATAAAATTCGGAGAAGGAATATCTTCAAAATTAACGATAGAAATAAAGTCAGAATAGAGAAATTTAATTAATAATAAATAGTGAATAATTTTGGATATTTTTCGACACAAGTCGAAAATTACATCAATTATTAATTATTAACTTTTCATTATTAATTAATTATCAAGGGGAGGATAATTATGGACCTAGGAAAAATACCACCACATGATATTGATGCAGAACAAGCTGTAATAGGGAGCATGCTTACAGATAAAGATGCAGTAGTCGATAGCATTGAGATTTTAAAGCCTGATGATTTTTATAGACAAGATAACAAGACAATATATGAAGCAATTTTAAATCTATATAATAGGGCAGAGCCTATAGATATAATTACAGTTAAATCAGAATTAACAACTCTTGGAAAACTTGAGGCTGTTGGAGGCTTAGAATATATAGCTGTACTTCCTGATAAAGTACCAACAACAGCAAATGTAAATAAGTATATAAAAATCGTAGAAGAAAAATCAATACTAAGAAATCTAATAAAAACTTCAAATGAGCTTATAGATTTAGGCTATGCAGAAACAGAAGAAATAGATACTATTATCGATCAAGCAGAAAAAAAAATATTTGAAATTGCACAAGGGAAAAATCAAAAAGGATATTCAGTTTTAAAGGATATATTGGTTGAGAGTTTTGCAGAAATAGAAAAACTATATAATCAAAAGCAACCAATAACAGGTATACCAACTGGATTTGCAGATTTAGATTATAAAACAGCTGGACTTCATAATTCAGATTTAATATTAGTTGCAGCAAGACCAGCGATGGGTAAATCAGCATTTGCACTGAATATTGCTACAAACGCTGCACTTAGGGCAAAAGTTCCTGTTGTAATATTTAATCTTGAAATGTCTAAAAGCCAGCTTGTAAACAGGATGCTTTGCAGTGAAGCAATGGTAGATAGTAATAAAATAAGAACAGGAAAAATTGAAGAAGATGATTGGGTAAAACTTGCAACTGCTTTAGGACCACTTTCAGAAGCACCAATATACATAGATGATACTCCAGGAATAACAGTTACAGAAATAAGAGCTAAATGTAGAAAATTAAAATTAGAGAAAAATATAGGGCTTGTAGTAATAGATTATTTACAATTAATACAAGGTACAAGTAAAAGAAATTCTAGCCGTGAACAAGAAATTTCTGAGATAAGTAGATCTCTTAAAATTTTAGCAAAAGAATTAGATGTTCCAGTAATTGCATTGTCACAATTATCTAGGGCCGCAGAACAAAGGGCAGATCATAGGCCAATGCTTTCAGATTTACGTGAATCAGGAGCAATAGAACAAGATGCTGATATAGTAATGTTCTTATATAGAGATGATTATTATAATCCAGATTCAGAAAAGAAAAATATAGCAGAAATTATTATGGCAAAACATAGATCTGGTTCAACAGGAACAGTAGAACTGCTATGGCTTGGAAATTATACTAAGTTTGTTAATATAGAAAAATATAGAGAATAATTATTTAGGGTTGCTTTGTGCAACCCTAAATTAAAATAGGAGTAAATCATGCTAAAAGAACAAGTAATTGATACAATAAAAAAATATAATTTAATAAAAGATGGAGATAAAATAGTAGTAGGAGTGTCTGGCGGACCAGATTCTATATGTTTATTACATATATTAAATGAAATAAAAAATGAATTTAATTTTAAAATTTATGTTGCACATATAAATCATATGATAAGAAAAGAAGCAGATGAAGAAACTGAATATGTAAAAAACTTTTGCAAAAATTTAGGAATAGAATGTTATATTAAAAGAATAGATGTAACAAAAATTGCAAATAATTTAAAAAGAGGAACAGAGGAAACTGGAAGACAAATAAGATATGAATTTTTTAATGAAGTTTTAGAAAAAACGAACTCAAATAAAATAGCTACTGCGCATAACAATAATGATAAAGTAGAAACCATATTAATGAATATTTTAAGAGGAAGCGGAACATCTGGATTAAAGGGGATAGAAGCAATAAGAGATGAAAAATATATAAGACCGTTAATTAATGTATCAAGAGAAGAGATAGAAGAATATTGCAAAACAAACAAATTAGAACCAAGAATAGATAAATCAAACAATGAAAATATTTATACAAGAAATAAAATTAGGAATATTGTTATTCCATATATAAAGAAAGAATTTAATCCCAATATAATAAAAACAATAAATAGGTTATCGGATGTAGCAAATGAAGAAAATGAATTTATAAATAAAATAACAGAAGAAACATTTAAAAATATATGTATAAAAGTAGACAAAAACCAAATAATCTTAGACCTAAAAAAGTTCAACTGCTTAGAATTAGTAATAAAAAGAAGAATTATACTATATACTATTAATAAACTTTTGCTATCTACTTTAGGCATAGAAAAAGTTAATATAGATGACATTATAAAACTTTGCCAAAATAATATTGGTAACAAATATTTAAAACCTATTAAAAATTTAAAAATTTTAGTAAAAAAAGGAAAAATTTTTTTCATAGCATAATACAACCTTCCGTAAGCAAAACCTTGACGCACAAGCGATTGAAAGAAAAAACTTTGCAAAAAAGTATTGTAATTAAAAGAACTATATGTTATATTTCATATATAAAAAGAGGGACACACCTCAATCTATGAGGAATGCCCGTGTACTGAGGTGTGTCCCTCAAACCTTATAAAGATATACCTCAATCTATGAGGAATGCCCATGTACTGAGGTGTGTCCCTCAAACCTTATAAAGGCACACCTCAATCTATGAGGAATACCAAGAGGAAAGATATAACTCTTGCAAGATAGGAGATTTAAGATGAAAAAGAGTTTAAAAACATTAGCAATGTGGTTAATTTTAGGAATCATATTTATAGTAGTAATATCATCAATAATGGATAATTCTCAAAACAAAATGAAATATTCAGAATTAATGCTTTCAATAGAAAGTGGCAAAGTAAATAATATAGAACTTACATCTGATGGTACGAAAGCATATGTCACTTTAAAAGATGATCCAAGAGTTGAGAAGGAAGTTAATATACCAAGTGTAGATAGTTTTATGGATAAAGTAAGTACTTATCTAGTAGAAGGTAGCTTTACATTAGAAGAAAAATCACAATCCGCAATAATTACAATATTAAGTTTATTGTCACCTTTTGGAATAATAATAATTTTCTTTATATTCTGGTTTTTAATAATGGGAAGTAATCAAGGTGGAGCTGGAAACAAAACTATGTCATTTGGAAAAAGTAGAGCAAGAATGATGGGTGCAGCTGACAAAACTAAGGTTACTTTTGATGATGTAGCAGGAGTAGATGAAGAAAAAGAAGAATTAGAAGAAATAGTAGAATTTTTAAAATCACCAAAAAAATTTACAGACATGGGTGCAAGGATTCCAAAAGGCGTATTATTGGTTGGTCAGCCAGGTACAGGTAAAACATTACTTGCAAAAGCAGTGGCAGGAGAAGCAGGAGTACCATTCTTTATAATAAGCGGTTCAGATTTTGTTGAAATGTTTGTTGGTGTTGGTGCATCAAGAGTAAGAGATTTGTTTGAACAAGCAAAAAGAAATGCACCTTGTATAATATTTATAGATGAGATAGATGCAGTTGGACGTCAAAGAGGAGCAGGACTTGGTGGAGGACATGATGAAAGGGAACAAACATTGAATCAATTATTGGTTGAAATGGACGGATTTGGAACAAACGAAGGAGTTATAGTGCTTGCTGCAACAAATAGGCCAGACGTATTAGATAAAGCTTTACTTCGTCCAGGTAGATTTGATAGACAAATAGTAGTATCAGCACCAGATGTAAAAGCAAGAGAACAAATATTAGAAGTTCATAGCAGAAAGAAAAGAATTGCTGATGATGTAGATTTAAAAACAATTGCAAAAAATACAGCAGGATTTGCAGGAGCAGATTTAGAGAATGTATTAAATGAAGCTGCACTTCTTGCAGCAAGAAGAAATAAAAACGAAATAGGAATGGCAGAGATTGAAGATGCCATGATAAAAGTAACAATGGGACCAGAAAAAAAGAGTAGAGTAAGAAGCGAAAAAGAAAACAAACTAGTTGCTTTTCATGAAGCAGGTCATGCAGTAGTAAGTAGATTTTTACCTACACAAGACAATGTACATCAAATATCAATAGTACCACGTGGTATGGCTGGAGGATATACAATGTACAAACCAGATGAAGACAAAAACTTTATGTCTAAATCAGAAATGGAAGAAAATATTGTTTCACTATTAGGTGGTAGGGTAGCAGAAAGTTTAGCATTAGATGATATATCAACAGGTGCAAGTAATGATATAGAAAGAGCAACAAAAATTGCAAGAGAAATGGTAACAAAATATGGAATGAGTGATAGAATAGGAACAATTACATTTGGCTCAAGTCAAGAAGAAGTATTTTTAGGAAGAGACTTTGCACAAACTAAAGACTTTAGTGAAGAAACAGCAAATATGATAGACGAGGAAGTAAAAAGAATTATAGACAAAGCATATAATACAGCTAGAGAAATATTAAGTAACAATATGGATAAATTAACTGCAGTAGCAGAAAGACTATTAGAGAAAGAAAAAATTGATGGAGATGAATTTGAAGAAATATTTAACTAATCTTCCATTATTGAAAAAGATTTAAATTGTAATTAAGAAAGAACAAAGCAATATTAAACTTTGTTCTTTTCTTTTTTTTGTATAAACTCTTTTAAAACATTTGTAAGTTGTATTTTTTCTGCTGCTTGGACTTTAGCAGATAAACTTTCTGGAGTTTCATCTTTATCTAGTTTTACTATTGTTTGAGATATTATATTTCCTTCATCATATTTATCATTCACATAATGAACTGTAGGACCACTAATTTTTTCTTTAGCCTCAACCACCGCTTTATGAACATTCATACCATACATACCCTTACCACCAAACTTAGGAAGAAGTGATGGATGTGTATTAATAATAGTATATTTATTTATTAAATTTTTTCCTATTAATTTTAAATAACCAACTAAAACTATCAAATCTATATCGTAGTTTTTAAGTATATTTTCTAATTCTAAATCGATTTTTTCCGATGAATTACCTTTTATTATATAAGTAGGAATATTATTTTCTGAGGCTCTTTTTAGTGCATATGCATTTTTATTATCAGAAACTACTAGATTTATTTTTGCATCTAATATCCCATTTTTTATATTATCTATAATACTTTGAAGAGTTGTACCATTTCCGAGAAGCAAATAAAACTAAATTATACATACAAATACCTCCAATTAAATTATGAAAAAATTATATCATTAATGAAAAATAAATTCAAATTGTAATTTGTATAATTGTTTTTAAATTAATTTGATTAGTAAAATAGTTTAAATATAATTTTTGAAATAGGAGCTTCGAATCCAAAATTATTATGAAATAATAATTTTTGTGAAGAAGGACGTCTTGAAAAAATTATATTAAACTATTTTACAGTAATAAATAAAACAAACAACAATTTATCTAATGTGACATTGCAATAACATAGAACAAGAAAATAATGTCAATTTTGAAAAAAGGCTGTACTTTTTTGCAAATAACAATTATAATAAAAATGTGTTTTTAAAATGGATGGAGGAAATCATAATGTCTAATAGGATTAAAGAAGAATGTGGAGTATTTGGAGTATATTCAAAAAGACCAGAAAATCTAGCATACATGACATGTGTGGGGTTATCAGGACTTCAACATAGAGGAGAAGAAAGTTGCCGGTATAGCAATAAATACAGATGGAGTAATTTCATATCATAAAGATCAGGGACTAGTATCTGAGGTGTTTACAAATGAGGTATTAGATAATATGCCAGCAGGTAATATGGCAATAGGACATGTAAGATATTCAACTACTGGAGCATCAAAAAAAGAAAATGCTCAGCCCATGGTAATAAGACACAAAAAAGGTAATTTAGCCATAGCACATAACGGGAATATTACAAATGCAATAGATTTAAAACAAGAATTAGAAGATAATGGAGCTATATTTACAACTACTAATGATACAGAAGTTATATGTCATATAATAGTAAGAGAGAGGTTAAAAGCAAAATCAACAGAGGAAGCTGTGCTAAATACTATGAAAGTATTAAAGGGTGCATATTCATTAGTTATAATGTCTCCCCAAAAACTAATAGCTTGTCGTGATCCACAAGGATTTAGACCATTATGTATGGGAAGATTAGGAGATGATATTATATTTGCATCTGAAAGTTGTGCGTTAGATATCTGTGGAGCAGAATTTATTAGAGATGTAAGACCAGGAGAAATAGTAATTGTAAAAGATGGAATAATAGAGTCAATAGATTATGATAGAAAAGAAAAAAAGGGAATGTGTGTATTTGAATATATATATATTTCAAGGCCAGATTCAATATTAGAAGGAATGAGTGTACATGAATTTAGAGAAAAATCTGGAAGATATTTAGCAAAGCAAAATCCAGTAGATGCAGATATAGTAGCAGCTGTACCAGATTCAGGAACAGATGCTGCACTAGGATATTCAAAAGAATCAAAAATACCATATGATTTGGTGTTTACAAAAAGCAAGTATATTGGAAGAACATTTATACAGAATACTCAAAATAAAAGAAAGAAATTAGTGGCATTAAAATTAAATCCATTGAAGAATATTATAAGAGGTAAAAAGATAATTTTAATAGATGACTCAATAGTAAGAGGTACAACATTAACAGGAATAGTGAAAACTCTTAGAAAAGCGGGAGCAAAAGAGGTACATTTAAGAATTGCATCACCAGCATTTTTAGATATTTGCTATTTTGGAGTAGATATAGACAACAAAGAAAACCTAATTGCAAATGGTAGAACAGTAGATGAAATAAGAGAAATTATAGGAGCAGATACTCTAGAATATTTAAGTATTGAAAACCTAAAAGAGATATTAAAAGACTGCAATATGGAAGACTTTTGTATGGGATGTTTTACAGGTAAATATCCAATAAAAGTACCTAAAGAAATAAAAAAAGATAGATTTGAAGAAAAAATTAAAAAATAAAACTGTTAAAAAGTTTTTATAACTGTTATTGATTTTGATATTTTTTCCTTTTATAAACAAACTAACAACAAAAAACAGAAGGTGACTGGCTTGTCACCTTCTGTTTAGTATAAAAGCTTTATTTTATTTCCTTGCTTTGAAATGAAACCTTCATCTATTAAATTTCTAATTTCTCTCATCATAGCACTTCTATCAACACTTAAATAATCAGCAAGGCTTGTTAAAGAAAAAGGTAGTGTTATATTTTTACTAAAAGCTTTACTAGATAATGTGTTCAAATAGCTAAGCAATTTTTCTCTTATACTTCTTTTAGACAAAATTTCTATTCTAGTATTTTGCATGATTGTATTATTTAAAACAAGCTCTAATATACTTGAAATTAAAGTAGTATGAAAACCACAGTTTTGTCTACATTTTACACGTAAATCATCGTAAGAAAATAAAAGAATTTCACATTTTTTTGTTGCCAATACAAAAAGTTCATTATTTGTATTAACATGATGAAAAACTTCTCCAAAAATAGCATTCTGTGCAAAACGTTCTATTATATCTTTATTTCCTTTTAGATCATATCTAATTAAGTCTGCTTTTCCTGATAGTAAAATGCAAATTTGTTTTCTTTTTTCCATATATGTGGTAATAATATCTCCGGGAAGAAAAGTTTTCTTTTGTATTTTTATACAATTATCTGAAATGTTTTTAGCTAATTCTGAAACATCCATTTAAGTTCTCCTATATAAATTATAATTTGAGCGTCCGGACGTGAGGAAAAAATTTATTTCGCAGAAATGGGATTTTTTCCTCCGTCCTAGCGAATAGATGTAGGCAATGAACTCAATAGAAATATAATATCTGTTAACCATTTTATCT
>CANQVU010000021.1 GCA_947627415.1 uncultured Clostridia bacterium | reverse complement strand
ACCATTCCATAAGCAGTTTTGTCTGTTTTTCTTCTAATTAATTCTATTCCAGATGTTATATTCCCCCATTGATCTGAACCTGCAACTTGGAGCATACATCCTTTTGTTTCATATAGATGTAAGAAATCTAGTGCTTGTAAAATCATATATGAAAACTCTGCATAAGTAATTCCTGTCTCCATCCTTGATTTTACTTTATCCTTTGCCAACATATATCCTACATTAAAGTATTTTCCATAGTCTCTTAGAAAATCTATAACATTTATATCTTTTGTCCAGTCATAATTATTAACTACTTCAAATCCAAATATTTCTTTAGCTTGTTTGGTTAATCCTTCTATATTGTGCTGAACTTCCTCTTTTGTAATCATTGGTCTTTCAGCAGTTGGTTTAGGATCTCCAATTAAGCCTGTTGCTCCACCTATTAATAAAATAGGTTTATGTCCATATTTCGCAAGTCTTTTTGAAATTAAAAAAGATGAATAATGTCCTATATGCATACTATCTGCTGTTGGGTCTGTTCCTATATAAAATGTTAATTTTTCATTATTCAATTTGTTTATTAATTCTTCATCACTTATATCTTGTACTAATCCTCTCCATTTTAAATCTTCGTATAAATTCATTTTATCTCCTCCTATACTACATAAGTGGTGCAAATACTCTTAAGATTGCTTGCCACATTCCTTTTATAATTCCACATTTAGATTCTTCTAGTGTTACTTTATGAGATATATTTATAGAATTCATTATATCTTGCTTTATGTCTTGTATTACATTTGTATCCTTCATATAAATTCCACATTCAAAATGTAAATACAAACTTCTATAATCCATATTAATTGTTCCAACTGTTGCAATTTCGTCATCTGAAATAAATACTTTGCTATGTACAAATCCCGGTGTATAAGTATATATTTTAACTCCACCTTTTATTAATGCATTAAAATATGATTGTGTTACATCATAAACTAATTTTTTATCTGGTATTCCAGGAACAACTATTCTAACATCTACACCTCTTCTTGCAGCTAAAACTAAACTATTAATTACATCTGTATCAATTATTAAATATGGTGTATAGATGTAAACGTATCTTTTTGCTTGATTTATAATGTTTAAATATACATCTTCTCCTGTAATTTCATCATCTAATGGACTTTCTCCATAAGGTACAACAAATCCATTTTCTGAATATTGATTTTTAAATTCATATTTGTATTTTGTATAATCTTTATCGTCATTTCGAAAGGCATTCCATATTTCCAAAAACATTACTGTAAAGTTCCAAACTGCTTCGCCTCTAATCATAATTCCGTTATCTTTCCAATAACCATATTTGCTATTTACATTTATATATTCATCTGAAATATTTATTCCTCCTGAAAAAGCTGTATGTCCATCTATAATTGTCATTTTTCTATGGTCTCTATTATTCATAATAATACCTGAAAATGGAGATAATTTATTAAATAAAATACATTTTATTCCATCTTTTTCAAGCTCTTTAGGGAAACTTGTTGGAAGCTTTGCAATAGATCCCATATCATCATACATTACTCTAACATCAACGCCTTGTTTAGCTTTTTCCTTTAAGATATCCAATATTTGTTGCCACATTTGGCCTTTGTTAATAATAAAATATTCCATGAAGATAAATTTTTCTGCCTTTTTTAATTCTTCAAGCATTACAGGAAAAACATCATCTCCAAGTGGATAATACTTTACTTCATTATTTTTTGTTACAGGAAAGCCTGCAAACTTGCTAATATATCGCAATTGTCCTAAATTTTGTTCTTGTATTTCTTTTTTTATATTTTCATCTTGAATTAAATATTTCTGTCCATCTTTTATATTTTTATTAATATTTTTTAATATCTTACTGTTACTTTTACTTTTATTTAGTATGATAAATAAAAGTGTACCTATTAGTGGAAATAGCATTATTACAATAATCCATATTAAATCACTACTTAATCTTTTACTATCTTTTATAATTGCAAGTACTATTAATACACTAAAAATTCCGTACAATATTTGAATAAGATGTACGTATTCACCTAATTTTAGATATATAAATAAAGTCAGCAATATTTGTAATAATAATCCTATTACAACAATGCTACCTCTTTTTATTGCAAGCCACATATACTATCTTCCTTATCAAATTTATAATTTTATACTTTATTAATATTGTTGTGATTATATAACAGAAGGTAAATAATTTCAAGTGTATGGCAGTATACAACATCATATGTATAATCACTATATTGGCATAATATCATAAAATCCAAAAAAATAAAAGAGAAGTAATTAGCAATACTCTGCCTTTTACTTGTCTTTTTTAAATTAATTTAAAGAGTCTTTTTCTTCAGCTTTAAATACAATAAAATCTCCATTCATAAATACTTCTATTTCATCTGCCTTAATTCTTTGATATCCAAAATCTGTACCAAAGTTTGATTCATCATCTTTTGTTGGTAAACTTCCACTTTCAACACTAGAAGAAATATATCCATCCATATTACCACAACGCCCGGTAATTGTGCTTTTTTCTCCTGTACTATAATAAATTCTTCCATCTACCATTACAGCATCTGGAATTTTATTTTTCTTATTTCTAGCCTCAGCTTCATTTAAGTTATTATAAACTTCTATTCCTAATATTTTTATTCCAAGTCCATCTTGAAAACCTATTTCTGATTCCATATCAAGTTTGTGATATTTCGTTACAGTATAAAGTAATGCCCTAAACTCAATAGTTCCTCCATCTCTTAATTTAAATGGAATTGGTACTAATAATACTAGTGCAACAATAACTACTATAAATAAAATTATTTTCTTTTTCATAATATCACCTTTTTACCCTTTTATTATAATAAAAATGTGCAAAAAATTTTCAATATTATTACAATTCCTTTTTGCTGATATTTTGGAATAGTAATAATATTTTTACCTAATAATTTTTTTGAATTTTATATTGGTTAATGTCTAGTTCTATAAATATTGTATTCTGTACAATTATATTCTTCTCTTTTAATTTTTACTTTTTATGTTTTCTTTTATAAATAATAATTACTATTAATATTATAAATGATGATGTTCCTAAAACTTTTGCAATATTTTCTTCTTTGTACCCATTTTCCTTTATATATTTAGGTACATCTCCTTTAGTAAACATTCCTTCAGATATTAATATTTCATCTTTCTTTTTAAACCAATCATAAATATCTATACATCCATGTGTCCATCTTCTAACATAAGCAACTTTTCGTATCGAACTAATATCAGTATCTGTATATTCACTTAAAATGTTTAATATAAAGTCTCTGTTTTTATCATTTATATATAAAATTATACTATCTCTCCATAGCATACGAAATGTTATTATTAAATTAAAAATACATATTAGAACAATTATTTTGTATATATTCTTTTTTAACCAGTTATACATTTTTTATATTAATCTCCTTGTAATAAACTTAAAAAAATTATAACAAAAAGAGAAGTAATTAGCAATACTCTGCCTTTTACTTCTCTTTAATTAGCTTTTTTCTTAATTATTTTCTTGAATTTTATATTGACTTATATCTGGTTCTACAAATATTGAATCATCTACATTATCAAATTCGTATTTTCTTTCGCAAGTTAAATTACCTGTTTCAGTTTTTAACAATAATCCTGTTTCTTTTTCTATTATATATTTTGTAGTATGGTTATCTTGCGTAGCTAAATTATATGGTGATAAATAATTATCTACAACGTAACATGCTTTTCCGTCGTAATTTGTACTTCTTACCATGCTTATTGAACTATATAAAAATGTTTGCCATTTATTATCTGCTTGTAATGGATTTATAACTACCATTGGCATTATCGATGCTTTACTGTTTATATCTGCTATTTTTTCAGTTGGACTTTCTATGAACATATCTGTTCTTTCTCCATTACAATAAAATGTTAGTTTTGTTATTTCTCCATTATCATCTTTTCTTTCTACAAGCATTGCTTGTTTTTCATCTTTTTTATAAAAGTTTACTGTTATCGTTGGTGCATCTTTTTGATATGATATTGCAGTAAGATGATAATTTGTACTATCTACATATTTAGCCACTTTATCTTGTAATTTTGTGGCAATTATAAAGTTTTTTAAAGCATGGATTAAAAACATTAAAATTAGAATTAATAAAATTATACCAATTATTTTTAATACTTTTTTTGCTCTCATAAAAATACCTCCCTTTTACTATGGAAGGCAACCAAGCTATCATGAGTTTTTATAAAACTTTTAGACCTTTGGCTTTGCGTCATAAGCTTTCGCTTATTTTGCTTTTTACATCTATAGGTAGATTATACCATATTATTACTTTTTTTGCAAATCGTAGTGGTTTTCTAGCCTTTTCTAATTTTGTTATTTCCTACCACACATAATTCTTCTGCTATATTTATAAATATTTTAGATTAATCCGCTTATCTTAATTATATTACCACTTATGCAAAACATTTGAAAATACTATATAAATAATATAAAATTTATACAGATAGAATCTTATATTAATAAAGGAAGGAGGCACTGTTTAATATTAACAGTAGTATAAAATGAAAATTAATATAATAAAAAAACAATAGCCTTAATGATAATGAAATAATTTTAGATATTCAGCATTCAGATAAAAATAAAAGCATTAATAAATTTATTGAATACTTAAACTATTATGAAACAAATTACAAGGATAAAGTTATAGTTGAGGATGACAATTATACATTATTAGAAATTGAATGCAAGGATATAATAATGTTTTATAGTGACAAAAAAAATAATTATGCAAGAGTAAAAGATAAAAAATATCTGTTGAAAAGCAGATTATATGAATTAGAAAAAATTAGTATGGATTTTATTCGAATTTCTAAAAGTTGTATTGTAAATATAAGACATGTAAAAAAATTTGATATAAGTGAAACTGGAAAAATTGTTGTTAAATTAGATAATAATACAGAACAAGTTGTTTCCAGAAGGAAAACATCAGAAATTATGAAATATCTAGAAAGTAGGAGGATTTGAAATGAAAAGAAGTATTTTAATTTTAAGATATTTTATTTATTATATTATTGGTCTAATTTCTTTTTCTATAATTGCATTTATTACTCAGAAAATAACTCTTGCTATTTTATTAGAAAATGCAATTTATCCAAGTCAAGACTTATATAATTTGTTAAATTATACTTTGGCATATGGACCATATTATTTACCTGCATATTCAATGCTATATTTTATTATAGTATTTTGTGTTAGAAAGTATGATAAACATATTGTAAATAAACTAAATGAAAAATTGGAAAGTATAAATTAACCTAGGAGATGATGAAAATGGGAAAAGATAAAGTAGTTATTATAGTGATTATTACAATTGTATTTTCAGCAATATTATTTGGTATTTTAATGGCATACAAAACTTATTATTCGCCAATGAGAGTTTATGATAGTATTGATGAAACAATTGATATGTTGAAAAGTGCAAATGAAAATGAGCATTATAGAATGGAAATGCTTTCTATGTTTAACGAGTTATCAAGAAGTTGTAAGATGAAAGATTACAAAACTGGAGAAGTTCGCAAATTTACAAAAGAAGAAATGAATGAGTTTTATACTGCAATTGGTGGTAAAGAAGCTGTGATTAACTATTTATCAAATATTAAAGATGAGGAAAATCAAATAGAAGAATTAGAATATGCTTGTTATGTCCTAAAAATTATTACTTCTGATGAATTAGCTCATATATTGAATAATAAATAAAATTTTAGATATGTATGAACATTTTTTCTGTGCAATAAAAAGAGAAGTAATTAGCAATATTGCTTTTTACTTTTCTTTTTATTTATTATTAAATTATTAAAGATTTATTTTTATAAAAATGTTATTATCCACGTTATTAAATTTTTATCCAATATTTCTACTGTTAAGATGTTGAACTTCATAACCTGTATAATCTGGAACAGTAACATCTTCATCGGTTACTTTGCCAAATTCATATTTATATTCAGACTTCATATCTATTTCTTCTTTAGTAATATTTGTTCCTTTAAAAACTGTTTTTATAATTCCATTTCCTGTTTCCTTTAGTGGCAATCCAATATCTTTATCTATCCATATTTCATAGTTAAAATCTCTATCATGTTCGTCATTTAATACATAATATTCTCTTCCTATATCATAGGTAGATGTATGTATAGAAAAATTAAAAGTCCATTCAAGTTTAGTTTTTAATCCATAATCTTGAATAAATGTTCCGTACCTTAAATTCTTTTCTTTGTTTAGCATTTCTGTGAATTCACCTTTCTCAATTATAACTTTTTTATTTTTATGGTCTATTGTAATTCTTTCATCGGAATTCGCATTTGCATATTCAATTCGAAATTTTTCTACTCCGTTATCAGAATAAATTTCTTCTTCTACTTTATATTTGCCATCCTTATACCATTCTCTCATTACAGAAACAGCATCTTCTGCAACCACTTGTGAAGTCTCTCTATAAAAGTTATTCGACTGTATCGATTTCTCTGCTTTATTCATAAAATCATTTATTATTATAAATTTTCTTAAATAGAAGATAAAAATTATGAAAAATATTATTCCTATTGCAATTATTATTGATTTTATAATATTTTTTCTTTTTATCTTTTTTAAGTAATCAATTTGCTTTTTTTGATTGTTTTCATTATTTTCAATATCTTTTTTTATTTCATTATACTTTGATTGACATTCTTTACATTTTAATAAATGTTTTTCTACTAATTTTTTTGATTCTGAATTTAATACATCATCTACATACCCTAATAATAAATCTTGTACTATTTCACATTCGATTTTTTTATCCATTTTTGTTTGCCTCCTTTATTTTTTCTTTTGCTCGATAAAATGTTACACGAGCCCAATTAGCTGATTTTCCTAATATCTCTCCAATTTCAATAAAAGTTAAATTTCCAAACATTCGTAAATATATTATTTCTCTTGAAATATTGTCTAATTTTTGAATATCTTTATAAAGTTTTAAATTCTCTTCTTTTTTAAAAACAATATCTTCTATAGTTTTATCTTCGGTAACTTCACTTTCTAGCTCTTCAAAAGATATATGTTTTTGTTTGTTTTCTTTTTTTAATTTTTTATACCATAAATGTTTGGCTATTTGGCAGAGCCAAACTGATATTTTGCAATTTCCCTTAAACTTATTAATTTCTTTTACTGCTATTGCAAAAGTTTCCTGTGTTAAATCTTCTGAAATATCTTCACTATGCGTTAAGCAGAATAAATACTTATATACTGTATTAGAGTATTGTTTGTAGATATCTTCCATATTCTGCATAACTTTTTACCTCCTTCATAATATATGAGTCAATTTATTTCATTTTATTACAAATTTTTCATAAATTATTAAATAAAAATCACCCTATATTTAATATAGGATGATTTATTGGTTAGTTAATTACAGTTATTACAAAAACATTTTCAGTTGCAAAACTCTCGTCATTTAATTCTCCATTATATAAAACCCAATATAATCTATCATTATATTTATATTCCGTAATATTTTCAAATTGGCTTAATTCTATCGTTCTATCATCAGTTGCAGCAAACTTATCTCTTGTGTTATCAGTAACTAGATATAATTTATCTGTATCTTCAAGGTATAGAATGTCATATAATATTAAATCTCCTTCGACAGTATTTTGTGCTACTCTTACAAATGAACTTTTATCATTTTTAAAGTTATTCATAAATTCACTATACAAATAATCGTTATGTACCATTGCACCTATTACAAAGCAATTATCTTTTTGAGCATCAAAGGAATTATAAAGTTCTCCAAGATTTCTTATATCCTTTTCTTTTGTTAAATCTGTATTATAAAAATCATCTATGTTTTCTATTTCTTTGTTTTCTTGTGTTTCACTAACATTTTCTGGGGGTGCATATGAATAACCCCAAGTACTAAATAATACTGATTTATTATCTTTCATTCTTTTCATGTCAATCAAATACATTGTTCCAATAATTAGTGCTATTAAGGAAAATACTATCAATAAAATTATCAAAACTTTCTTTTTCATGAAATCACCCTTTTACCTTTTTATTATAATACATTTTAATGTGTAAAAAAGTTTCATTGTTTGTTTTTCTATTTTAAAATCATCCCATATCCTAAATTGGCATCTATTCTTTTAATGAATCCAAATCTTTCATAAAAACTTTCTTTATTTTTAGATGCACCTACATACACTCTTAATCCACTATTTTCTTCTTTTACTTTTTGTATTTTTTCTAATAATTTATTCATTATCATTGTTCCAATTCCTTTTTGCTGATATTTTGGTATAACCATAATATCTTGTATATATAAAAAACAAATTGCATCTCCAATTATTCTTCCATAACCTATTATATTGTCATCATCATAAATGCTAACAGAGTAAAATGTATTATCTAAGGCTTTATTTGAAACTTCATTACTATATGCTCCCCATCCAACAGAATCATATAATAAATTAAATTCTTCTACATTTTTATTATTTTCTTTTATATTAATCATATATATAATTCTCCTTATAAATTATTCCTTAGATACTTTAGTTGTTAGGCTTTTCATTTTCTTTAATTCTATAATAAATGTAATTATACAAATTATATTAATTATAAAAGCTATCATTAACAATATTTTATTTGCTTTAAGATTGCTAAATATATAAAATAATAATATTATACTCAAAAATATTTGTATAGCCATTGAAATATATGTAAGTATTTTGCTCGTAGTGTTTTTCCAGCTTTTTTCATTCCCTATTTGTATTAATCCTACTATAATCTGTAATATTGTTATTATAAATAATATAGCACTCGGTATCAATAAGATAAATCCATACACTATAATTATACCCATTTCTGTAACAGCTGAAATTGGTAATCCAATTAACTCTCCTACTCCTGAATCACTTTCTAATTCGTTTACTACTTCATCATAAACTTGTCCAAAAGAAGGTGCATATTTAATAGAAAAATAGCAAATCATTATAGATATAATTCCACATATAATAGATATTATAGCTAATTTTATTAAACTCTTTTTCATTTGTTTTAATCTCCTCATTATTTGTTTCATATTATTGTTTGAATTATAACATAAAGGACAGATAATTTTCAAATAATTATCTGCCCTAATTATTTATCTTAATATTTTACCTTTCTTCTATCTCACTTTCTTTTGTATATTCTTCAATTAACTGGGAAATATCATCATATGATCCTGGAATTAAACCTTGAACAGTTGTAGAAGGAAATCTTTCATCTCCCAAACTTTCATAAAAATTTCTTGCACTCTTTTCCATTAAATTTATTAAAATAACTATATTCTCAGGAGATTCCTTTAAAAAATCATTTATTCTATTATTAGTCAATTTTAATTCATCATTTACAATTTCTGATTTAGTATGCCACATATTTCCATCTTTTATTGCTCCAAACAAACAACTTATGGCTGTCATATCCTCATCAGATAATACAGAATCTGCATCATATTTCTCTCGTATATTTTCAGGACTAAATTTAGTATAATTATATTGTTCAGACAAATCTTCAATTATCATATCGTTATTTAAACTTCTTATAACATCTTCTCTAGTTCTTTTATGCTCTATATCTACTTTTGGAACAAATTCATTTTTCTTTGGCTTCATTCCTTCATCAATATTTCCTTCATCTAACATATAATCTTTCTTTGCTTTTGAAAATAATTTTTTAAACCATTCTATAATTTTCATATTTATTTTCTCCTTTGATTTTTTATTTAATTTATATTTTATGTTTAGTAATATATATTGATTATATATTAGTTGTTTATATCTTTTTTGTCAATGTTTTTTTATTTTTGTTATTTATTTATCTTTTTTTTGTAATATACTTGTAATAATTAACTATGTTTATAAATTATACCGCTTCTTCCCCATCAAACTGGCTATTATATAAATCTGCATAGAAACCATTTTTAGCAAGTAATTCTTCATGTGTTCCTTGTTCTACGATATCTCCGTGATTCATTACCAAGATTAAGTCTGCATTTTTTATTGTAGATAATCTGTGTGCTATTATAAAACTTGTTCTTCCTTTCATTAAATTATCCATTGCTGATTGAATTTGAAGTTCTGTTCTTGTATCTATTGAACTTGTTGCTTCATCTAATATTAAAATTTTAGGATCTGCAAGTATTACCCTTGCTATTGTAAGTAATTGCTTTTGACCTGCTGATACATTGCTAGATTCTTCGTTTAGTACAGAGTTATACCCCTTTGGAAGTGTTTTTATAAAGTGATTAACATGTGCTGCCTTTGCTGCTTCTATAACCTCACTATCACTTGCATCTGGGTTACCATATTTAATATTTTCCTTTACAGTTCCTCCAAATAGCCATGTGTCTTGAAGTACCATTCCAAACATTTTTCTTAAATCACCACGTTTGAAATCTTTTATATTATGCCCGTCTACCAAAATCTCACCACTATTCACATCATAAAATCTCATTAGTAATTTTACCATAGTAGTTTTTCCTGCACCCGTTGGTCCAACTATTGCAATCTTTTGGCCTTCTTTAATTTTACTACTAAAATCATTTATTATAATTCTATCTTCATTATAACCAAAACGAACATTTTTAAATTCTACATTTCCTTTTAATTTAGTTGTGTCAATATTATTATCTGCTTCTTTTACTTCTTCTTCCTCTTCTAAAAATTCAAATATTCTTTCTGCTGCCGCAACCATTGCTTGAAGCATTGCAGATACTTGTGCTATTTGTTCAATCGGTTGAGTAAATCTCTTATTGTATTGTATAAAGCTTTGAATATTTCCTACTGTTATTGTACCATTTATTGCTAAGTAACCACCTACTACTGATACAGCAACATACCCAAGATTTCCAACAAACATCATTAATGGATGCATTAAACCAGATAAAAATTGTGATTTCCATCCAGATGTATACAATTCTTTATTTGCTTTTTTAAATTCTTTTATTGCAGCTTCTTCTCCATTAAATGCTTTTACAATGGTGTGTCCACCATATATTTCTTCAACTTGACCATTTACATGACCTAAATATTCTTGTTGTCTTTTAAAATATTTTTGAGATCTTTTTACTATTGTTTTTACAATAAATACTGATATAGGTAATATAACAAATGAAATAATTGTCATTACAACGCTAATTGATAACATCATTATTATAATTCCTATTAATGTACAAATTGCAGTTATAATCTGTGTAATACTTTGATTAAGACTTTGAGATAATGTATCTATATCATTTGTAATTATAGATAATACTTCTCCATTAGTTCTCTTATCAAAATATTTCATTGGTAATTTATTTAACTTTACTGCAATATCATTACGTAATTTATATGTTAATTTTTGTGCAACTGATGTCATTGTAAAACCTTGTATTAAACCAAATACTGCACTCATTATATAAAAACCAAGTAGTGTAAGTAAAATACTTGCAACTTTTCCAAAATCAATTCCTGTCCCCCCAGATAACTTACCAACAATTCCGCTCAAAAATTTCTGTTGTTGCATTACCTAATATTTTTGGCCCAACTATATTAAAAATTGTGCTTCCTATTGCAAATATTATTACTACTGTTATTGCTATTTTATATTTTGATAAATAATCTTTAATTAGCTTTTTTGTTGTCCCTTTAAAATTTTTTGCCTTTTGCACTGCACCTTGCTGTCTTCTCATTGGTCCTGGCATAATTACTCCTCCTTTCCCTCTAATTCGTCCTTAGATAGCTGTGACATTGCTATTTCTTTGTACTCTTCACAATTTTTCATCAATTCCTTATGAGTTCCTTTTCCTACAATCTTTCCTTCGTCTAATACTATTATTTGATCTGCATTTAAGATTGTACTTATTCTTTGGGCAACAATTATAACTGTTTTTCCTTTAGTTTGTTTTGCTAATTCTTCTCTTAATTTGCTATCTGTTTTAAAATCTAATGCTGAAAAGCTATCATCGAATACTATAATTTCTGGATCTATTGCTAAGGCTCTTGCTATTGATAAACGTTGTCTTTGCCCTCCTGATACATTGTTTCCACCTTGTGATATTTCAGAAGCAAATCCTTTTTCTTTTCTTTCTATAAAATCAGTTGCTTGTGCTATGTCTGCTGCCTTAATCATCTGCTCATCAGAGATACTTGCATCTCCATATTTAATGTTTGACTCAATAGTTCCCGAGAATAGTACTCCTTTTTGTGGTACAAATCCTATTCTTTTTCTCAATTCCTTTTGAGGAACATCTTTTACATTAACACCATCTATTAAAAGTTCTCCTCCTGTTACGTCATAGAAACGTGGTATCAAGTTTACTACTGTTGACTTTCCGCTTCCTGTACTACCAATTAATGCCGTAGTTTCTCCAGGCTTTGCAGTAAATGTTATATCTTCTATTATTTCCGTATCAGCATCAGGATATCTAAATGAAACATTTTTAAATTCTACATATCCTTTCTTTTCTTCTATAAATTCTTTTGTTTGTTCTTTATCCTTTATTGAAGGTTCAGTTTCTAACACTTCATTAATACGTTTTGCAGATACTGCTGCACGAGGAAGCATTATAGATATCATAGATATCATTAAGAAAGATATTACAATTTGCATTGTGTATTGTATAAATGCCATCATATTTCCTACTTGTAATACTCCTTCATCTACTTTGTGACCTCCTACCCATATTATCAAAAGCATAACTCCATTCATTACAAACATAAGGGCTGGCATCATAATACTCATTGCTCTATTTACAAATATATTAGTATCCATTAAATCTTTATTTGCCTCATCAAATCTTTTCTCTTCTCTTTTTTCTGTATTAAATGCTCTAATTACAGGAAGACCTGTTAATATTTCCCTAGATACTAAATTTAATTTGTCTATTAAATCTTGCAATTTTTTAAACCTTGGCATTGCTATTATAAATAGGATTAATACTATTGAAATAACACATACGATAGCAAGGCCAATAACCCATGCCATTGAATTATTACTGTTAGCAAGAACCCTTAAGAATCCTCCTACTCCCATTATTGGAGCATATACTACAGTTCTAAATAGCATTGCAATTAGCATCTGAATTTGTTGTATATCATTTGTATTACGCGTAATTAAAGATGCAGTAGAAAATTCCATAAATTCTTTTCTTGTAAATTGCAAAACTTTTTTAAATACTTTATCTCTTAGAGTTCTTCCTAAATATGCTGCAACTCTTGAAGATAAAAACATAATTGTAACAGCAGCTGCCATACTTATTAATGCAATTCCTATCATTTGAATTCCAGTAATTAATATGTAATTATTCTGTATCTTATCTGTATTTACACCAATTGCAATATATTCTGCTTTTGTTGCCTGAACTGCTGCTTGGTCTAGCATCATACCAATATTATTATCTATTTGTTTATTAATTTCAGCTAATAATGCTTCCGCTTTTTCTTGTGGCATATTTTTTATAATATCTATTAAAGACATTTGGCTAATTATTTGCGGGTCGCCCTGGGGTGCGACCCCTACAGCATTTTGCATCAATTGTTCTTTTATTTGAGTCGCTGTCTCCTCATTTTGCAAAGAATAACTTACCATAAATGGTTTTGTTATAATTTCATCTAATCTTTCTTTTTCTTTTTTATTTAATTTGTTCAATTCATATAAATCTTCATTTTCAATTGCTGGATATTTTTCCTTTATTTTTTCATATTCATCATCAGATAAATCATTTTTAGAAAGTAAAGTATAATTATTTAATATTTCTTCATCATCAGGTGTAAATATAAGTAAATTATCCATTTGTGACTTTCTAATTACTTCTGGTGCTACATACTCTATTCCACCTGCTTGTATTCCATTATTTACTATTTTAGATGTATAGTCTGGAAGTGTTAAATCTGTCCATGCTTGCAAGCACAAAAGTAAAAAAATTATTAATACTGACACCCAAGTTTTTCTTAGATACTTTAATATTTTAAGCATTATTTCCTCCTTTTTTTACAACTCCATATTTAATATATTCTAATTGTTTCAAATAGTCTTCTCTTGCTTTTTGTTTTGATTCATATTTAAAATTAGATACTACCGCTTTTTTTGTTACTGCATGTAGCATTCTAGTTAAAAGTTTAAATTCCTCTATATTATCTATTTTTAAATTAGTTTTATCTATCTTATCATAATATTCTTCTATTTTTTTCGGTTTATATTTTTTTAAGTCTATTACAAAAATATCATCTTGACTAGTTTTCAATTCCTCAAATATTTTTTTAAAAAAATCTTCTTCTTCATTATTTATACACTCATTTATCATGTAATCATATATAGAAATAAAAACTTCAAATATATCCCCATTTGTTTTCTTTAATGTATCTTCTAGATTTCTATTCATTTCTTCTGAGTGTTCTTTTAATAAGTATTGAAGTAAATCTTCTTTACTTTCAAAATATTGATAAAAGCTTCCTCTTGCAATTCCAGCATCTTCTACTATGTTTTTTATTGATGCTTCTTTTAAACTCACTCTTGTAAATTCTTTTTTTGCAGAAAATACAATTTTTGATTTTTTCTCTTCTGGAAGCTTGTTAAAAGTATCTGTTGGCACTTTTATCATCTCCTTTATACTATGATAAAATAAATTATATACTAAAATGACACCATGTCATATATTATATGTGACACAGTGTCATTTGTCAATATAATTTTATATAAAGATATTAAATTTATTTATTTTTAGGATAGAATTGGTGAATAACCTTGAAGAATGAAAAATTCTATGAACAAAAATTTTATTAGAATCAATTTCATATATTATTTTATATGATTTATAAATGATTTCTCTTATGTTCTCATCATCATAAATTTGCACTTTTCTAAACATATATGGAAAAGTTATAATAGACTTTACCTTATCCATGATTTCATTTACTGTTTTAATAGCATAATACGAAGAATCTATCAAAATATAATTATAGATTTGAATCAGATCATATTTAGCATTCTCTAGCCATATTATCGAAATATTCAAGGATTTCTTCTGTCGTATAATAATTGCCTTCTTCGATATCTTTATGACCTTTTTCTATTGAGGCTATAATTATATCTGATTCACTTGATTTTGGATTATTAATAATGTTTATTAATTGTTCTTTACTCATATTTTTAAATTGATTAATCTTATCAGTCACTTTATGCACTTCCCTTCAATATTATAATTGTCATTTAATATCTTTATACAAAATAGTTTAATTTATATTTATATATTTGTCAATTACTTCTTGGAAATATTTTACATATAAATATTGTTTTTAAATTCTATTTTATATTATATAATTTTATTTTTGACAAGTTTATAATTTATATTATATAATGTTTCAAAGGAGGAAATAGTATGTTTGGATTACGATCTGATGGAAGAAAAATAAAAACACTTGGACCTATATTTAGAGTTATACCTCATGTAATGAAAGAAAGAATAGATGCACACGTTTACTATACACAGGAATTACCTCTTAAATCTTTAGATGAATATCTTGCCAAAAAAGAACAAGAAGGCATTAGAATGTCTTATATGAATGTTATATTTGCTGCATTAGTTAGATTACTTGCAGAAAAGCCTCATTTAAATAGATTTATAATGGATGGCAGAACTTATTCAAGAAAGGACATACAAATATCTCTTGCAATTAAGAAAGAAATGTCAGAAGAATCAGAGGAAACTACAATAAAAATACATTTTACTGGTTCTGAAAATATATTTAATGTAAAAGAAAAATTAGATAATATAATTGCTACAAATAAGGATTTAGAAGCTGAAAATAGCACAGATAGAGTTGCAAAATTTCTATCTTTTGTACCTGACTGGCTATTTAAATTTATAGTAAATTTCTTAATGTTCCTAGATAAACACGGAATGATGCCAAAATTTATAATTGAAGCTAGTCCATTCCATACCAGTGCATTTTTAACAAATGTTGGTTCACTTGGAATTGATGGAATTTACCATCATTTATATAACTTTGGAACAACAGGAATATTTTTATCAATGGGTAAAAAGAAAAAAAGTTATATATACGAAGATGATAATATTCACGAAGAAAAAGCTATATCTCTTAAATGGGTTGCAGATGAAAGAATTTGTGATGGCTTTTATTATGCAAATGCACTAAAAGCATTTTATAGATATATGAAAAAGCCTGAATTGCTAGAAGAAAATATAACACCAAAAGAAGATATTAGATAAAAAAGGCTTCAACTTGAAGCCTTTTTTTCTGACGAGCATACCTACAATTTATATTGAAAATTTATTATTTTTTTATATAAAGTGCAAAACGTGAACAAAAGCCGTTGCTACTACCAATTGGACCGTCACCACTGCGATTAGAAGCACTACCACTATAAAGGTAGTAGCCTCCTCGACCAACTCGAATTCCCGAATCATAGACCTCTTGTGTCCACTCAAATCCATTACTTCCTAAGTCCCATATGTTTAATGCTATGTCTCCGGAGTTTGCTGTCCCTGAATTTTTAACAGAGCCAGAGCTACCAGGATGCCAAGATGATGTGGAATGATCAACGTCATATTTTGTATTACCTACATTCTTTTGTTCTCTTATAAACTCCATTGTCTTATCCCATAATACTCCATATATCATTGCTGATTGAATATTACTTCCATTTCCTGGTAAGTTTGCTTTCTTTTGTTCTGCATATAGTCCCCACCACCTATATTGTTTATCTATTCCATTTATTTTTTTATTTGCTGTTAATATCGCTGTATTATATTTTGAACCAATATTACCTACATCATCTATCGTAGTTTCATATCTTCCTATATAAAATCCGTCATACTTATTTACGCTTTTTACCATCTCTTTATACTCTTCTATATAATTAAAATCTCTCTCATAGCTATAATATCCTATTCCATATAAATAATCTAATGTTTCTTGACTATCATATGCTGCTTTACTACTACTATAATTATTTGTTATTTCATTTGGTTCACTATACTTTGAACTAGAAGAATAACTATCTGATAAATCTTTTGTTACTGGTATCCATACAAACTCATTTTCATTTTCATCTTGTATTACTAATCCTGTTGTTATTTTATCTTCTCCTTGTCTTGTTGATATTTTAAATCCTTTTGGGATTACTGCAGTATATCCATCTTCTGTATATTCCGCATTTTCAGTTAAAAATCCCTTATCGTCTTTATTTGCTTCTGCATATACTGTTTTTGGTTGGTTTTCTGATGGGTTATTCTTTATATATTCGTCTATTGAATCATACCATATTCCATCTACTTTTACTCTTCCATCTGCTAATGTTTCTTCTGTATTTATTTCGTTTTGTGTTTTATACACTCCTTCTCTTGCTTTACTAAATAATCCTCCATTTAATGCTACTATTACTGTTACTGCTATTAGTATTAACATTACTATTATTGTGATTATTAAGGCTATTAGAGTGATGCCTCTGTGGTTAGAGGTGTGAAGTGAAAAGTGTGAGGTGCAATTTGAGCATTCTTTCGAAGTGTAGGTCGTCGAGGCACCGACTCCTAGAAGTTTTTCATTGATTTTTAGTTTCTTCTCTTTCATTTGTTTTTTCTTTCCTTTTCTTAAGTATTCTTTTTTATATTTTTATGTATATTGTAATATATATACTTTTATTTTTCTTATGTCAATATGTTTTGCCCTTTGTCATGTATTTGTAATGTTTGATATTTTGTTTTTTAATAAAAATACAAATAATACTAAAAAATTTCACTTTTGTCTTAATTTAATTTATCTCATAAATATTCTAAGTGCATTTAGTACTGTTAAAAATGTTACACCTACATCTGCAAATACTGCTTCCCACATTGTTGATATTCCAATAGCTCCTAAAATTAGCACTATAACTTTAATTCCAATCGCAAAGTATATGTTCTGCATAACTATTCTTTTAGTTTTTTTAGATGTTCTAAGTAAATTATTTAAGCTAGATAATTTTCCATCCATTATAACCATATCTGATGTTTCTATTGCTAAGTCTGATCCTGTATTTCCTATGGATATTCCTATATCTGCTAAACTTAAAATAGGTGCATCATTTATTCCATCACCAACTGAAATTGTTATTCCGTTTTTTTCTTTTATTTCTTTCATTTTTTCTTGTTTTTCATTTGGCAATAAATTTGAATAAACATTTTCTATTGATACACATTTAGCAACATCTTCTGCTGTTTCTTTATTATCCCCTGTTAACATATATACATTTTTTATTCCATTTTCCTTAAGTTCTTTAATTGCTTCTTTGCTATCTTCTTTAATTACATCTGAAATAACTATTGCTCCTAAATATTTTTTATTTTTTGCCACATATACTATTGCTCCTACCTCATTGCATGGATAATATTTTATATTCTCATTTTCCAATAATTTAGTATTTCCTGCCAAAATTGTATCTTCTTTATATTTTACTTTAACTCCCATTCCTGCTATTTCGTTATATTCAGAAATTTCTTTTGTATCAATTAATTTATTTACTTCGTTTGTTATACTTTTTGCTATTGGATGATTTGACATGCTTTCCGCAATTGCTGCAGTTTCTAATAGTTCTTCTTCCTCAATTTCTTCTGCTAATATTACTTTTGTTACTTCAAAATTTCCTTTTGTTATTGTACCAGTTTTATCTAGTACAATTGCATTTGCTTTTGTAATTAAGTCCAAATAAGTAGAGCCTTTAACAAGCACTCCTTCTTTTCCTGCTTTACCAATACCTGCAAAATATCCAAGTGGAATAGATAGCACAAGCGCACATGGACAGGATGTTACTAAAAATACAAGTGCTCTTCTTACCCACTCATTTAAATTTTCAAATCCTACAAATATTGGTGGTACAAATGCTAAAATAACTGCAAATAATACTACTATTGGAGTATAAATTTTTGCAAATTTTGTTATAAATAACTCTGTTCTAGTTTTGGTTTTATTAGAATTTTTTACAAGTTCAATAATTTCACTTATTGCTGTATCTTTAAATTCTTTTGTTACTCTTATCTCTATTACATTATTTTCATTTATTGAACCTGCTAAAATTTCGTCATCAAGTCCTACTTTTCTTGGAACTGACTCTCCAGTTAAAGCAGATGTGTTAATAAAACTTTCCCCATTTATTATAACTCCATCTACTGGAACTTTTTCTCCAGGTTTAACTACAATTATATCTCCTATTTTTAATTCTTCTGGAGACGCTGATGTAATTTTATTATCTTTTTTCAAATTTGCAATTTTAGGTTTTATATTCATGAGTGAAATAATAGATTTTTTTGATTTATCTGTTGCAATATCTTGAAATAATTCTCCTAAATTATAAAAAATCATAACTGCTACAGCTTCAACTGGCTCATTTATTGCAAATGCACCAAGTGTTGCAATTGACATTAAAAAGTTTTCATCAAATACTTCACCTTTAAATATGTTTTTAATTGATTTAAACAACACACCATATCCAGATAATAAATATGCAATTATATATAACCAAATTGTTAATTTATTTGGAACTACTTTTATAATAGCTATTACAAATATAATTAAAGCTATAGCTAATTTTGTTATTTCTAATCCTATATTTTCTTTTTCTTCTCCATTACAATCTTTACAATTTTCCATTTTATGTTCTCCTTTTTAATTATATAAATTGTTGTTTGTGAGAGGAAAATCCTAGGGACTGTCCCTAAAAATCACCAATTTTGGGGATTTTTGGGACTGTCCTGAATTTTCCGAACATGAAACAAATTACAATTTACATTTCTTGTATGTGTTCTAATGCCATGTTAAATATAATTTCAACATGCCTATCAGAAAGTGAATAATATACAGTCTTTCCTTCTTTTCTATATTTAACAAGTTTTGCTTGTTTTAACACTCTTAATTGATGTGATACTGCTGATTGTGTTGCATTAATTAATTCTGCTATATCACATACGCACATCTCTGATTCAAACAAACAACATACTATTTTCATCCTTGTTGTGTCGCCAAATACTTTAAATAACTCTGCTATATCAAAAAGTGTTTCTTCTTTTGGCATTTTAGTTTTTACTTTTGCTATTATTTCTGGATGTTTTACCGTACATTTTAAATCTTCTTCCATACTTTTTCTCCTTTTAATATATGAATGATTGTTCATATATTCATTATATGCTTTTATATAATTTTTTGTCAATGGTTTTATAAAATATTTTATTTATATTTATAACAAGTACAAAATAGGGGGAAAGGGGGTCTGACCCCTTTTCCCCATTGTAAAATTTAATATTCCTAATTTTATAAAAATATAAAGGAATTCACTTATTCAAGTTTCATCCCTTATCTTTGCTTTTATCTAACAATTAGTTTGTTGGACAGTGGACAGTGCTACTTCGAAGTTTTTGTCCTCTTTTGATGCTTTAACATTCTCTTCTTCTATAGAAATATTTTCTACATTAGAAAAAGTCCGTTTTTTACCATCAATTTGCAAAGTTACTTTCATGTCCGTTTTCCTCCTGTTTTAAAATATAATATTGGAACAAATCGTTCACTGTTGTTTATTTTACCATAGTTTTACATAATTTGCAAATCTATGTTTTTTAATAAATCTATATTTATATGTTTAATTTTTAATATTTAGTGATATAATCTATATATAAAAACGAAAGAAGGAATACATATGTCAAATGTTAAAAAAGAAGATTTTGATGTGAAAGGTTTTTATGGAGAAGATTGTGTATTAGATGCTGAAGAGTTTAAGAAAAAATATAAAGTATCAGATAAAGGTATTAGTTCTTCAAAAGCAGCTGAAAATATTAAAAATTTAGGATTAAATCAAATAAAGCAATCTAAACCTAAAAAATGGTATAATTATTTTTTTGCAAGTTTATTTAGTCCTTTTAACAGTATCTTGCTTGGAATTAGTTTTATTTTAATTTATACAGATATTATTCTTCCTGAACATCCGAGTCCAGCAAATATAATTGTTATAGCTGTTTTGATTATTGTAAGTACTCTTCTTGAATTTATAGAAGAATTTCGTTCTAATAATGCAGCTCAAAAATTAAAAGAACTGGTTGAAACAACTGCAACGGTTATAAGAGATGGTAAAAAGAAAAAAATCCCTTTAAAAGAGGTAACTTTAGGTGATACAGTAATTCTTTCTGCAGGCGATATGATTCCAGCAGATATTCGTTTGATTGAATCTAAAGATTTATATGTTGGACAATCATCAATTACAGGTGAATCAGATGCTGTAAGAAAACTTACAAATACTGAAATTAAGTCAATAGATGATATCGAGAGCATAACTGATTTAGATACTATATGCTTTATGGGTACTAATGTTATAAGTGGTAGTGCAAAAGCTATAGTTATTAAAACTGGCGATAATACTTATTTTGGAAAGGTAGCTCGCACTTTAACACAAGGTAAACCTAAAACAAGTTTTCAAAAAGGAATTGAAAGCATTAGTAAATTGTTAATTCGTTTCATGATTGTTTTAATACCTATAATATTTATTTTAAATGCATGGAAACATAATACAATACTTGCATTTACTTTTGCTGTAGCAATTGCGATTACAATTACTCCACTTCTTCTTCCTGTTATTTTATCATCTTGTTTATCTAAGGGTGCCGTGAGAATGTCCAAGAAAAAAACTATAGTTAAAAAGTTAGATTCTATTCAAAACTTTGGTGCTATGAATATTTTGTGTACAGATAAAACAGGAACTCTTACAGAAGATAAAATAGTATTAGAAAAATATCTAGACGTATATGGTAATGAAGATATTAGAGTGTTAAAACATGCTTTCTTAAATTCATATTTCCAAACAGGTTTGAAAGGAAGTATTGATGAAGCTGTTATAAATAGAGCTTTAAAAAGTGAATTAGGAAGTTTGGTAGATGAATTTAAAAAGGTAGATGAGATTCCTTTTGATTTTAGCAGAAGAAGATTATCTGTTATAGTAGAAAATAATAATGAAAAACTTCTAATTACTAAAGGAGCAGTTGAAGAAATATTAAGCATTTGTAACACGATTGATTATAATCATGAGCTTATGCCAATTACAAAAGAAGTAAAAGAAAATATTAGAAATATTGCAAATAAATTAAACGAAGAAGGCTTAAGAGTTGTTGCAGTATGTCAAAAGAAAAACATAAATAACATAGATGTATTTAGTGTTAAAGACGAGTCACAAATGTCATTAGTTGGATTTATAGGATTTCTTGATCCACCAAAAGAAAGTGCTAAACTTGCTATTGAAAAATTGAATAATAGTGGCATTAGAGTAATTGTGTTAACTGGTGACAATGCTGCAGTTACAAAATGTATTTGTAAAAAAGTAAATATAAATACCAAAAAAATTGTAACAGGTTCACAAATAGATAAATTAGCAGATGTAGGAGTTCTCCGTTTATTAAAAAAATCAAATGTGTTTGTTAAATTATCTCCTATTCAAAAAGCAAGAATTGTAAGATTGCTTAAAGAATCTGGTAATATAGTTGGTTACATGGGAGATGGTATAAATGATGCTCCATCTCTTACGAATTCTGATGTTGGAGTTTCAGTAGATACTGCTGTTGATATTGCAAAAGAAACTGCAGATATAATACTTCTAGAAAAAGATTTAAATGTTTTATTAGATGGTGTAACTGAACGGAAGACGTACTTTTGCAAATCTTATGAAATATATAAAAATGGCTGTAAGCTTTAACTTTGGAGAAGTTATGTCGGTAATTATTGCAAGTGTATTACTTCCATTTTTACCAGAAACACCTATACAATTATTAGTAGAAAGTTTATTGTATGATTTTGGACAAATGACATTGCCATTTGATAATGTAGACAAGGAATATTTAAGTGAGCCTAAAAAACTTGATATTAAAGACTTAAAACATTTCATGCTGTTTATGGGCCCTTTAAGTTCTGTTTTTGATATGTTAGTATTTGCATCACTTTGGTTTATATTTGGACTTAGAGAAGCTGCTGCTTTTCAAACTATATGGTTTAGCTATAGCATAGTTTCAAATCTTATGGGAATGCATATTATTAGAACCTCTAAAATGCCATTTTTCCAGAGCAATGCAAACAAAACAGTATATTTCTCTTCTATCTTATTAAGTATTATTGGATTATTAGTTCCATATACTTTCTTAGGAAAAGTAATTGGTCTTGTTCCTATAACACTAAATTACTTAAACGTTATACTTGGAGTTAGTATACTATATTGTATAATTGCAATATTTGCTAAAAAAATATATATTAAAAAATATGGAAGTTGGATTTAACAAAAAATTTAAGACGGACATTAAAATTCCTTTAATTTTGGAAAATACATGTCCGCCTTATTTTTTCTTCTATTAAAAAATTATTCTGTATCTGATTTATTCTTCTTTTTCATATACTCAATAAGAACATTAATTTCTTCTTTTTGATCCAATTTTAAATCTTGTAATTCTTTATATAACTTGTTATCTAATATTTCATTTTTCTTATCTAATAAGTCTGTAAATATATAATCTAATGTAATTTCTAAAACATTACATATATTTAATAAACTTTCTAAACTTCCAACACTTCTTCCATTTTCAATACCTCTATAGGTATCAATTGATTTTTCTATTTTTTCAGCAACATATTCTTGTGTATAACCTTTATCTTTTCTCGCCTTCTGTATTCTATTTCCAATTGATTTTAATATATCATTCTTTTTTATAACAGCCAATTTAACCCCCACTTCCTCAACTGTTTATTTTACTCTTGGCAAAAGTATATCATTTACATTTTTCTACAAAAAGTGATTAAAATTAACACAAAAAAACTATTGTTTTTCTGATATTTATGTATTAAAATTAATTATAGTATTAATATAGTTCATAGTATGTGCTATATTAACAGATTTATTCGCGTAATTTTGGAGATGTATTAAATGAGTAATTTTGAAATTAATGCAAGAAGATTAAACCTATTAAAACGAAGCAATGAATTATTAGATAGAACTAGAACTAATTATAAAAAATATGAAAAAGAGAGAAAACTTCTTTTAGAACTAACTAGATGTGAATCTGTAGATTACGATGAATGGGAAAATATTTTAAAATCTATAAAAGAATTAGTTAATAGTGATATTAAATAATTAAAACAAATTATGAAAATTTAAATATGAAGATTAATAATATTTTTAAGGAGGTTCAATATGAAAGAAAGAGTTGCAAGTAGAAAAATAGATGAATTACGGAAGAATAGTCCTTCCTATAGATTTTAGAAATAAGTTAGGTATCAAGGAAAAAGATTCTGTTAATGTTTATATAAAAGGATCATACATAGTTATTGAAAAAGCTGAATAAAATTTAAATAGCTAATAATGGAGAGTAAATAGTAAATGTAGAAAAATTGTATAAGTGAAATTTTTCGATAGTCGCTCATTTATAAATTGTAATTTGTTTGAGAAAATTCTAGGGACTGTCCTGAATTTCCAGACGATTAAATTAATTGCAGACGTTGTAGGGGTGGGCCTTGTGTCCACCCTAAAAGAACAATAAATTAATTGCAGACATTGTAGGGGTCGCCGCCCTCGGCGACCCGAATACATCGAAGAAATTGCCCTAAATCGTGTAAAAGTTTATCAAATAAATTACACAATTGCGGGTCGCCCAGGGGTGCGACCCCTACGGATTTGAAAACAAATTTATCCCTACAAATGAATAAGAAATTA
>CANQVU010000020.1 GCA_947627415.1 uncultured Clostridia bacterium | reverse complement strand
TTACATATCACAAAAGTATTTCAAACACTATACATATCAATAAAGTGTGACATATGTTTGACAAACCTACATTTTTAGAAATATTCGACCAAATTTAATTTATAAATATTTTGTCGAAGTTTAGTACATGATTTTTGTTGAAATTTGTATTTCTTTATATTAATATTTCTTTAGTTTTTTATATTTAGGAGGCATAATATATGAATTATAGTAGTTTAAAAAATTTGGAAAGTACTAATAAAACAACATTATTATCAATGTTTAGTGGAATATTATCTAATGAAAAAATGGAAAGATTAAATTTATTATTGAAAAAACACCTAAATTTATAAAAATATAGTAAAACTGTTGACTTTTTTAGAAATGCTGATAATATTAAGTTATAAACAGTTAATTATTATGTTAATTTATCAGTCTATTCATTTAGACTTTGGCTTTATATTAAGCTTTTCTGAACTATATGAGCAAATCATATAGTTCTTTTTTCTTGTGAATATTTCTTGTTTTTTTTCATACAATACTAATATCAGTTCATTAATTTGAACTTTGGTCTGCAGACTTTTAAAGAGACTACTTGAATGTAGTCTCTTTTTATAATCAGAAAAATTTATATAATTCTATTTCAATTTCATTGAAAGTAATTTTGATATTCCATTTTCCTCCATTGTAATTCCATAAACAGTATCTGCTGCTTCCATTGTTCCTTTTCTATGTGTAATTACTAAGAATTGTGTGCTTTTTGTATATTTCTTTAGATAATCTGCAAATCTATATACATTTACATCATCTAAGGCTGCTTCTATCTCATCTAACACACAGAAAGGTGCTGGATTTATTTTTAATATTGCAAATAGCAGAGCAATTGCTGTAAATGCTTTTTCTCCTCCTGATAAAAGTGTCATGTTTTGTAGCTTTTTACCTGGTGGCTGTGCTTCTATTTCTATTCCACATTCTAAAATATTTTCTTCATCTGTTAATTTTAATTCTGCTTTTCCTCCACCAAATAACTCTTTAAATACTTCACCAAAATTTTTATTTATAACTTTAAATTGTTTTTCAAATTGTTCTTTCATTATTTTAGTCATATCTTGAATTACTTTTTTTAGTTTAGTACTTGAATTTTCTAAATCTAATCTTTGTTCACACATAAAATCATATCTTTCTTTTGTCTGCTTATATTCTTCAATAGAATCAACATTTATGCTTCCCAAAGCTTTTATTTGATCTCTTAGATGTTTTACTTGTTTTGTAGTTTCACTAACATTGTCAGGCTTCTTATATTCTTCTCCAACATTGTTTGGTGTAATCTCATAGTCTTCCCACATCTTATTGATGATTTGCTCTAATTCATATTCTATTTTAGACTTTTTAACTTCTTGTTTTGTTATTTGTGATTTTAAATCTTCTATTATTGCAAGCTCTTCTGTTATTTCTTTTTCTGTTTTTGTAAGTTCTTCGTTTTTTGTAACTCTTTCTTTCTTTAAAGTATCTACTTTATCTCCGCTTGTTTCTACTTCTTGCTTCATTTGTTCTATCTGTTCATTAAAACTTATAATTTGCTCTTCTAACATTTTATTATCTTCTAATATTTTTTCTCTTAAAGATTTTTTATTTTCTATGCTAGATTTGTTGTTTTCTATATCTTGTTCTATTCTTTGAACTAATTCATCAATTGAAGTACTACTTTCGTCAAATGAGCTAACAGATATTTTTAAATTTGTGATATCAAAATTTAAGTCATCTATATATTTTTGATTATCTTTATTATTTTCGCTAAATGCTTTTATCTCTAAAGAAAGTTCTTCCACTTCTTTTTCTAATTCTAATATTTCTTTTTCTAATTCTTCTTTTACATTTAAGCTTTCTTTTTTAGCTTCTTCTATTTCACTTTGTTCTCTTCTTAAATTAGCAAGCTTATTTTCTAATCTTGTAATATTTTCTTCTACAGCTAGAACTTTTTGCTTTTCTGTTGCATATACAATTTCTGTATCTTGCATTATATGTTCTAGACCTATTACTTCTTCTATAACATCTTCATTAGATTTCTCATACTCTTGTTTTTCTTCTTCTAATTCTTCTATTTTTTTATTTAATTTTTTTATATCTTTTTCTAATTCCTCTATTTGAGTTGTTCTTCCTATAATATTGTTAAACTTAGTTGCTACTGAACCACCTGTTATTGCACCACTTGGATTTATTACATCACCTTTTAATGTAACAATTCTAAAAGAATAAGTGTTTTGCCTTGCAAGTATTATTGCAGTATCCATATTATCAACAATTACAGTTCTTCCAAGTAAATTTAGAATTATTTGTTCATATTTTTTATTTACTTTTACTAAATCTGATGCTATTCCTATTACTCCACTTAAATTATTCTTTATTAATCTATCAACTTTTTTACCTTTTACAGATGCAATTGGCAAGAATGATGCTCTTCCCAAATTATTTTTTCTTAGATGCTCTATTAATTTTTTAGCATCTTCTTCAGTGTCTGTAACTATATTTTGAAGAGTCTGCCCTAAGGCCATTTCTATTGCAGTCTCATATTCTTTAGGTACTGATATTATATTTGCGAGTACTCCATGCATGCCTTTTTTTAGTCCCAAATTTTTATCACATTCTAATAAAAGGGATTTTACACTTCTTGTGTATCCTTCTTTTTCCTTTTCCATATCATTTAAAAATTTCAATTTTGAGTCTTTAATTCTTACTTCACTTGATAATGAATTTATTTTATCTTGATATTCCTTTAATTTTGAAAGGCTTTTTTCTTTCTTTTCATTTATTTCTTCCAACTTTTTGCTAGCATCATTTCTTTTTGCTTCTATTTCATAAAAAGTTTTAGATATTTCATCTTTTTCTAATCTTTTTTCATCTAATTCTGAAATAGTATCAGATATTTCACTTTTTACAGTTTTTTCTCTTTTTTCTAAATTTTCATAATTTACTTCTTGAGTATTAATTAGTGTAGCTTTTTCATATTTTAAGTCAGTATTTTCCTCTACTTTCTTTTTCTTGTCTTCTATTTTCTTTTCTTCTGTCGATAATTTTGTACTTATTTCTTCTAATTCTTTTTCTTTTTCTTCTAATTCTTTAGCAAACTTTTCTCTGCTTGAAAATAAATTTGTTTTCTTTTCTAATCTTTGTTTCTTCTCTTCTTCTAATTCCGTGATTCTTAAATTTACTTCTTCTATTTCTTTTAAATATCTATCAAAGTTTTCATTGTTATTTGCAATTCTTTCATTTGCAATGTTTATATCTGAATTTATTTTTTCTTGCTTTTCTCTCATTTCAAAGCCTAGATTTTGTGTTTCTTCTATTTTTAATGTTATTTCATCTATTGCTGACTTTAAACTTTCTTTTAGAAATTGTTTTTCTTGCATTTTTGCATTTTCATCATCGTTTTGATTTGTAAAAATCTCTATGTCTTTTGCAATTTCAGATATTTTTTCTTTATAATTATCTATGTTGTATAGAAATAGTCCTATTTCTATTCCCTTTAATTCTTCTCTTAAATTTAAAAATTTCTTTGCTTTTTCTGATTGTTTTTTTAGTGGTTCAAGATTAACTTCTATTTCTGATAATATATCATTTATTCTAAGAAGATTTAGCTTTGTTTGTTCTAATTTTTTTTCAGAATCTGCTTTCCTTACCCTATATTTTACAATACCTGCGGCTTCTTCAAAAATAGCACGTCTATCTTCTGATTTGTTGCTTAATATTTCATCTATTTTACCTTGCCCTATTATTGAATAACCGTCTTTTCCTATACCTGTATCCATAAATAATTCTAATACATCTTTTAATCTACAAGGTGTTTTATTTATATAGTATCCCGATTCTCCGCTTCTGTATATTCTTCTTGTAACTGTTACTTCTGAAAATTCTATTGGTAATTTTCCATCTGTATTATCTATAACAATAGAAGCCTCTGCAAAACCCAATGATTTTCTACTTTGAGTTCCTGCAAATATAATATCTTCTGATTTTGATCCTCTTAAAGATTTCATACTTTGTTCTCCAAGTACCCATCTAATACTATCAGATATATTACTTTTACCTGATCCGTTTGGTCCAATAACTGAAGTTATACCTGGTCTAAATTCTAAAATTGTTTTATCTGCAAATGATTTAAATCCTTGCAATTCTAGTCTTTTTAAATACATGTCTCACACCCTCAAAGAAAGTTAGGAGTTTACTCCTTTTTTCACAAAATTCAATATTATATATAATATATTAAAAAAAGTTTTTTATCAACATTTTTTTGCATTTTTTAAGAAGCTATTAATTAAAATAGCTTCTTATATTTTTAATCAATTACTATTCGGAAATATTTTAATTTTGGTTCAAAACTTCATTGAGGCTGTACCTTTGACCATTTACTTCTACCATGCCATCTGAAATAGTACTCTCTTCTTCAATAGCATTTTCTATTTCCTCATCTGTTTCTTTGACTTTATATGACAATTCATTACTGATATTACTTATTGATGATATGAACATATCATTTTTAAGTTTATCTGACAATCTCTTTCCTAAATTAGTAATTAAATTGTTTATTTGTTCTTGTGAAAGGTTATTTACTACTAAATGATTAGTTTCATTAAACTCTTCAGATTGTGGGGTTGCAGAAAAGTTTACAGTATTATTAAATTGTATATTTACACTTGAATCTTCATCTGTAATAGGTATAGATATGCTAAATTTAACATTATTCGATGTAAGAGCTCCTGTTCTTGATAAGTTAATATTAAATTGTGTTTCTTCTTCATTATCTGATTTTTTAGTTATAAGAATTTCAAAGTTTTGTTGGTCTTCAGAATTTGAAGTTTTTGTAACTACTATGCTTGTTTCACTTGTCCCAATGCTTGTATCTATGTTATTATATTTTAACATTAATCCTGCATTTACTTTATCTAATGATAACTCTATACTATTTGTTTCATCAACGATAATTTTAATAGCTAGTTTAACTGCGTTTTTGCCTTGTTTATAAACTGTTATAGTAGCAAAATCAACATTTTCATCATTAGATATTTCTCCCGAAATTTGTGTTAAAATTTCATTAATACTATTTTGATAATCTTCAAAAGTACTATCTTCACTATTTAATTTGTTAACTAAATTGAAAATTTGCTCATCATCTTTTGCTTTTTGTAATACTTCTATAAGTATTGCTTGTATATCTTTTGATTTTAATTTAATTTGATATCCACTTGCTTCTGTCGGTTTATCTCCTAGAGATATACTTTCTTTTTCAATTTTAGAATAGTTGTCTTCATTTATTGCTTCAATTGCAGTATTTAAATATTTATCAAACAAACTTTTTAGTTCATCATAATTTAATATCTCACTAATTTTAGCATTTTCTATTTTGTTTGGTATATTATCTACGTTCTCTACTCCCATTTTTGCAACAAATTCTTTTAAATTATTATTTTCTACTACAACATATTGAGTAACGACATCTTTAAATAATAACCCATATAAATCTTGGTCTTTCAGATAATTCATTTCAAGTAACGTTTCATTATTACTGTTAATGCTTATATCGTAATTTGATTTGTTATTTACTGGATCGGAATATCCGTAAATATTTTATTGATTCATTAATTGATTGTTCTCCCTGATTTACATTAATAGTAATTGCTCCCTCATTTGCATGTCCTTCTGTTTCTGTTCTTTTTAAATAATTATTATAGCCTTCTAAATCAATAAACTCCTTTAAATTTATTTGACTTGCATATTTATAAAATGATTCTTTATCTGATTTAAAAATATCTGTTGCAAAATATATTACTGCAAATGTAACACATCCTAGTACTAATATTGATACTAATGTAATTATTAAAATTTGAACTTTTTTCATATGTTCCTCCTTTATTTGCAAGGGGATGCATCTTTCCCCTCTATTCTTTTTAAAGTACAATCCTCGGCATATAGATATTCCTCATAGTTTGAGGAATATCCTTCTTTTTTAATATTGTATCACAACATTTTATTAATATCTACAAATTATATCACTTTTTTGTTTGTTTTTACATATTATATATTAAGCTTAATGCTAGATTAGAAGAAAAGGAATGATATTAATGGAATTTGAAAAAGATTTTTGCCCTGTAGTTAAAGTTGATGGATTTATTGAAAAAGGCAAACAATTTGATTTAGAAATCAATCTACCAGAAGATAACAGAAATGTAATCTATGGTGTAATTAAAGACTGTTACAAAGATCCTGTTGAAAATGCTGTTGTAAAACTTATAGAAGTATGTTACGAATATGGAAAAGAAGAAAGAAAACCTGTTTCTCATACTTTTACAGATAAAGACGGTGAATTTGTATTTGGTCCACTTTGTCCAGATAAATCATATGAAATTCAAGTTTGGGTAGATAGAGTTAAACATGTAAAAATTTGTAAAGAATGCAAACGTCAAGGTAAATGTTTAAAAGGTGTAAAATTAGATTGCGACAATAAGCCATGTAAAGATGATGATAAGTGCGAATGTAATGATAAAGATAAATGCGATTATATGCCAAAACATGAACCTAAATGTTGTAAATAATACTAACTATATAAAAATCACGTATTTAATTTACGTGATTTTTATACATATATCTATTTTATTAAAATGCTCCTAACTTTTTAGCTAATTGTTTTCCTCTTTTCATAATTCTTTTTTTATTCATCATTCCATCATTATACATCATTGCCATTCCTGCTGCTATTGCAGTTCCTATTAACATTCCTTTAACAAATTTCATAAAAACTCTCCTTTCATTATTAAATTGTTGTTTGTTTTATTTATTACTGTAAAATAGTTTAATATAATTTTTTCAAGACGTCCTTCTTCACAAAAATTATTATTTCATAATAATTTTGGATTCGAAGCTCCTATTTCAAAAATTATATTTAAACTATTTTACTAATCAAATTAATTTAAAAACAATTATACAAATTACAATTTATCTTTTTATTTTATTATGTCTTTTTTTATCAAATATATACTGTCTAACTAATGAATAAATTTCATATATTGTAATCAATATTAAAAAAACTCCAAAATATTTTTTTAAATGGTTTACGTCCATATTTACTGATATTTTAGCACCAATCGTTGCTCCAAAAATTCCAGATATTGCAACTGGAATACCAATTTTCCAATTTATTAGTTTTTCTTTTATAGTAGTTATAATTGCTGTTATAGATGTAGGAACAAAAAAAACTAAATTTGTAGCTTGTGCTATATGTTGATCTATTCCCATAAATACAGAAAGTATGAGAATTAGAATTGTTCCTCCTCCCATACCTGTTCCACTTACTGTGCCTGATATTATACCTGTTATAATTTCTAACATTGTTCTCCTCTTTATCTAAATTATCATTTTTATAGATACATATATTAAAAAAACTATAAATATTATTTTTAGAACTTTATCTGATAATTTTTTTAATAATTTTGCCCCTATAAAACCTCCTATAATTCCTCCTATAGCACAATTTACTCCAATATTCCAATCCACATAGTTATTGTTATAATAAAATAATCCACTAGTTATTACCATAGGAAGTATTGCAAATACAGAAGTTGCCCTTGCTTCTGCTTCATCTAATTTAAATATATGAACAAATGCAGGTACTACTATCATTCCTCCTCCTGCTGCAAATAATCCACTTATAAATCCAGCAATTATTCCTAATGATATTTTTTTAATCATCTTCACATTCTTTTAAACTTTTTTCTTTATCATTTTTGTATTTTTTAAACACCTCTTCAGCAAGTAATGTTAATTCATTATCACATCTAAGCATTTGGAATATTATATCCTTCCTTAATTCTTCATTTTCTATATTTTCTACTTTGTCTAAAAAAGCTTGTAATTCCTTTAAATATTTTTGGCCATTTGCCTTCCAATTTCTATTTTCTACACTTTCCATATTTTTATTTTTTCTAAAATTCATTTTTTTATACTCCTATTTTTATAATTATTATATCAATATTTTTACTGTTAGGCAACTTTTTATTACGTTTATCGTTATATTAATTTTACTCCATGTTATTTTAAAACATTAAATGATAAAATTTATAAAAATTTATAAAAAAGTGAGATGAAGTACCATGATAAAAATTAAATTGTCGGATTTATTAGGAAAAAATAAAATGACTCAAAAAGCATTAGCGGAAATGACTAATATAAGGCCAGCAACTGTTTCAAAAATGTATTATGAAGAAGTAAAAAGAATTGATGTGAAACATCTCAATAACATATGTAAAGCATTTAACTGTGAAATTTCTGAATTGTTAGAATATATACCAGATGATAAGAAAAATTAAATAAAAATGGACATACTTAAACTATTGAATATGCCAGATAATAAAAATTTTTGTGCATAAAAAAATCCTTCATGTTGTTAAAAGCTTAAACAACTAAAGGATTTTTCTTTTACTCATTTTTAGTCAATTGTATCGTCTTTTATATAGTATTTAGTTCCTAGCATTTTATCTGGTAAATATTGTTGTTCAACAATGTGTTTTGGATAATCGTGTGGATATTTATATCCTATTCCATATCCAAAATCCTTCATACCACTTGCAGGAGCATTTCTTATATGCATTGGAATTTCTCCCGTATCTTTTGTTCTTACATCTTCTAGCGCTCTTTCTATTGCAAGATATGTTGCATTAGATTTTTTGGAATTTGCAAGATATACTGCTGCTTCTGATAATATTATTCTAGCCTCTGGCATTCCTACACTCGCTACCGCTTGCATTGCACTATTTGCAACTACTAATGCCATAGGATTTGCAAGTCCCACATCTTCTGCAGATGCTATAACAATTCTTCTAGCTAAAAATACTGGATCTTCTCCTCCCTCTAATGCTCTTGCCAAATAAAATACTGTTGCGTCTGGATCACTACCTCTCATGGACTTTATAAATGCACTTATATTATCGTAATGACTATCACCCGATTTATCAAATATAGCTTTTTTCTTTCCTACACTATTTGCTGCGATTTCATCTGTTATATAAATTATTCCATCACTATTTACTGTAGTAGTAAGAGCTGCTACTTCTAAACTGTTTAATGCAGTTCTAACATCTCCATTTGAAATTTCAGCAATCTTTTTTAAAGTTGCATCTTTTATTTTTATATTATAGCTACCTAAACCTTCAGGATTTTTTATTGCATTTTTTAGGATTGTAAATACATTATCTATTGTTAATGGATTTAATTTAAAAATCATTGACCTTGAAATTAAAGCTTTATTAACCTCAAAATATGGGTTTTCTGTAGTTGCTCCAATTAATATTACAGTTCCATCTTCCACATAAGGAAGAAGTGCATCTTGTTGTAATTTATTAAATCTATGTATCTCGTCTATAAATAAAATACATTTCTTGCTTGGATTAAGAAGAGGATTTTCTGCTTCTTCAATTGCCCTTTTTATATCTGCTACGCCACTTGTTACTGCATTTAATTTTATAAATTTATATTTAGTAGTATTACTAATAACTTTAGCAAGAGATGTTTTCCCGAGAGCCTGTTGGTCCCCATAGTATTATACTAGACAATCTATCTGCTTTTATTGTTCTATATAGTACTTTGTCTTTTCCAAGTATTTCTTCTTGTCCTACAAATTCCTCTAATGTTTTTGGTCTTACTCGGTGTGCTAATGGTATATTTAAATCCATATTTTTCTCCTTTTCTTATATAAATTGTAATTTGTTTCATGTTCGGGGAATTCAGGACAGTCCCAAAAATCCCCAAAATTGGTGATTTTTGGGACAGTCCCTAGAATTCCCCTCACACAAACAAATTACAATTTATCTAATTCTTTGCTAAATATTTCAATGCTTGTTTTATTATTTCTTCTAACTCTAAATCTTTTGTATCTATTTTTTCAAATACTTTTTCAATTTCTCTTCTGGTGTATCCTAAAACTTGAAGTGCTGCGATTGCTTCATTTGTGTTATTGTCTTTCTCAAGTATAATATTTACTTCTTCATTTTCTTTTATTGTACTCTCAGTTTTTAGTTTATCTTTTAATTCCAAAATAATTCTTGCTGCTGTTTTTTTACCAACCCCTGGTATTTTTACAAGTTTTGAAATATCATCTGTAATTACTGCTAAAGCAAAACTTGATGGTGTTATTTCTGATAGCATTGTTATAGCAGACTTTGCTCCAACACCACTTACAGATAATAAAAGTTCAAACATTCTTAGCTCTTCATTAGATGAAAACCCATACAAACTTATATTGTCTTCTCTTACATAATAATATGTATATACTTTAACAGTATCTCCTAATTCACCTAGTTTTTCGATTGATTTTGATGGCATAAATACTCTATATCCAATTCCTTGCACATCAATTACAACAAATGTATCTGTTTTTGTTTCTAATGTTCCTTTTACATACGCAATCATCTTATTTCTCCTCGCAAACAAATTTTCTGTATTAATTTTATCATAATAAATTTATTTTGCAATAGTTTATTTCAATTTTCTCATTTAATGCAATTTGCATTATTACCATTATTATGCTATAATATTTACATAACCGTTATGGTTATTCATTTTATTAAGGAGGCCTTCATAGTGAAAAAAACAACTTTGCAGTTTTCCTCTATGCTTAAACGCTTTTGGGGACTTCGCAAATTCAAAAAAGAGCATCTCAATGTTAAAGTCCTAAAAAAAGGATTTACAACTACAGGATGTGGCAGACAATATTACTGGGCAAAGCTTCAGTATGAATCTTAACTTTTTTGAGTTGGTATGTAATGGCATACCAGCTTTTTTTTATAAAGAATGGAAGGTTTCAAAACTCTTCCATTCTTGTATATTATATTCTATTCTACTGTTACTGACTTTGCTAAATTTCTTGGCTTATCTACGTCTAACCCTTTTTCCTTTGAAATGTAATATGCAAAAAGTTGCATTGGTATTACTGATAGCACTGGTGATATGAATTCATTTGTTTTTGGAATTTTTATTGTTCCGAGTTATTCCGTCGTTTTTTATATCCTCACTTGTAATTACAAATACCTTTGCTCCTCTTGTTGCTACTTCTTGTACATTACTGATTGATTTTTCTACTAAATCAGGATTTGTCATTGTTGCAATTACTGTTACATCATTTTCTATTAACGCTATTGGCCCATGTTTTAATTCTCCTGATGCATAACTCTCAGAGTGTATATATGATATTTCTTTAAGTTTTAAAGATCCTTCTAGACTTACAGCATAATCTGTTCCTCTACCTAGAAAGAACATATCTTTTTCTTTATATACTTTTTTAGCAAATTCATGAATTTGATTTGTATTTCTTAAAATTTCTTCTATTTGTAATGGTAATTTAAGTATATCTTCTTTTAATTTTTTTATTTTATCTTTATCTATTATTCCAAGTTTTTCTGCAAAATACATTCCTAATATATTTAATAACACAACCTGCGATGTATACGCCTTTGTTGATGCAACTGCAATTTCGGGTCCTGCGTGTGTATATATAGAATAATCTGCTTCTCTTGTTAGTGAACTTCCAATAACATTAGATATTGCAATAGTTTTTGCACCTTTTGATTTTGCAAGTTTTAGAGCTGCTATTGTATCTGCAGTTTCTCCTGATTGACTTATATAAATGCTTAATGTGTTTTCATCAATTAGTGGATCCCTATACCTAAATTCTGATGCAATATCTACTTCTACTGGTATTTTACAAAGTTTTTCAAATACAGTTTTTGCAACTATCCCTGCGTGCATCGCTGTTCCACATGCTACTATATATATTTTATTTATATTTTTTAGGTATTCTTTTGAAAGTTCTAAGCCTTCTATTTCTATACTTCCATTATCTAATTTTGCTCCAATAGTTTCTCTAATAGCTCTTGGTTGTTCATATATTTCCTTAAGCATAAAGTCTTCATATCCGTCTTTTTCTGCAGATAGTGCACTCCATTCAATACTTTTTATTGGTTTTTCAATTAACTGTAAATTTTTATTATAAAATTTTATTTCATTTCTTGATAATTCTGCTATCTCGTTGTTATCTAATAAGTAAAAATCTTTTGTATATGAAAGGATTGCTGGTATATCTGATGATATATAATTTTCTTCATTTCCTTTTCCTATTACTAATGGACTGTCTTTTCTTACTACAACCATTTTATTTTTATCATATTTAGATAATATTTCTAGCGCATAACTTCCCTTTAAATCATTACATGCATTTTTTACTGCTCTTAGAATTTTTTTATCATCGTTTAATTCATCTTGAGAAAAGTAGTAATGAATTAAATTTGGTATAACCTCTGTATCTGTTGTAGATAAAAATTTATATCCTTTATTAATTAACATATTTTTTAATTCATTATAATTTTCTATTATTCCATTATGAACTACAGCAAATGAATTACTATTATCCATATGTGGATGTGAATTTTCTTTTGATGGTTTTCCATGTGTTGCCCATCTTGTATGAGCAATACCAATTGTACCAATTAATTCATTAATTCCTTCTAATTGGTATAAATTATTTACTCTTCCCTTATTCTTCATTATTTTAATTTTGTCATTTTCTATAGTTGCTATTCCTGCTGAGTCATATCCTCTGTACTCTAATCTTAAAAGTCCATTAATTAGTATTGGACTTGCTTTTTTATTTCCTATATAACCTACAATTCCACACATTATCTATTCCTCCTAATATTCAATTGGAATTGAAAGCATAACTAAAGTAAAAGTTTTATATCATTTTTGTTCTAACATTGCTATTAGTTTTTGTATGATATTTAATGACAAACTTTGTGCCATAGAACTATCCGCCGAATATTTCGATAGGTTCTAATCCTCGTCAACAATATAAAATTGTCCTGGCGCTTATATTATTAATTTTTATTCTTTCCTCCTTTTTAATAATTATTTACTTTTGTTACTTTCAATATATTTTATTATATTACACTAATATTTATTTTGAAGCAAGTCTTGTAATTAAAATGTAATAATTTTATATTTGACTTTTGATAATTAATAATTTATCCTATATATGAGGAGATTATAATATGAAAAATTATTATGAAATACTAGAAGTAAATGAAAATGCTTCTTATGAAGTAATTGAAAAAGCTTATAAGGTCTTAGCCAAAAAATATCATCCAGATGCTTGGCCAAACAATCAATCTTATTGGGCTGAGGATAGATTTAAAGAAATTACTGAAGCATACCAAACATTATCAAATGATAAACTTAGAAAAGAATATGATATCATGATAGGTGTTCATAATTCATTCGAAGATAAATATAACAATTTATATGATGAGAATGAAAAGCTTAAACAAGAGGTGAATAAAATGAAAATAAGAAATAAGTCTAATGATTATATTAATAATAGGGAAGCCAAAAACAATTCTCAGTCATATTTCGGAAGATATTTTTCTACTATTAAATCTCTTATATACAATGAAACTAAGAAATCGTCTGAAGAACGTTCAAAAGATTTTAAAGCATTAATTCTAACAATAATAATTGTTTCAATTTTAATTTTTATATTTTGGAAAGTTCCTTTTTTGCATAATTTGATATTCCCATAAAATATGGGAATATTTTTTAATCTTTAACTAATAATATTATATATGGTATATATGCTGTTATTTTAGTAAATGTTAATTAATAAGTTTCTGTAAAAGTATACCTATTAATGCTATATTTTGAATGAGAAAAGTTACTAGACTACACATATAAGTTACTTTATAACTGCATAAGTCGAAATAACTTGACCTTATTTATTGCAAAAGGAGAGGTGTAGTTATGGCCTTAGATTATAATATTATTGGAGAAAGATTAAAACAAGCAAGAATTAATAAAAAACTTACTCAAGAAAAATTAGCAGAACAATTAGATGTTTCTGTTGCTTTTTTGAGTAGAATTGAACGTGGTAGTTCTTTAATAAATTTAAAAAGATTGAACCAAATATGTTCTATTCTTGATGTTACTGAAGGTGAAATTCTAAATGGTGTATCTAAGAACTCCCATGGATATTTAAATAAGGATTTATCTAATTTAACTAAAAATTGTCCCCCAGAAAAAATGAGGCTTATATATAATATTGTAAAAGTAATTGTAGATAGCTAATATCAATAAAATTTTAAAATCCCCTTTATTTTTTTCTATATTTATTGTATAATAGTATAGGAATAAATATGAGGGGATTTATTTATATGTTTTGAATGGAGGTTTTATAAATGTGGAGTTTTTGGTTAATTGCTGCAGGTATTTTCTTTTTGATAGAAATTGCAACAGTTGGATTTCTAATTTTTTGGTTAGGAATAGGTTCTCTACTTGCAATGATAACTAGCTTTATAACAGATAACATTATAATTCAAACAGTTGTATTTGTTATAAGTTCTTGTATATTAATTCCTCTTACAAAACCGTTAGCAGATAAATTTACAGGTAAAAAAGCAGTTCCAACAAATGCATATACTCTCATAAGCAAACATGGAATAGTTATACAAGACATTAATCCTATTCAAGGTGTTGGGCAAGTTAAAGTAAATGGAGAAATATGGTCTGCAAAAACAGAAGATGAATCAATAATTAAAAAAGATACTGAAATAGAAGTTATTAAAATAGACGGTGTAAAGCTGATTGTATCACCTACAAAAATAAACTCAGTACTTTAAAGTTATAGTTATCAATATTAATAATATATATATTTATTAGGAGGAACAGAAATGGTATTTTTAATTATACTATTAGTTATAATTCTTATTATAGCATTAAAATCAATTAAAGTTGTTAAACAGTCTGAAGTATACATTATAGAAAGACTTGGTAAATTTCATAAAATTGCTGATGCAGGTCTTACAATAATAATTCCTTTTGTTGACCATGTAAGAAGTGTTGTAAGTTTAAAAGAACAAACAATGGACATTCCACCACAAGGAGTTATTACAGAAGACAATGTTACTATAACAATAGACACTGTTGTGTTCTATCAGATTACAGATCCTGCAAAAGCCGTATATGAAATTCAATCTCTAAAAAGAGGTATTGAATATTTAGCAATCACAACTATACGTGATATTGTTGGTAAAATGAATTTAGATTCAACTTTTAGCTCAAGAGATCTAATTAATAATCAATTAAGAATGTTATTAGATGAAGCAACAGACAAATGGGGTTGTAAGGTAAATAGAGTTGAAATTAAAGATATTAGACCACCAGAAGATATTAGAGATGCAATGGAAAAACAAATGAATGCAGAAAGAAATAAAAGAGCTGCAATACTTCAAGCTGAAGGAGAAAAACAGGCTGCTATAACAATAGCTGAAGGTGAAAAAGAAGCTGCTATTCTTCAAGCTGAAGCTGATAAAGAATCTAAAATAAGAAGAGCTGCCGGTGAGGCTGAAGCAATACGAGAAGTTGCAAAAGCTAAAGCTAAAGAAATCGAGATGGTTTATGATTCAATTAAAAAATCAAACCCAGATGACAAACTTGTTCAATTAAAATCTTTAGAAGCTTTAGAAGAAGTTGCTAAAGGAGATGCAAATAAAGTATTCATTCCTTTTGAAGCAACTGGAGCCCTTGCAGGTTTAGGTTCTATAAAAGAAGTTATGAAAGATGATAAGAAAAAAAATAAAGAATAAATTGATTAAATGAATTAGAAAAATTTTCTTTTTTAGGACGGACTAGATTTAGTCATTTTTTAAATGACTAAATCTAGTCCGTCCTAAAAAAGAAAAATTTTTTTGCTACTCTTCTAATCCAAAGCTTATACCTAGTGCACTATTTATCCTATTCATAATTCTATCATCCTCAATATGTCCAATTTTTTCTTTTAATCTACTCTTATCTATTGTTCTTATTTGTTCTGCTAAAACTACTGAATCAGATTTTAATCCGAATTCTTTTGAATCTAGTTCAATATGTGTAGGTAGTTTATTCTTATTTAATTGCGAAGTTATTGCTGATACTATTACAGTAGGACTATATTTGTTGCCAGTATCATTTTGTATTACTAAAACTGGTCTTATACCTCCTTGCTCTGATCCTATTACTGGACTTAAATCTGCATAAAACATATCTCCTCTTTTGACTATCATATTCTTCACTCCTGTTTACTTCTAATAGTTCGATTAATCTATATTTTAGATATGAATTCGAGAATAAGAATATAATTTACCCAATACTATATATCTTTTGCAATTCTTTCTAACTTAAAAGCTAATATATCTTCCTTTTGTAAATTATTTACTTTTATCTCATTATATAATATGTAAATTGATGTTTTTTGTGTTATATCTTGAATTTCTAATTTAGTTGGATTTTTTGTGGATTTATCTATATATAACTTCTTATAACTACTGTATTTATTTCCATTTTTTAATTTTATTTCTATTATTACTTCATTTTCATTTTCTGATATATTTTTTTCATTTGCTTCCATATAGTCATTTATAAAGCTCATTAATGTAATTGTATTTTCTCCTATATATGGATAATTCTGATATATTTTATTTAAATTAAGATTGGTATTCTCAATTTTTAAATTTGTTCCATCATAAATAAATGAAATTCCTCTTACATTTTCTGGTTCTAATATCTCTTGTTTAAATGTATTATTATCTCTTATACAACTTTCTTTCATTACATATACATTGGTATTTTTATTAGATTCTATCGTAACATTGGAAGTTAGCTCGTAAGAATCAATATCTAAAATATACTCTTCAATTTTATCAGCTGATTTACTACTCATATTATTTCCAAATTTAAATAATTTATAATTGGTTTTAATAAAAAATATAGCAATTAATAGGACAATTAAAATTATTGCAATTATAATTATTTTTTTCATAATTTATATCCTCCTTTATTCAAATAGTGAAGAACGAATAATGAATAGTTAATAATTAATGTATGAAAAATTGCATAAATGCAATTTTTGTTTCTAAATTATTCATTATTCATCATTCACTATTCATTGTGAGTATTTACACTTACAAACGATAATTTATTTAATTAAAAAAGAATAGCCTATTTGCTATTCTTTTTTAAATTTATTCATAAAGTATTAAAATATTCTTCAAGACAAGTTACTAATTCATTTATATCTTCTATTCTATTTATTTTTTCTCTTACTTTACTAGATTCTTTCAAATTTTTTATGTACCAGCATATATGTTTTCTCATTTCTCGTATTGCTATGTATTCTCCCTTTTCTTTTAGTGCTAATTTTAAATGTTCTTCTATTATTTCTAGTTTTTTTTCATTAGATATTTCATCTACAATTTCTCCATTTAGGTTATTTATTATATTACTAATTGTCCATGGATTTCCAAGCATTGCCCTCCCTATCATTATTCCATCTACACCTGCATATTCAAACATTCTTTTAGCATCGTCTGAGGTCTTTACATCTCCATTTCCTATTACAGGAATATTTACATTTTCCTTTACTTCTTTTATAATCTTTAAATCGACATGGCCTGAATAGTATTCATCTCTAGTTCTGCCATGAATTGTAATTGCTGATGCTCCCGCATTTTGAACTGTTTGTGCTATTTCAATTGCATTTATATTATCTTTATCCCAACCTTTTCTCATCTTCACAGTTACAGGTTTGCTAGTATTTTTCACTACCTCTTTAACTATATCTTGGACTAAATCAGGATTTTGCAAAAGCTTACTCCCATCACCATTTTTTACAACTTTTGGTGCAGGGCATCCCATATTTATATCTATTATATCTGCATATTTAGAAACAATTCTTGTAGCTTTTCCCATAACTTCTGGATCACTTCCGAATATTTGAAAAGCTATCGGTCTTTTTTCGCCTTCTGTATTCATGAGCCCTTTTGTTTTTTTATCATCGTAGAACAAAGCCTTACTACTTAGCATTTCTGTATAAACAAGTCCTGGATTACTATATTTTTCGCATATTTTTCTAAATGCTAAATCTGTTATTCCTGCCATTGGTGCAAGTAGTATATTATTTTCTAATTCTATATCTCCTATTTTTAATTTGTGTATATACATATATTTATTTCTCCTATCGATCAATTTTTCTACGATGTAAACATATTTTTCTTACTTCTAGCACTTATATTTAACAATAGTCCTATTAATATAAAATTAGTTACAAATGATGTTCCACCATAACTAACAAATGGCAAAGGAACGCCTGTTATTGGAAGAAGTCCTATAGTCATACCTATGTTTTCTACTACATGAAATAGAAAAATTCCAACTATTCCTATTGCTATATATGATCCCAAATCATCCCTTGCTGTTTTTGCAATATTAATTGCTTTTGTAATTAATATCACATAAACTACTATAATTAGTCCACATATTATAAAGCCTAGTTCTTCTCCTATCATTGAAAATATGAAATCAGTAGTCTTGGGATACAAAAATCCTAGATGAGTTTGAGTCCCTTTAAATAAACCCATCCCGAAAAGTTTTCCTGCTCCTATCGCTATTTTCGATTGTATGATATTATAGCCTGCTCCTCTTGGATCTAAATTAGGATTTAAATATACATCTATTCTAGATTTTGCATGGTCTGGTAAAATAAAAAAGTACATTAAAGGAAGCAATATAGCTAATATAATAAAAGAAGATATTATATATTTTTTATCAATCCCTGCAACAAATAATATTAAAATTAATGATAACAAGTATGCTATAGCTGTACCATAATCTGGTTGCATTATGATTAATGCAATAGGTAAAAGAACAGTACCTAAAATTATAGCCAAATTTAATGGTCTATTAATATCTTTTTTTGACTTTTTTTGAATATTTACTATTACTGAACTTAATAGTATTATAACAAATACCTTAGCAATTTCTGCTGGTTGGAATGCAAAAAATCCTATATTAAACCAACTTGTAGCACCATTTACAGCACTAGTAAATAATACTGCTATTAATAGTATTATGGATATTCCATATAAATATGGGGAAATCCTAGCTATTATACTATAATCAATAAGTATAGCTAATATCATTATTGGTATACTTATTATTATCCATATGCACTGTTTTCTAAATTCATTTAAGTCATTATCTATCGTTGCACTATATAATGCTATTAATCCAATTACTATTAATACAAAAACACATATTAGAATACTCCAATCAATATTTTTTAATATCCTTTTATTCATTTCTACCTCTCTATTGTATTGTAAGGTTTAAGGGACACGCCTTAGTCATAGGTATTCCTCATAGATTAAGATATGTCCCTTGTATATTATTCAAATTATATATTATTTTTTATTGCTTACATTTGATTTTTTCTTTTGATTATTCAACTTTGATTGTTTACTAGATTTTATACTTGTTCCCTTATTTTCTTTTGTTTGTTCACTATGTTTTGCCTCTTCATTTTGTTCTTTTTTACTTTCCACTATTTTTTTATCTTTATTCTCTTCCTTATTTTCTTTGTTTTCTGTTTTTTTATCTTCCACTGTTTTTATTTCTTTTTTTTCTTCCTTTTTATTTTCATCTTGACTTTTTATCTCTTCAACTTTATTATCTTCTTTGTTACTTTTTTCTTCTTTATTTTTTTCTTTTATATCTTTATCTCCATCTTTTTTGTCTTCTGTTTTATCTTTTTTATTGTCTGAATCATTACTTGTTTTTATATTTTCTTTTGAAGAAGTATTTTCTTCTTTATTTATGACATTTTTCATATCATTTTTTATTTTTAAAATCGGTATATTCGCATAAAGAGAAGGCGCTCCTTGTGTTCCATCTTCTCCAATTTCATTTGTAAGTCTAACATCTATTGCAGATTCTTCTACATCTATATACTTTTTTATAACTTCTATTATTTCTTGTTTCATTAGTTCTAAAAAATCAGCAGAAACATTTGCTCTATCTTGCATTAATACTAAATGTAATCTTTCCTTTGCTGTCTCTTTACTAGGTGCTTGTTTAGCTTCTGATTTTATTAATTTTCTAAAAAAATTTGCTATATTTTCAAACATTTTATTTTCCTTTCTAGAAATATTTTTTCTTAATTATTACTTTTTTCTTGTAAACCAACTTTTTATCTTGGCCCAAAAGCTTTTTTCCATACCAGGTATTGTTACTTCAATATTTTCTCCTAATATTCTTCTTGCTATTTCAATGTATGATTTCCCTGATGGAGCTTTCTTGTTTTTAATTACTGGCTCTCCCTTATTGGTTTGTGTTATTATATATTCATCGTCTGGAACTACTCCAATTAAGTCTACAGATAGTAAATCAACAATGTCTTCTACTTCCATCATTTCACCTTTTTTTACCATAGAAGGTCTTAATCTATTTACTATTAATTCCGGATTTTTTATTTCAGAACTTTCTAATAATCCAATTATTCTATCGGCATCTCTTATTGCAGATATTTCAGCTGTTGTAACTACAATTGCCCTATCTGCACCTGCAATTGCATTCTTAAATCCTTGTTCAATTCCAGCTGGGCAATCTATTAAAATATAGTCAAAATCTGCTTTTAATTTTTTAGTTAATTCTTTCATTTGTTCTTCATTTATTGCTGTTTTATCTCTTGTTTGAGCAGCTGGGAGTAAAAACAACTCTTCAAAACGCTTGTCCTTAATTAATGCTTGTCTTAATTTACATTTTTCTTCTATAACATCTACTATGTCATAAACTATTCTATTCTCTAATCCCATAACAACATCTAGGTTTCTTAATCCAATATCTGTGTCTACTAAAACAACTTTTTTACCTGCTTCTGCCAAACTAGAACCTAAATTTGCTGTAGTTGTTGTTTTTCCAACTCCACCTTTCCCTGATGTTATAACTATAACTTCTCCCATAAAAACCTCCATTCTGATAATTAAATTATCAGCATAAAACAAAATAACTGTATTTTTCAATACAGTTATTTTATAATTTTTTACTTAAAAAGTCAATTCTTTATTTATATAAAACTTAGATTAATTAGAGTTAATAATAAACTTCTACGAGAAATTGATTATTTACTATATAAGTATCTAAATTTATAAGTTATTAATGTTATTTCTCATCAATATATATATATGTTATTATTGCAACACCTGTAACCCCATATTCTTTATTTCCACCTTCTCCACAATGAACTTCATTACCCTCTTCATCATAGCATATATATAGTGATTTACCAGGCTCACTTCCAGACGGTGATGCATTACCATCTTGTTCTATTTTGGTTTGTTCTATTGTTATTAAATCTCTATTGACTGAAATCTTTCCTCCCGCACCTTTATTAAAGTCTCCTTCTTCTCCACCATATACAGTTATAAGATCATTACCGTTTAATTTAATATATGTTTCCTCTCCTGCTTTAGAAAGTGCTGCTGTTCCATTTTTTCCTCCAGCTCCTACCTTAATTGAATATTCATCACTTTGATCTAGTTTTACAATGCCCTTAAAACATGCACCGCTTCCTCCTTGTTTATATATATTCCCTACTGGAACGCTATACCCTCCGGCCGTCCACCACCTACAAGAATCAATTCATATATGCCTGTATGAGGTATACTAACTTTTTCCTCTGAATTTTCAAATTTTTTATATATTTGCTCCGTTTTTAATTCAAACACTTTTGTTATATCTTTGTCCATTATTATACTAGCAGTTTTATTTGTTCCTTGAACTGGTAAATAATCTTCATAACCAATATTTACAGAATATTGTATTTCATCACCAAAATCTACAGTCTTAGTAAATACCAAAAAACCGATTTTCATCATCTTTTAAATCTTCTTTTCCATATGTTTCTGTAGTTCCTTGAATCGTATGATTAACTTTTACTTGAAATTCTCCGGTATTTCTAAATTCACCAGTTTTTCCTATTTTAATTTCCAAAGTTCTATAATAATAATATTCATTATTACTATTACATTGGTGGATTTTATTATTTAAGTCTGTAACTACTATATTATGCCCATTACCTTCAAAATTTCCTATAAACTCATCAGTTTTATTTTTTACTATTTCTCCTATAGGTACCCATTCTTTTGGATTTCCTTCTTCATCTGTTCCTATAAGTTCCTTCCATTCTGATGTATTAAACTCTAAGTCATTCATTAATATATATGTAGCATCTTTTGAAAACCTATATATTTTGCCATCATTTTGTGGTATTGTTTTTAATTTATTTGTTCCTATACTCAATAGCTGTTCAACTGTATATATTGGTATTATTTCATCAGTATTAAAATATGAATTATATATATCTTCCATTGTTAGTGGACTCTCATATATTTCTCTTGTTTGGTTTATCATATCTTTTTGTGCTTTAACTTTATTTGATATTAATATATATGAACTTGTTAAAAATGACACTATAAATAATATTGATACTAATGTTATTATTGTTATTGCACCATTTTCCTTTTTTACACTTTTCATTTGTTCCTCCTTTTACAAGGCTTAATTACATTAGTTGAAATATTACTGATATATTTAGCTATATCCGCTATTTTAATTATAATGTAATTAATATTGTTTTTGCAAGATGTTTTTTATTTTTATTTACTTATATTTTTAAAAATGTTAAAATAAAAACTGTAATTTGTTTAGTGAGGGGAATTCTAGGGACTGTCCCTAAAAATCACCAATTCTGGGGATTTTTGGGACTGTACTGAATTCCCCAAACATGAAATAAACAACAATTTAAGGAGATTATTATGAACAATAAATATTTAGAAAAATTAGAATACAACAAAGTTTTAGAATTATTATGCTCATTCGCTAAAACATATATTGGTATAAATAAATGCAAGTTTTTAGAACCATCAAGTAATGTAGAATATTTGTTAGAGCAAACCTATGAAGCATATAATTTGATCTGTAAAAATGGAAGCCTTCCAATTTCTGAAATTGATAATATAGATATGCTTATTAAAAATTTGGAATCTAATTTTTCTCTAACTAGTTGTGACTTATTAAAGCTTACACATATATTAAAGACATCTAGAGAACTTAAAGAATACTTTTGTTTTGATGAAGATAATTATAGTTTAATATCAAATTATTTTTCTAACTTATATACAAATAAACATTTAGAAGAAGAAATAACTGATAAGATCTTAGATGAAAACACAATTTCTGATAATGCTTCTTCTAAACTAAAATCTATTAGGAAATCTCAAAAAGATTTAAGCTTAGAAATCAAAAATAAATTAAATAAAATAGTTCATTCTAATGTCTATTCAAAATACCTTCAAAATAGCGTTGTAACAATAAAAAATGAAAGATATGTCGTTCCTGTTAAAGAAGAATATCGAAATCAAATAAAGGGTTTTGTGCATGATGTATCTTCTAGTGGTTCTACTGTTTTTATTGAGCCATTAGCTATTTTTGAACTTAACAATCAACTAAATAATTTAAAAGCTGATGAGCAAATAGAAATACTGCGAATTTTAGATGAACTTTCAAAGAAATTTGCTAGCATTACAAATGAACTAAAAAGTAATGTTACTTTAATTGGTGAAATTGACTTTATTTTTGCAAAAGCTAGTTTTAGCAAGAGTATCAATGGAATTAAGCCAGAAATTAATAAAAATAAATATATAAATTTAATATCTGCAAGGCATCCATTAATTGATAAAGATAAGGTTGTTCCAATAGATATAACTATTGGAGAAAAATATTCTTCACTTATAATAACTGGTCCAAATACTGGTGGAAAAACAGTTGCATTAAAGACTACTGGTCTTTTACTTCTTATGGCTTATAGTGGACTTCTTATTCCTACGAATGAAAGCAGTAGCATTTATATCTTTGATACTATCTTTGCAGATATAGGAGATGAACAAAGCATAGCAGAATCTTTAAGTACTTTCTCTTCGCACATGTTAAATATCATAGAAATAACCAAATCTGCTACAAGAAATAGTTTGATACTATTAGATGAGCTTCGGCTCTGGTACTGATCCAATTGAAGGTAGCCGCTTAGCAATTAGCATATTAGAATATTTTCATAATTTAGGAGCAACAACAATCAGTACAACACATTATCAAGAATTAAAGGAATATGCTTTGTCAAATACTGGATTTGAAAATGCTAGTTTTGAATTTGATGTTGATACTCTATCTCCTACTTACAAACTTTTAATTGGAATACCTGGCAAAAGTAATGCATTTGAAATTAGTAAAAAATTAGGTTTAGACAATAATATTCTAGAAAGAGCCAAATCATTGCTTAAAAAAAATGATATCAATATTGAAGATTTATTAAAAGGAATTTATAACAATAAATTAGAAATAGAAAAGCAAAAAGAAGAAACTACTAAAAATTTAAATCAAATAGAGTTATTAAGAAAAAAATTAGAGAAAGATTATTTTGATTTAGAAGAAAAGGCAAATAAAGCCCTTATTGATGCCAAAGCTGAGGCAAGAGATATACTTCTAGATGCTCAAGAAAATGCTGATAGAATTATTAAAGAAATGAATAATTTATCTAAAAAACAAAGTTCTGTTCAAAAGCTATATGATTTAAAAAATGAAATAAATGTTAAAATAAAAAATGTTACTTATGGAAATTCAAGTAATGAAAAGGGAAATCTAAATTTAAAAGATATAAAAATAGGTATGAATGTATTTGTTATACCTCTTAATAAAGATGGAATAGTAACGACTCTTCCCAATGATTCTGGCGAAGTAGAAGTTCAAATTGGAAGTTTAAAAACAAGTATTAATATAGATAAGTTGATGAAAACAAATATCAAAAATAGTAAAACTAATAATATACCTAAAAATGTTGCAATAACTAAATCTAAAACAATATCACCTGAAATAAATGTAATTGGTTTAAATGTAGAAGAAGCAACCCAGATAATTGATAAATATTTAGATGATGCAAATTTATCAAAACTTGAAACTGTACGAATAGTTCATGGAAAAGGTACAGGAAAACTTCGTCAAGGAATTCACGCATTTTTAAAAACTCATCCACACGTAAAATCATTTAGAATTGGGACATACGGTGAAGGTGAAATGGGTGTTACTGTTGTTACATTAAAATAAGAAACTCTCTGGGCAACTTTTTTCTTTTTTTGGACGGACTAGATTTGGTCTTTTTTAAAAAAAGACCAAATCTAGTCCGTCCAAAAAAAGAAAAAAATCGTATTAAGTAATTTCCTTCATCCATTTAACTCTTTCTTCGTGCAATTTATTTCCAAATTCTATCCCATTTTCAATATTATATTTTTCTTTTATATATTTTCCATTTATTTCAGATAGCATTTTGTTTCCTAATTCTAAAAATGTACATTGTTCTTTTTCTTTATCACTTAATGTTCCAAATCTGTTTCTATCGCAGTATACAACTATTTGAAGTCCTTTTAGTCCTAAAACAGATTTACTAACTCTTTCTATAAATTCTACTTTTTTGCTATCTGTCATTTTACTAAATATTCCACCGTCTCATGTGTTCTTTGCTAGATACTATCCCTGCTTTTTTCCAATTGGTAGGCACTCCAATTCTATTTGATAAATTTCTTACTGGCTCTACTCCCTTTTCGGCATGTCCATGATGATGTGGATACATTTCTTTAGGAGTCAATCCCTTTCCTAAATCATGCACTAATGCACTATATCTTATTAACAGGTCATTTGTTAGTTGTACACTGTTGTCTACTGCAATCATTGTGTGGTTATAGCTATCTCCTTCTGGATGATACTTAAGTGGCTGAACGCTTCCTATTAAATCATATATTTCTTTAAAGTGTACATCTAAAACATCCGCTTCTTTTAATACATTAAAGAATCTTGATGGTTTATCTGATGAAAGTGCTTTCTTAAATTCTACAAATACTCTTTCTTTTGATAATGTACTTAATTCATCTTTTAATTTATTCATAAGTTTTATTGTGTTTTCTTCTACTTTAAAATCTAACTCACTTGCAAATCTTGCTACTCTATAAACTCTTAGTGGATCTTCTAAAAAACTATCTCCTATTGCTCTTATAATTCTATTTTTTATATCACTAGTTCCATTAAATGGGTCAATAATTTTATTTGTTAAAACATCTTTTGCAATAGCATTAATAGATATGTCCCTTCGCTTTAAATCTTCCTCTATCGTAATATTTTTATTTGTTATTATTTCAAAATTTTTATGGCCTTTTCCTATCTTTTTTTCAGTTCGTGCAAGTGCAAATTCGTATCCTTCTAAATCGAATACTTCAAAGGATTTTCCTCTTGATATTGCATTTGGAAAAAGCTCTACAAATTTATTTTTATCTATTCCAACCACGCAATAATCCTCATCATAAAGTGGCCTGTTTAGCAGACTGTCTCTTACAGCTCCTCCCACTAAATAAAGCCTTCCTCCTGATTTTTCAATTAATTCTGCGATTTTTTTAATTTTCATAAATTCTCCTTTTGTATTAACATATCATAAAATTATTTATTTCACAATATTTCTGTTTTATTTTGGAAAATATTTACATTTAATTTTAATGATGCTATAATATTCTTGCCTTTCGCTTAATGGCAGAAAGGAGGTTGTTTTTACTAATGAAAAGTCTAGCTAAGATTTTGGCTTTATTATTAATTCTTTTAATATTAAAATAATTTAATACATAAGGCAAAAGACACTAGGAACGAACTAGTGCCTTTTTTTAACTTTTACAAATGAAAAATTAACTAAGATTTTGCAATTGCTAAATATATTATATTAATATTTACAATTTTTGTCAATAGTTTTTAAGCATATTTTTATCACAATATGAAAGAAATGTGATAATGTCTTAAGTAAAGAAATGAGAAAATGTCCCAACTAAAAAATATTTGTTCTCTTAA
>CANQVU010000019.1 GCA_947627415.1 uncultured Clostridia bacterium | reverse complement strand
TTGACTATCACTAAAATATGCTGGAACTGTTATAACAGCTTCTGTTACTTTTTGTCCTAAATAATTTTCTGCATCTGATTTTAATTTTTGAAGAATCATTGCTGAAATCTCTTGTGGTGTAAATTCATCTCCTTCTATTTTAATCTTTTTGTCTGTTCCCATATCTCTTTTTATTGAGATAACTGTATGATCTGGATTAGTAACTGCTTGACGTTTTGCAATTTGTCCTACTAATCTTTCTCCATTTTTTGAAAATGCAACTACTGATGGAGTCGTTCTATTTCCTTCTGGATTTGGAATTACAACTGGTTCCCCACCTTCCATAACTGCAACACATGAATTTGTTGTACCTAAATCGATACCAATAATTTTTGACATAAATGTCATCCTCCTTTGAAAAATTTATTTATATATTTTAAAATTAATAACAATTATTTGTAGTGGTCGTTGCCTACAGCAACCTGTTATTTTACTTTTTAGGAACGCCCTAGGGTGCGCATCCCCTACAATACCTAAATTAATTTGTAAACATTTTAACAACGCAAAGCAAAGCTTTTCATGTTAATTAGCAACTGATACCATAGAGTGACGTATAACCCTTGTTCCTATTTTATATCCTTTTCTAAATTCTTCTTTGATTTCTTTTTCTCCCAATGAATCATCTTGCACACTACTTACTGCCTCATGTAATTCTGGATCAAAAGTTTTTCCGACTGTTTCAATTGTTTCTATTCCTAACGATTTAAATGTGTCCATAAATTGTTTTAAAACAAGTTCTATCCCTTGTTTATATCCTTCATCTTCTGTTTTTGCTTGAACTGCTTTTTCTAAATTGTCTATTATAGGTAAGAAAGATGAAATTATATCTGCAAGAAGTGAATTATATAGCATTTCTCTTTCTTTACTACTTCTTTTTTTATAGTTTTCAAATTCTGCCATTATTCTTTTTAATCTATCTGTTGTTTCTTCTAATTCTTGTTTAGTTTTAGATAGTTCACTATTTTCTATTGTTTTTGAATTTTCTTCCTCGGATTTATTTTCTCCTAAATTTTCTTTTTCTTGCAAATTCTCTTTTTTTTCTTCTGACATTTTATCCTCCTTTATTTATTTCATGGGGACAGTCCCTAGAATTTTCATTTTATGAAAATTTAGGACAGTTCCTTGTCTTCTCCATTTAATCTTTTACTAATATATTTCATTATAGAAATTACCTTTGAATAATCCATTCTTTTGGGTCCTATAATTCCAATTGTTCCTAAATCTTTTCCACCTACTGTATGTTTAAAAGTAACTATACTTAAATCTTTAAGTTCCTCTTTTTCATTTTCTTCTCCAATATATACATTTATATCTTTCGCAAACCCGGAATTTAAAACTTCAAGCATTTCTTCTTTTGTATCTAGTATACTTAAGAAATTTTTAGCAGTATCAATTTTTTTAAATTCAGGAAAATCAAATACATTATTTGCACCTTTTAAATATATTTTATCTGATTCTTCAATTGCTTTATTCATTTGTTGAATTATTGGTTTTATAACATTTACTTGGTCGCTCATAGTTGATAAAATATATTCTTCCATTGGTTTATCTATTTTTTCTAAAGGCTTACCTCTTAATTTATTATTAAAGGTAAAATTTAATCCTTCTATTTGATTTTGATTTATATCTTCATCATACTTTATTATTGTTTCTTTTATAGCCCCATTTTCTGTAAGTATAACTGCCATTAACATTCTTTCGCCTAAAAGTACAAATTTTATATCTTTTATTATATTGTTATTTGAATTTGGTCCAATAGCTACTGTTGCATAATGTGTTATATCAGAAATAGTATTTGTTGTAATTTTAGTCAAATCTTCTATTTCATTTACCTTTGTTTCTAACTGTGATTTTATATATTGAATTTCTTCTAAACTAATATTTTCATCATTCAAAAGTTCATCCACATAGAACCTATATCCTTTAACTGAAGGTATTCTACCTGCTGAGGTATGTGGTTTTTCTAAATATCCTATGTTCTCAAGTTCTGCCATATCATTTCTTATTGTTGCACTACTAAATCCTAGATTGTATTTTTCTGCTATTGTTCCACTGCTTACTGGTTCTGCTGTACTTATATATTCTTCAATCACAGCTTGTAGAACTTGTTTTTTTCTATTATCCAACAATATTTTCACCTCGTTTTAGCACTCCTTGTTAACAACTGCTAATATATTATACCCATTTTTAGCAATTGTCAATACAGATTGCTAAAAAAATTGAGAAAAAAGAGACCAGCCCCTTTTTTCTCAAATTTATACAAATTCTTCCCATACCAAATTTGCCAAGTCTATTCCTTTATTAGTTAATTTTATATTATCATCATCTATCTGTATTAAGTCTTCTTTTGATAATTTATTTAATTGCTCTCTATATAAATAAATAGGATTATCTACAAATTTATTTTTAAATTCTGATATTTTCACTCCATCTATCTTTCTTAATCCAAGTAACATGTACTCTTTCATTTTGTCATCTTTTGTTTGTGTTTCATATATTATTTTGCTGTATTTAGGGCAGTCAAAGTATTCATCAAAATCTATAGTATTAGAATATCTCATATTATTAAAATAAGAATGCGCTCCAAGCCCAAATCCAATGTATTCTTCTTGATTCCAACACGACATGTTATGTTTTGATTCATAACCATGTTTTGCAAAATTTGATATTTCATAATGAACATATTTCTGTTTTTCCAATTCCTCTTTTACTTGCCAATACATCTTTCTTTCTATTTCTTCAGATGGTAAATATAATTCTTTTTTATTCAGTTTTTCTTCTATTTTAGTTCCTTCTTCTACTATCAAAGAATAAACTGATATATGTTCTGGTTTTAAAATTAATATTCTTTTTAAATCTTTTTTTACATCTTCTAAACTTTGTACTGGAAGTCCTATCATCAAATCTACATTTATATTTTTAAATCCAATATCTCTTGCTAAATTATATCCATTCACAAAACTAGAATAGCTATGAATTCTACCTATAAGTTTTAGCAGATCGCTATTTGTGCTCTGAACTCCAAAGCTTATCCTATTTATTCCTACATTAAAATAATCATTTAATTTTTGTTCATTAACTGTTCCAGGATTTGCTTCTATTGTAATTTCTGCATTTTCTAATATATTGAATTTATTTTTTATCTCTTGTAATATATCTACAATATATTTGCTATTAATAAATGATGGAGTTCCTCCACCAAAATATATTGTTTTAACTGCATATTCATTTTTACTAATTTTTGTTTTATCTATTTCTTGTTTTAATGCTTTTACATATTTTTCTATTAAACATACTTTATCTGAAAATGATAAAAAATCACAGTAATGGCATTTTCTTTTACAAAATGGTATGTGTATGTATATTCCTAGTTCTTTCATATTTTTCCTTTCTGTGTTTTGTTAGTTTTAGCCTTTTTATAACGATTTTAGGGGCCAATTTCTAGAATTTTATTGCATAAAATTTAGGACAATCCATTATTCTCATTTGCTATTTTTGATATTTTTTCTAATCTATGGCTTACTCCTGATTTTCCTATTGGTTTTGAAAGCATCTTTCCAAGTTCTTCATAGCTAGAATCTGGATTTTTTAACCTTAAATTTGCTAGTTCTTTTAAATTATCTGATAGCATCTCAAACTTTTTATTTTTCTTTAGCTTTTTTATATCTTCTATTTGTTTTACCGCAGCATTAATTGTTTTATTTAAATTTGCAGTTTCACAATTTACTATTCTATTTACATTATTTCTAGCATCCTTTATTACTCTTATTTCTTCAAATTTAAGTACAGCTTTTGTAGCTCCCATAAGAGCCAAAAATGAAGATATTTCTTCTCCATCTTTTAAATATAACATGTAATCTGACCCTTTTTTTGTTTCTTTCATTACTATCCCAAAATTTAAAATTATTTCTTTTACCTGTTCTTTTTTCTTTTTTGATTTGAAAAGAATTTCTAGATGATACTCTTTATTAGGATCATTTAGAAAACCTTTTTTTATAAATGATTCTCTAATTAATAGTCTTGCTAGTTGCTCATCTTGTGGTAAATTGCTATTATTATCCCACATCTTTAATTCTAATAATTCTTCCCTTACTTCTGAAGAAAATGACATTTTAATTCTCCTTTTTACATATTACAATTCTATCGTTTCCTGCTAAATCTTTTTTTGAATATATATTTGTATATTTTTTTGTATTTTTTATTAGGTTTATTACTTCGTCTTTTTGATCATAACCTATTTCTAAAGCTAAATATCCATTAGATTTTAAGTATTTATATGCTTCATCTACTATTCTTCTATAAATTTCAAGTCCATCTTTTCCACCATCTAATGCAATTTTAGGTTCATTCTGAACTTCTTTATCTAGAGTTTTTATTACATCTTGCTTTACATATGGTGGATTTGAAACTATTATATCGAATTTATCATTTATATTTTCAAATAGGTCTGAATGTATAATTTTTATTTTATTATTTTCTTGGGTAGAAATGGATTCTGCCCCTACAATATTGTTATAATTTTTTTTTGCTACTTGTAATGCTTCTTTGCTAATATCTGATAACGTAATTTTGACATTTTCTAAAGTTTTTGCAATAAAAATTCCAATTGCACCACTTCCAGTACAAAGATCTAATATGTTAATATCTTTAGTATAGTTATTTTTATGTAGGTCGCCGTAGACATAGACCCTCTACAAGAGTAATTACTTCTTCTACTAGAATTTCTGTATCTGGCTGTGGAATTAATACGTTTTTATCTACATAGAATTCTAATCCCATAAATTCTTGTTTGTTTGTTATATACTGCAGAGGTATACCAGTACATAATTTTTGAATATTACTTTTAAATAAATTTAATAAATTATCATTTAGTTCTTCATTTTCATTAATTAATAAATATTCTTTACTTTTATTTAAAATGTTTGCCAAAATTATTCTAGCTTTTATTATTGGCTCATTTACATTGTTTTCTTTTAATAAATTAATTCCGTATTCTAACGCTTCTTTTATATTCATTTTTATACCTTTATTCTTATTGTAATTTACACTATATTAACACAAAAAGGAAGTAAATGCAATTTTGTATTATTTACTCTAAAAAAGACTAAATCTAGTCCGTCCAAAAAAGGAAAAAAGACTAAATCTAGTCCGTCCAAAAAAGGAAAAATTGAAAAATAAAAGCCCCGCCTTAGCCGTACTTAAAAGAATTTTTAAGGACCTGTTCTTACACAGGTGGGTGCCTACCTAAATATTCATGGGCTTCTTACTACTAATTAAAGTGTAAGCTTGCACGCCATATTTACGAGATTCAGCTCCCTTACTCCTCTTTGTTGGTTCTAAAAATTCCGTCATTACGCACTATGCAGGGAAATTTATTAACTTATTCTTATCTTGTATTTATATTACCACACTTATATATTTTTATGCAATTTCATTAATTTTTTAAATAAAATTTGTTTTACTGTTTTAAGTATGTTAATCTTTTATATACTCTGTTTTTTACATTAATTTATACTATTTTGCTATTTGATATTTATTTAATTTAATGTTATAATTAGTTAAGATTTTGTGATAAAAAAGCAAGGACATTTTTTGATAAATTCCTTGCTTTTTCTTTATATTTTTTATTCTTCATCTTGTTTTTTGTCATCATCATTTTCTTCTAATTCGTCCTGTTTCTGTTCTTTTGTTTCATTTCCTACTACAAATTGTGAATCTACTTTAATATCATTGTTTTTTTCTTTTCTATCTTTTTTTAATTTTTTTATTATTACTACAGCTACAACTATTATAATTAAAGCAGCTATTACTATTATTGCAATTGTTACTACTGGGCTTGAAGAAGTTGCCGTAAAATTAATTTCATTTATTTTTCCTGCTTCTAAATTCCAAGTTAGTGTTTTCCCATCATTTGAAACTTCGCTTGCATTATTATCTCCCACTTTTGTTGGCAATTTAACTGTGTATTTCATCTTTACCATTGATGATGTATTATCATCCATTGAACTTAAATCAATATTTGCGTTTTGTGAATAAACTGTTTTTAATCCTTCTTTATCTATCTTAAATTGATTTTCTTCTGAATCTGTTACATATTCTTCTCCAAAAGCTTCTGCTAATGATATATCGGAAAGATTTTCTATATGCTTTTTAGCTCTAAATCCCTCCATTGTATCATCTGAGTACGCTTCTATCTCGTATTCACTTTCTTCAGCATTTTGTTTCATTTCTTCAGTCAAGCCTTCTGCTGTACTTCCTAGTTGCTGTAAAGCAGATTTTTCAATTCCATATACATATGCAATATCTGCTGTTCCGTCTTTATTAAGTGTTACTTCGTAATTTACATTTACACATCCTGTTAGGCCAATTACTAGTACTATCATTATTGCAATTAAACTTAATACTTTTTTCATAAAATATCTCTCCTTTTCTTTTATCATTTATTTTAATATATCATTAAGCTTTTATTTTGGCAATAAATTATATAAAAATTGAATTTATTAATTAATATATTTAATTTTACTTAATTTTCTCTTTCATTTTAACCAATATATTTAATGCATCTATTGGTGTTAATTCATTTAAGTTTACTTTATCTATCTCATGTGCAAGTTCTGCAAGTTTGTAATTATACATATCAAGTTGTCCTACTTGTACCTTTTTGTTTTCTTTTTCTTCTCTTTTCTTTCCTAATATGCTTTTTCTTTCTAAGCTTCTTAATATCTCATTTGATCTTTTCACTACATCTTGTGGAACTCCTGCAAGTTTTGCTACATGCACACCATAACTTTCATCAGTTCCACCTGATACTATTTTTCTTAAGAAAATTACATCTTCGCCTTTTTCTTTTACTGCTATTGAATAGTTTTTTACACCCTCTATCTGATTTTCCAATTCTGTAAGTTCATGATAATGTGTTGCAAATAAAGTTTTTGCTCCACATTTTTCTTTATTTGATATATATTCTACTACTGCCCAAGCAATAGATAGTCCATCATATGTAGATGTTCCTCTTCCTATTTCATCTAAAATTACAAGGCTGTTTGCTGTAGCTTCTCTTAGTATTTCTGCGACTTCCATCATTTCTACCATAAATGTACTTTGTCCGCATAGCTAAATCATCTGATGCACCTACTCTTGTGAATATTTTATCCACTACGCCAATCGTAGCTGACACAGCTGGTACGAAGCTTCCTATTTGTGCCATTAATGTAATTAATGCGACTTGTCTCATATATGTAGATTTACCAGCCATATTAGGACCAGTAATTATAGATAATCTATCATCTTGTTTATCTAAATAAGTATCGTTATCTATAAATGTGCCTTGTGGCAACATTTTTTCTATAACAGGATGCCTACCACCTTTTATATCAATTATTCCATTACCATTTACTATTGGTTTTGTATAATTTAAATCTTCTGCTACAATTGCAAATGAAGTAAATACATCTAATTCCGATACGATATTTGATGCTTTTTGAAGTCTTTCTATGTTCATTGCAATTTTATTTCTAATTTCTATAAATAGATTATATTCTAAATCAATTACCTTTTCTTCTGCCCCTAATATTTTACTTTCTAACTCATTTAGTTCTTCTGTTATATATCTTTCACAATTTGCAAGTGTTTGCTTTCTAATATACCTATCTGGTACCAAATTTAAATATGATTTTGTTACCTCGAAGAAATATCCAAACACTTTATTGAAACCAACTTTTAAATTTTTAATGCCAGTTTGTTCTTTTTCTTTTGCTTCTAGTTCTATAAGCCAATTTTTACCTTGAAGTGTTGCATTTTTTAGTTCATCTACTTCTTGGTTGTATCCTGATTTTATAATTCCACCCTCTGTTATTGTAATTGGTGGTTCTTCTACAATGGCACTTTCTATTAAATCATGTATATCCTCTAGTTCATCTAAATTTAAATATAAATTTTGTAATAATTCAGATTTACTGCTTGCTAAAATCTTTTTTAAATATGGTAATTGCTTTAAAGAATTTCTAAGAGAAATCATATCTCTTGCATTAGTATTGCCATATGCTATCTTACCGAACTAATCTTTCTATATCATAGATTCTTCTTAAAGAGTCTATAATATCTCCTCTAAAAATTAAATTATCTTTTAATTCCTCTACTGCATTTAATCTTTTATTTATTTCAAGCACATCTATTAATGGTTCATTTATCCATTTTCTTAAAAGTCTTCCTCCCATAGATGTATATGTTTTATCTAACACCCAAAGAAGTGTTCCTTTTTTGCTTTTATCATTCATTTTTTCTGTTAATTCTAAGTTTCTTCTTGCAGTAAAATTTAAAGACATATATTTTTCTACTGAATACATTTTTATAATATTTATATGCTCTAATTTTATTTTTTGAGTTTGATTTAAATAATCTAATAACCCATTTATTGCTGGAACTTGTAAATCATTATTATCTATACTTTTTATTTCTTTTTCGCTATCATTAATAAAAGTATATGTCCCTAATAAAGATGTTACATCTGTTTTAAATATTTCTTCATCGAAACAATTTACATATGCATTAAATCTTAGTTTTATTTCATCTATTTCTTGTTTGCAATTAAATAACATTTTATTTACTATAATTTCTGCTGGATTATATTTAGAAAGTTCATCCAAAAGAAGTGCAAAATTATTGTTTGATTCTATTTTTGTTGATAAGAATGTACCTGTTGTAACATCACAAATTGCCACTCCAAAATATATTTCTTTTTTATATATTGACATTATATAATTGTTTTTCTTTTCATCTAGCATATTTGATTCAATTACTGTACCTGGTGTTACTACTCTTATTACATCTCTCTTTACTATTCCTTTTGCTGATTTAGGATCTTCTAATTGTTCACAAATTGCTACTTTATATCCTTTTTCTATTAGCTTTGCAATATAGCTTTCAGCTGCATGAAAAGGAACTCCGCACATTGGAGCTCTTTCTTCTTGTCCACAATCTCTTCCTGTTAATGTTATTTCCAATTCTCTTGATGCTGTTTTTGCATCATCAAAAAACATCTCATAGAAATCCCCTAATCTATAAAATATAATGCAATCTTGGTATTGTTCCTTTATTTCCAAATAATGTTTCATCATGGGTGAAAATTCTGCCATTTTAACGCTCCTCTCCATTATCTTTGTCATTATTATCACTCTTTTTTGTATAATTTTCTATCTTTATTCTATATAATGTATTTAAATTTTTACTAGCTCTTTGAACTCCACAATCTGCAGATGCCTTAAATGCCATTTCTCCTTTTAATAATTTATCATTATATTTTTTCTCTAACTCCATTAACTCTTTTTCTCTTTTATCATAAATTCCACCAATAAACACATCCTCATTTGGTAGATTATTAACTTTTTCTTGTAATTCAGGTGGTAATGGTTTTTGTCTTTTTCTATAACCAGAAACTTCCCTATACAAATTTACAATATTTTCATCTTCTTTTTGTACCTCATATACCTTTCTAGCAATTGTTCTACTATTTATTCCATATTGTTCTGCTGCCTGAATTTTTGTATATCCTTTTTTCATTATATCAATTAACATTGCTCTCCAATTTATATGTGTATATTTTCTAGGCATATATGGAAATTTTGTTATAAATTTTCTATATAGTTCTGGATTAAAAACTACTAGTTCTTGAATTTTATAATTCAAAGTTACTCTATCAATTTTCAATTCTTTTATTAATTTTGTTCTTGTGGTTTTACCATCTATAATTTGTTGTACTTTATCTTCAAAATCTTTTTGTTCAATTTTAATCATAAAATTCCACCTTCTAAATACCACTTATGTTCAGAAATTATTTTTATATTTATTATATTCCCAATTAAATCTTTATTTCCAGAAAATATAACTACTTTATTTGTATCAGTTCTACCTGTGAGCATTTTAGGATTGTTTTTACTATACCCTTCAACTAGTATTTTTTGCATTGTTCCAACATATTTTTTATTGTTTTTTTCTATACTATCTTCAAATAAAGCTTTTAATCTATCAAATCTTTTATGCTTTATTTCTTCTGGAACTTGATTTTCCATTTTATCTGCAACAGTTCCTACTCTTCTTGAATATATAAACATAAATACCTGTTCGAAATTTACTCTTGATACAACATCTAATGTATCTTTAAAATCTTCTTCTGTTTCACCTGGAAATCCTACAATTATATCTGTTGAAAATACTGCATCTGGAATTTTTTTCTTTATTCTGTCTATTAAATTTAAATATTGTTCCTTAGTATATTTTCTATTCATTGCTTTTAATACATTTGTACTTCCTGATTGAAGTGGCACATGTATTAATCTAGATATTTTCTTACTTTCTTTTATTGCTTCTATTACATCATCCGAGAAATCTTTTGGATGTGGAGAAACAAATCTTATTATTTCTATTCCTTCTATTTTATCTACATCTTTTAAAAGGTTAGAAAATTTATAATTATTTCCTCCATTATATGAATTAACATTTTGCCCTAAAAGTGTAATTTCTTTATATCCTTCTTTTGCAAGTTCTTTAATTTCATTTAATATGTTTTCTGGGTTTCTACTTCTTTCTCTTCCTCTTACATATGGAACTATGCAATAACTACAAAAATTATTACATCCATACATTATTGTTACTGAAGCTTGTTTAGTATTACCCCTTTTAACTGGTATTCCTTCATAAATTTCTCCATCAATATCTATAACATCTTTTATTTTCTCTCTTTTTGTAATGGTTTTATATATATCCTCTGGTACTTTGTGGAGAGTATGTGTTCCAAATATAACATCTACAAAAGGATAACTCTTTTTTATTTTTTCTGTTATATGTTCTTCTTGCATCATACAACCACCAATTGCAATTATTATATTTTTACTCTCTTTTATTTTTTTTAGTTCTCCGAAGCTTTCCAAATACCTTTTCTTCTGCATTTTCTCTTACACAGCATGTATTTATTAAGTATAAATCTGAATCATTTAAATCTTTTGACTCTGTATATCCCATTTCTTCTACCATTCCAATTAGCTTTTCAGAATCATTTTCATTTAATTTACAGCCCATTGTTAATATGTAATATTTTAAACCTTTATTTTTATTTATTTCATTTACTTTCTTTATATATTCTTTTTGTTTTTCTATTACTTCTGTTTCCATTTATACCTTCCTCCAGTATACTTGTATATTTTATTATAAAACGACAAAATTATCAAGTATAATTAACACTTAAAAAAGAGTATATTAATACCCTTTTATTATCTACTAAATTTACCATCTGATCTTCTTTTTGGTGTTGATTTCCTATTGTTAATAGATTTTATTTCTATATTATTAACTTCGTATTTTTTCCTTATATCTTTAGCTCTTCTTTGTGAGTTTAGTACTCCTAATATTTTACTCACTCTGTGTAAAAAATTATTTACATTCTCGTCCTCTAAAACTAGCAATCTTGCATCTTTCCATTCTATTCCTTTAATTTGGCATTCTTCTTGTAGATACTTTACTAGCATATTTGTAATATCTGCATATTCATTTTTTGCAATAACTATAAAATCATTATCATCCAATGCATTAGAGAACATTGTAATATCATTTAAGTCATTACCCAAATAAATACAAGTGTCTAATCCTAATTTATTTTTTAATTCTTTAGAAGCTTCTCCTTTTGTATGCATTCCGTGTAAAATCGATTCTATAATTATTACTTTTTTTATTAGGAAAAGATGTTTTCCCTATGTGAGTTTTATACCCCTTCATATTTTCTCTAATAAAACTATTGATTTTATTTATTTTCCCATGTGGTCCAGCTAATGTTAATTTTGTTATATCTATATCTGCTAAATCTTTTATATTATCTTTATATATAATACCTTTTCTGTTTTGATAATACTCTTTTACTTCTTCTGATGGATAAGCAAATATATTTTCTCCATCAGCTATTCTTACATCAGATATTTTTCCTCCAATTTCAAGAAACTTATCTATAACTTCAAGTACAACTTTGTTATCCATGATATGTTTATATAATTGTTTATTTCTTTTTACATCTAAGCACATACCTCCGTTATCACCTATTATATAGTCAAAATAACCAATAGGTATATTTTCTTGTTCTAAACAATTTATCATGTCCTGAACTGTTCTTCCACTATTTGCAATAATATATATGTTTGTTCCTAGATTTTTTTCATTAAAATTTTTGAGTGCCTTTTCTAATGAATCATCTAAAAATAATGTTCCATCTTTATCTGTTATAATACCAATATTTTTTGTGTCTTTTTTTACCTCTTTTATTAATTGATTAAAAAATCTTGTTATTGTGTGATTGTCCATTAATTTTAGCTCCTTAAATATAATAAAATAAACATATTTTTATTATGTTTATTCTATTACAATTATGTCAAAAAATCAAGGTTTATGTTACCAATAAAAAACTATACAAAATATCCTAATTTTACTTGAGGATTTTTGTATAGTTTTATTTAATTACTTATATCTTTATCTTCAATAAATTAATTGACTATTCAAGAACAGTTATATTTTAAATTTCTAACTTATAACTGATTAATTTTCAAAACTATTTATTATTTTTTCTAAATAAGATTTACATATAATCTCTTCATTTTTAAAGTCATCTGATGAAATAGGACTATTACCTTTATATTCCTTACAATTTTCTATACTTCCAATGTTATCTGTTCCATAATACCATTTATATTTATCTATACTTACATAAGATAAATCTTCTATTCTCTGTTTTCCGTCATCAGTTAATGCAAATACATAAACTGTTCCAGAATTTATTATATATATAGCATCTTTATTCCATTCAAGAGCAACATATGGTTGGTAATTGTCTCCTTTTGCTATTATATATCCTCCAGCAGCATCATCATAAGAAGAAATAGCTTTACTTTCCTCTTCTGTTAATTTCCACCATGCATTTACTATTCTTCCATCATGTAATAAATCATAACTATTACCACTAGCAGTAAATACTATATTCCAACCATCTGTTTCTTCTTTTACAACTGCATCTTGTACTTGTAATGTTGGCTCTACTTCTAATTTTTGTGTCATCATTTGATTTCCAGAATTACAAGTTAATTTATATTTATGGTTCTTGTATTCGAAATGAATATAACAATATTTTTCATCTTCACTAAATTCCAAATCTTCTTCTATTATTGTGATATCCACATCTTTAAATACTATTATTCCTTCTTCTTCATCAGATTTTTCATTATCTACTAAAGTGTTAATATCTAATCCTTGTCTTTTTTCTCCCAAAAAATAAGATTCTAGCATATCAAAATCATCTGTTTTTTGTGGACTGTATTCCTGCATGCAATAATCTGAGTAACCTACTTGAATTAGTTCTTTTTCTTTCTCTTCTTCAGTTTTATTTACAGCTTCTATTGCTTTACCAAATAATCCTCCATTTAGTGCTACATTTATTGTTACTCCTACTAATATTAGCATTACTATTATTGTGATTATTAGAGCTATTAGGGTGATGCCTTTGGCATTGGAAGTTAGAGTTTGGAATTTGAATTTTGGATTTTGTAGGAGTAAATTCCATATCTGCCCCTTATTTTCTTTTTGGGCAGACACAAGGTCTACGCCCACATTATTTGCATATAATCTTTCTTTTTGTTTCTTCATTTGTTTTTTCTCTCCTTCTTCTTATTTATAAGGAGATGTTATCATATACTTTTTTCTTTTTTAATACTTTTTATGTTTATTTATAATTAGATATTTTAATTTATTTAACACAAAAAAATGAAAGTAGGCTTTTTGTTTCTACTTTCATTTTATCACTTCAACATTATTTTATGCCTTAGTTTTAAATTTAAAATATATTATTCCTCAATTTGTATGTTTTCAGGAGATACCTTTACTACTGGACGCACATTTCTTGAAAAACTTCCTCCACGATTCTGGTAACGACTAGATATATAAACAACATCTCCAAAATCATAAGCGCCATCATACGAAATCCATAAGAAAAAGTTGACATGATCGTCATACTCGATGTTACCTCGCGAAGCAAGAAAATACTCTTGTCCATTCTTAGCTACTCCCCAGTAACTCATTCTCACATAGTCTTGCTCATAATTTTTGTCTGCACCTTTGACTACTCCGTTATATCTTCCTTCATACCATTGTGCTAACTTATCTGATTTATATAATGCACTATTTTCACTTGATGGATTGTTTGGATTACTTCCTACACTTCTTACTGATATTTTATTATTATTTGTTATTAAACTTGCACAGTATTCATTTAGTTTTTTTATTGCGTTATTATATGAGTATATCGATCTATCTAAATCTGTATTGCCTTGTGCTTCTTCATCATCTTTTCCTATTGTTACTTTTTCCCCCATTGAATTTATAGGTATTATTTCTACATCATTTCCATTATCATATAATATCATCCATTCTTCTTGTGTTCCATCATCGTTTGAATCATATTTTGCCAATTTTCCTTCTCTACCATGTGGCTCATACACAAACTCTACTTTTTGAGCTGTAAGTGTTTCTTCCCATTCATATCCTGTACTTAGTTTATACACTTTGCTCTTATATCCTAAATATACGTAAAACTCTGTTATGCCATCATTAGGTTCTATAATGGTTAAATACCTTAAATCACTACTTGCATTTGGTATTGTTAATTTATCATCTTTAAATATCGTTGTTTCATCCAAATAACCTCCTTCTGTGAGAGAATATATGTTTTTCCCTTCAAAATTATCTCCTAGAAAATATCTTATCAATGATAACAAGTCTTCATCTGCAAGTGTTATATTTCCATATTCATCTACAATAAATGTATTTCCTATCTTACTTGTATACGTGCCATTGCTTCCTATAAATCCATTTGGTAAAGTACTATCTAATACAGTAAAATCTACTTCTGCATTTTCTCCTATCGCTCCTATTACTGCTGATAATAAAGTTTCTCTATCAGCTTCTATTTGTGTTTTATTCGCCCCTTCTCTTGCTTTGCCAAATAATCCTCCATCTAGTGCTACATTTATTGTTACTCCTACTAATATTAGCATTACTATTATTGTGATTATTAGAGCTATTAGGGTGATGCCTTTGGCATTGGAAGTTAGAGTTTGGAATTTGGTTTTTGGATTTTGTAGAAGTAGATTCCATATCTGCCCCTTATTTTCTTTTTGGGCAGACACAAGGTCTGCATCTACATTGTTTGCATTTAATCTTTCTTTTTGTTTCTTCATTTGTTTCTTCTCTCCTTATTCTTATTTATAAGGAGATGTTATCATATACTTTTTTCTTTTTTAATACTTTTTATGTTTATTTATAATTAGTTATTTATAAAAATATCTTAGATTTATTTCTAAATCTAAGATATTTTTTACTTTACTTTTTATTATTTTATTTTAAAAGTATTACTACTTATTTCTTCAAGTTGAACTCCACTATTCAAACATACAATTGGTCGAAATCCCATTTGTCCATAATTTAGCATTTCAGCATTAGCAATTGCACCATTGCCAGCAAACATCAAATTATCGTTTCCAAATTCTCCACTATAAGCAGCTGGGGAAGCAAGCCAATAACCAGATGCATCTGCCGTATTTCCAAACAAGTAAAATCCATCATATCCGCTGATATCCCTCTGAAAGACTAAAAGAATCTTTCAAGTTCCCATTATTTTCCCTTATTTTATAACCTTTGTTAGAATATGCTTGTGCCTCATATTTTGTTCCATATTTTGCATTATATGAATTAAAAAATAGTTCTACTGTTGGTCCTCCTATTACGTAATCTGCATTGTTATCTTTAAAAGTATTCCATATACTTGTATCTAACATGTATGCTACTGCTTTCATATTGTTGTCTTCACTAGAAAAATTTTTGTCAAAATAATCTTTATTTAATGTTTTTAATCTACTATCTGTTATATCTGATGATCCATTATATAAATTTAGTACTTCCTCACTAAAATCTATTATATAGTCAGTACTTTTCTTTGTTAACACTTTTCCATCTTTTGTTGGTATATCAGAATAGTTTATAAAGTAAGATGATATTAAATATATATTACTTGAATCTGCATAAAATATTTGCCATTGATAGTTACTTGCTTTTTCACTTGTATATCCTGTTACTGTCTTTCCTATAAAATTTGATAGGTCTGACGCAACATCTGCAGCTTTTATTCCTGGCGTAGTAATTCCTCCACTATATATATCTGATAATGGAACATCAGTGTATCCTCCATATTCATCCCTTAAAGTTCCCATTGCTCCTTCTAAATTATTTGGTAATGGATCTGGTAGTTCTTTAAAATATCTATCTAATATATTTTTTAGTTTTTCTTTCGTTATATCTCCATTATTTGCTATTTCTAATACTATTTCTTCTTGTGCTAATTCCGCAACTTCTGCTATTTGAGTTTTTCTTACTCCTTCTCTTGCTTTGCCAAATAATCCTCCATCTAGTGCTACATTTACTGTTACTCCTACTAATATTAGCATTACTATTATTGTGATTATTAATGCTATTAAAGTAATGCCGCTGTAGTCTTGAACGTAGGTTCGGTATTCCTTTTTGTTATTTCTTACCGATAACACACTTTCATTCAATCTTTCTTCTTGTTTTTTCATTTGTTTCTTCTCTCCTTTTTTCTATTTTTTATAAGTTTCTTATGTTCATTATAATATATATTTTTTTATTGTCAATAATTTTAATGTTTAATTTTTAAAATATTTAAATTTTTGTTTTTAACTCATCATATGATATTTTTTCTTTCATATTTTGAAGAATTTTCTTTTCTATTCTGGAAATTTGTACTTGAGTTACTCCTAGCATTTTTGCTACTTCTGTTTGGGTTCTTCCTCTATAATATCTAAGCAAAATAATTTGTTGTTCTCTAGTATTTAACTCTTTAATTAAACTGTTTACACACATTTTATCTATTAGTATTGCTGCTTCATCTTTTCCATTAGAAATTTTACTTATTTTTGTTTCTCCATTTGAATCATTGTTATAACTTTCTTCATCAATTGATTCTAATGGTCTTTCTGATTCCATAGCCATTGCTATTTCTTCTTTCGAAACTTTTAATATATTTGCAATTTGAGATATACTAATATCTTCTCCTTTTTTGCATAAATATTCTCTCTGTGTTTCTTTAATTTTACTTGATAATTCTTTTAAACTTCTACTTATTTTTATTGGGCCATTATCTCTTATAAATCTTTTGATTTCTCCCATTATATATGGCACAGCATATGTAGATATTTTTACATTTAATGTAACATCAAAACGTTTTATCGATTTTATAAATCCAATACATGCTATTTGATATAATTCTTCAGCATCATATCCTCTGCCCAAAAATCTTTTAACTATACTCCATAATAAACCTGAATTTGTTTCTATGATATTTGACATTGCATCTTTATCATCATTTTGTGCCCTTAATATATCTTCAGTTCTTATTTCATACATAAAGTAACTCCTTTAATTGTTTAAAATATGTATTAAAGCTTTATCTCATTTTCTTCTATTTCATTATTTACTTTAATCATCTTTTTCATTGTTACTTTAGTACCTACTCCTAATACTGATTCAACTTTTACTTCATCCATAAAGCTTTCCATTATCGTAAATCCCATCCCAGATCTTTCTAAATCAGATTTTGATGTATACAAAGGTTCTTTTGCTTTTTCTATATCTTCTATTCCTTTACCATTGTCTGAAATTTCTATTTCTATTGAATTTGCGAATAGTTTACATTCAATTTTTATTATTCCTTCTCCCTCTTCATATCCATGTATAATACAATTTGTTACTGCTTCTGATACTGATGTTTTTATATCTGCTATTTCTTCTAGGCTAGGATCCAGTTGTGCAACAAATGCTGCAATTGCTATCCTTGCAAAGCTTTCATTTGCTGACTTACTGGAGAATTCTAACTTCATTTCATTTTCATATACATTTTTCAAATTCTGTACCCCCCATACTTTCTGTTTCTTCTATTGGTATTAATTTTAATATTCCTGACATTTCAAATACTTTTTTTATTGCTGGTTTTACATTTATCATACTCGTTTTTCCACCAAACATTGATGCTAATTTATATCTTCCTATTATCATTCCAATTCCACTACTGTCCATGAAGTTAACATTACTAAAATCAAAAATTACCTTTTTAGGTATGTGTATTTGTATTTCATAATCTGCTCTTTTTTTTATCTTCTCGCAAGAGTGATGGTCTATTTCTTCTGTTATTTTTAAAATTAAGAGCTTGTCCTCTTTTTTATATTCAACTTTCATTATGTACTCCTCCTCTACTAAGGTATAGGGACAAAGCTTATCTTCGAAGTTAATCTTTGTTTGAAGAGCTATGTCCCTATTTGGCATCTAGTGATGTCAGTTTACCAAATTTTCTTATGAATTATATATACTTCTTTTAGAAATATTTTCCTTTGATGAAATATAAGAAGTTTTGACGAAAAAATAGACTAGAAATTTATATGTTCTAGTCTATATATTTAAAATTACGTTTTCTATTTGTCAATAACTCAAATATTTATTTTTTGTTCGTTTATTTTATTGTTTACATATCTTTTATTTAAATTTAAAATAAAAAAACAGTAATATAATAATTCTAAATATTATATTACTGTTTTTAGCAACAAATTTTCAAATCTTAATTATTTTAATTCTACTTTTTCATTATCTGTCATTGTGTATTCAGTTTTTGGAAACAATCTTTTTTCTGCTGGTACAAATCCTCTTATTTGAAGTCCTGGTAATACCCATGTGTATGGTCCAATAAATGCCCCTGGTAGCGATGCTACATTTGCACCAAGCCTTGTGTTATCTCCTACAATACTTCCAAAAAAGTCTAAACCAGTATCTATTTTTTCTCCGTCTTTTTTTATACTAATATTTTTTTGATCAAATCTTCTATTCGCAAGTATTGTTCCGCTTCCAATTCTTGTAGATTTACCAAGAATTGAATCTCCAACAAAAGCTAAACTCGCTACTTTAGACTTGTTCCCAAGTATTGCATGTTTTACTTCTGATGAATGTCCAACTGAAGCATTATCACCTATAATAGTTCCTGGTCTTATTAATGCTCCTGATTGTATTTCTACATTTTTTCCTATTAATACTGGTCCTTGTATCGTTACATTTGAATGTATTTTTGTTCCTTCATCTATAAAGTAGTTTCCAGTTACTGAACAAAACTCTCCAATCTCTGATGCTTTATTTATTTTCATTTCTTTATTATTCATAAAATTTCTAATATATTCATTTATATTATTTAAGGCTTCCCATGGATATGTACAATTATTAAACACTTCTTTAAAACTAAAATTTTCTATATCTTTAAAATAATAATTTAATTTTAATTCTTCCATATTTTATTCTCCTCTAATTAGATAAATTGTTATTTGTGTGAGGGGAATTCTAGGGACTGTCCCTAAAAATCACCAATTTTGGGGATTTTTGGGACTGTCCTGAATTTTCCGAACATGAAACAAATTACAATTTATCTATATTTCTCTAATATAGTTCCTAAATCTTTTGAAAATTCTTGTAGCATTACTATCTTAATTCCCATGTCTTTTCCTTTTATGTAGTCATCTATTATTTGTTTTAATTGTTTTATGTTTTTCATTTCTGGTTCTATTTCTTTAGTATATTTATCTGCTCTGTCTAAAAGTTTTTCTTTAATTGATACTATATCTTCATTACTTGCACAAGATATCCTTTGGAACATTTGGTATGGATCGTAATATTTAAATATTGGAACATCCATACATTCTTTGTCAAATCTTTCATAGAACATTTCCATTTTCATTGGTATGCATTTAAATATATTGTCTGCTTTTTCCATATACATTTTATCTTTTAGTGCTCTATTTATCATGTAAAAATGATCTAATACATCATTTATTTCTTGAGTTTTTTCTCCGATTATTATTCTTTCAATTTCTTCATCAGGATTCTCATAGTATTCAGATGTTAATGCTGCTACATTCATTCCATTAAAGAATATTCCTCTTACTGTTTTTATATCATATTCAATTAAATCTTTTTTTATGAAATAAGTAAAATATATAAATAATTTAACCGTATCTAGAAGTTTAACTCTTCCATTTTTTACATCATCTAATACCTCTTCAATAACTCCTGGAAATTGATCATCAGATATTTTCCAATATTCTTCTGTTAGTAATCTTTTATATCCTGGAAGTTTTTCTGTGTCTACAGTGTTTATTATTACTTCCATATTACTTTTAAAAGTTTTCATATCAAAAATTCTAGTTCTTACATATATTTCTATAAATTTGAAGAATCTATATTCTGATTTAAAATTATAGTAATAATTATTATCAAATTCTTTGATATAAAATTGTCTATTATCCATTAGAATTCTTGAAGATACAAGAATTGATTTATATTCTTCATTATCTGCTATATTCACAAATTTATCCTTTGTTATTTTTCCTGCTTTTATTTCAAAAGATATTGCTATTGTAAATATAAGCATTGTTTGCAAAATTCTATAATTTGTATTTGGATAGTATTTATTTACCATTTCATATACTTTTTTGAAATCATTTAATGCATGTTTTAGTATTCTTAAGTTTCTTGTACCACTTTTATTAAATGTAGAAATAATATAATTTGTATTTTCTCTAAGAAATCTAATTAAATCTGGGTTATTTTCATATCTCATCAAGATTCCATTTATTATATAGTTAAATTCTGGTGCATATTCAAATGTTTCCCCTATCAGTTTTTCTTTTATTCTTTCATAATCATTTGCTTTATCAAATACATATTCTATTTTATCTTGTATTTTTTCAACCATTGGCTTATCTGTTTTAGATAAGTCTCCTTCTTTATCTAAAAGATATGTTGCAATAAATGTTTTCATTTCTAAGTTAGTACTTTTCAACTTTGTTGAAAGCTCTTTCTCATTACATATAATAATTGTTTTTATATGATCGTGTTCAACAAAATTATTTATATATCCTAATATATCTATAACGTCAACATTTGCTCTCTCTAAGTCATCAAAGCATAAAACTTTATCATCTGTAGAGAAGAATTTACTATAATCTACTTTATCTCCATTTTGTGTTACACCAAAAAGATTAGCCATGTCAAGACCAGTTTTTGCATATTCTGGTATCGACTGTTGACCTGTTGCATTCATGTATCTTCTCATGTTTTTGTCCATAAGCTGAGTAGTTTCTATAAATATCTTTTTACTTATATCTTCTAAATTAGAAATTCCGTATAAAGACATATATATAGTTGTATACGTTTTGCCATTTAATTGAAGTGAATCTATTTTGTTCCTTATTTTGTTGTTCCAAAAATAGGTTTTTCCACTTCCCCATTCACCATTTATCATTATTGCATAGTCTGTATAATCTGCTCTAACATAATCTAATATACTTTCTACTAAATCTTCCATGTATCCTCCTTTAATCTTTTGCAATTGTTAATATTCCAATACTTTTTGCTCTAGCCAATTTAATCATTCTGCTACACTCATTTACTGTACTTCCAGTTGTATAAATATCATCAATAATTAATACATTTTTATTTGTTATTTTTTGCATGTTTTGTAATTTAAATGCACCTTTTAAGTTGCACTGTCTATCTTTTTTATTTAGTTCTGACTGAGCTCTTGTATTTATGCTTTTTATTAATATATCTTTTTCTATTTTTATGTTTAAATTCTTTGAAATTTCTTTTGCTATAAGTTCTGTTTGATTGTATCCTCTTTGTTGTTTTCTTCTTTTATGTATTGGAACTGGAATTATTATATCATATTTTTTTAAAAAGCCACATATTTTTTTATTATTTAATATTATTTTTGAAAAAGTTTTGTATAAATATGGTTTGTTGTTAAATTTATAGTTTATAAGCATATCTCTTATAATTTCTTCATACTTAAAATAACTACAAATCTCATCAAAATATTTTGTTTTGTCTTTTACTTCAAATGTATTTTTGTTTTTTATTTCATATTTTTTTATTCTTATACTACATTTTTTACATATATAATCTTTGCAAATATTTTGGCAAAACCCACAAACTGGTGGATATATGAGATTTAAAGTATTGTTTATTATTTTTTCCATTCTTACCCTTTCGATAAATTGTTGTTTGAGCGAAGGAATTTTGCATTTGAAATTTGAAATCTAGATTATAGAATTCAATAGAAATTATAAGAACCCTACCCACCATCACAATCAAAGATTGTGGGTGGGTACCCAGGAACCTTGTTGCTTTCACAATAATAGATGTTAAGCCATTTTTCTGGGATCCGGCATTATCTCCGAAGGACTTCTGCCGGGAGATAAAATGGTTAACAGATATTATATTTCTATTGAGTTCATTGCCTACATCTATTCGCTAGGACGGAGGAAAAAATTCCATTTCTGCGAAATAAATTTTTTCCTCACGTCCGGACGCTCAAATTACAATTTATTAATTTATATCTTGAAAATTTTAAGATTTAACTGATTAGATTTTAAAATATTTAGAACTTAAATTTAATTTATTTTATCACATTGATTAGTGGTGTCAATTATTTTTGCAAAAACTCTTGTAATATTTTTAAATTTGTGCTAAACTATTGTTTAGTCAGTTTATAAGCTAGGTATAGGAGGTGCGTACATTATGGCAAAATGCGAAATTTGTGAAAAAACATTAAATTATGGAAATAAACTTAGTATTACACGTTCACATATTAGTAAAAGAACTTCAAGAACTTGGAAACCAAATTTAAGAACAGTAAAAACAATAGTGAATGGTCAGCCAAAAAAAATTAAGGTTTGTGCTAAATGCTTACGTTCTGGTAAAGTAAAAAAAGCATAATTTTAGGCTAATTAATATATATGTAAGTTTTAAAAAAAATAGGTATAAAACCTATTTTTTTTGTTTGTTTTGTAATATAATTGATATTGAGATATTTGTAAAATCTATAATCATCTTATGTATTATATATACTTTACTATTTTATACCAAATATCAATTTTACAATTCCTCTTAAAAATTTAGGAACTTTTTTTACTACTATAGTCATTATGCAGCACTCTCCTTTATTTTTAATTTAACAAGAAAGCCATGTTATTCCTACTACTACTATTGTAATTCCAATAATGAATAACCAACCTGAAAATGGAAGTAATATCACAAGTAATACTCCGTAGTCCAAATCCGATTAAGCATACTGCTAATGTTTTTTTAAATAGATTTAACATATACTTCCCCCTACATCTGCTTTCAATTCTTATTTATTATTATAATATATTATTTTTTATGTAAAAGGGTGATAGTTTTGGATAAGAAACATAAAAAAAGTAATCATAATTTATCTACAGAAAATATTATAGAAATAATAGAATTATTAAAATCTACATATCCAGATGCAACATGTAGTTTAGATTTTAATTCTCCATTTGAACTTGGCATTGCTGTTATGCTATCAGCTCAATGTACCGATGAAAGAGTTAATAAAACAACACCTTCAATTTTTGAGAAATATAGTACACCTCAAGATTTTATAAATATGGATTTAGAAACTTTAGAAGCCTTGATTCATCCTTGTGGTTTTTATAAAACAAAAGCTAAAAATATTAAAGCATATTCTAAGAAAATTATGGAAGAATATAATGGGGACCTACCTAAAAATATGGATGAATTAATAACTCTTCCTGGTATTGGAAGGAAAAGTGCAAATGTAATTATGTTGGAAGCTTTTAATAATCCTATTGGTATTGCTGTTGATACCCATGCAAGAAGAATTTCCAATAGATTAGGCCTTTCCAAAAATTCCGATCCTTCTAAAATTGAACAAGACTTATTAAAAATCATTCCTAATAAATATTATAAGGATGTTAATCATTTATTCGTGTGGCATGGAAGAAACATTTGTTCTGCAAGAAATCCTAAATGTAGCAAATGTCCTGTATCAAAATATTGTAATTACTATTTAAACTCTTAGATAAAATGTTGCTTATGAGGATAAATTCATTTTCAAATCTGTAGGGGCAGATTCCATATCTACCCGGAATTTATCTGTTTTTCGTGTGGAAATGAATTCCCCACTACAACATTTGCAATAGATTTAATCGTCTGAAATTTACAATTTTTATCACATACAATTGACAAATATTATTTTAAAGCTATATAGTAATATTAATAATAAAAAAGGAGGCTAGTTAGATGAAAATAAAATTAAAATTTTTAATTGTTACTTTTGTAATTTCAATGTTATTATTAACCTCATTTAGTTTTGCAACTGAATCAAATGATGAAATTATGCTAATATCAAATGAACGGAAATCAGGAAAATGATTTAAGAGATTCTGATTTGTATGTTGAAGATAATGAATATGAAATAAAAAATACTGTTAATGGAAATGTATTTACTTCAGTAAATACACTTAATATTGATCCAAGTAATAATGGTGGAATAATTGAGGGAAATTTATTTGCAGCAGCCAATACTGTAAATATTAAATCTAATATAACTTATTCAGACACAGAAAAAGATGATATTGGAAACCCTGCAATATCTATAGATAAGTATTGTACAATATCTGGTAATGCTTTTATAACAGCTAATAAATTTACTTTAGAACCAGGACGGTAGAATTTATGGTGATTTATATATATGTGCCAATGAAATAAATTTATCACAAGGTTCTATAATTTATGGTAATGTATTTGTTGTTTCAAATAAACTTACTCTAAATGCTGAAATTGGTGGAAGTTTATATGCTACCGTTAAAAATTTTGATATGCAATATTTCGGATTTATATCTAGGGATTTACATTTAACAGCAGAAAATGCTAATCTTAATGGTTATGTATATAGAAATTCTTTTGTAGAAGCAAAGAAAATAGAAACAAATGATAAATTTATAAATCAAAAAGATTTTAATTTAACTGATGCAAATACATTTACATTCTCTGGAGAAATCAAAGGAAATGCAACAATAAATTCTAAAAATATATCTTTTAAAAATAAAGATAATGACACTGATTTAACATGTAAAATTTCTGGAAATTTATCGTATTCATCTAAGCGAGATTTAGAAATACCTGAAGGAATTGTATCTGGAGAAATTAGTCATAACAACTATAATAGTACATCTAAATCTATATTCTCAAGCATATGGAATTATGTATTAAGTTTAATTGCCCTACTTGTTTGTGTATATTTGATATACTTACTAATTTCTAAATTTGCACCAAATTATTTAGATAAAATTTCTAATATATCACTTTTGAATTTGTTAAAATACTTTGGAATTGGTCTTGGACTTTTAGTATTAACTCCAATTATTATAATACTTTTATTTATGTCAAAAGTAGGAAGTATATTAGGATTAATTCTATTATTAATTTATATAATATTACTAGTAATTTCAAAATCAATATTTATAATATCAATTTCTGCATTTGCTAAGAATAAAATGTCAAATAATTTTAAAACTTATCTATATATTTTAGCAATAACTGTAATACTATCATTAATCGATTTAATTCCTTACTTAGGATTTATAGTATCTCTAATAGTTAAATTGACTGGATTTGGTATGATAATTAGAAACTTGATAACAAAATAGAAAAACAAAAAAGGCAGTTCGAAGAAAATTTATTATTCTTTCAAACTGTCTTTAATTTTATATTAAATAATTTTATAAGTCTCCTATTCAACTACAGTTAAATTATTTGGTGATATTTTTACAACTGGACGGACGCTCATGCTGTCACCGTAAGTATCAGCATTAGTACTATATACGTACCATATATTATCGCTGCTGTCATCCATACCTTCTGAGTTTATTTTATGCATTCGAAAACCAAGCTGATATGAAATATCAACCACAGTACGAGAAGCTAGCCAATATTCTTCTCCTATACCAGATATTCCATAATAGCACATTCTCAGTAAATCTTGCTCAAAATTTAAATCTTCACTTTTTCCTATTCCATCATATTTTCCATCTGCCCAACTTTTTAATTTGTCTGATGTATATAATGTAGTATTTTCACTTGATGGATCATCTGGATTACTTCCTACACTTCTTACTGATATTTTATTTGAATTCGTTATTAGACTGCTACAATATTCATTTAATCTTGTTATTGCATTATTATATGAATATATTGCCTTTTCTGTATAGCTTAATTCTCCATTATTATCTAAATCTTTTGCTTCATTTGCTTTTTCATCGCTACTACCTAGGCTTAAGTTCCCCATTACTTCCATACTTATTATTTCTACATTTTCTCCATTATCATATAATACAAACCAGTCTTTTTCTCCTGTTCCATCTGCATTATATTTTACTGTTTTTCCTTCCATTCCTTGTGGCTCATATACAAGCTGAATAGATTTTATTAATAAATTTGGCAATTCCTCGTTGTTACCTACATTATCCGCAATAATTTCATATAGTTTTCCTTTATATTTAATATAGAAACTGGCTTCATCTCCTATATTTTCACCACCAGTACCAAGAGTAAATTTCAATTCATCTCTTGCATTTGGCATTATATCATTATTATTAAACATATATAATTCAGAATAATTGGTTCCTTCAAAATTTAGAGTCACAAGATCAAAAAAATTTTTCTTTTGTCCATCTTCACCTAAGAAATATTTTTCTAGTAAAGCTAAATCTCCTGTTGATTTTTCTTTTGTTGTTACTCCTCCATATTTGTCTACTATAAATGTAACTCCATCTTTTTCATATGTCCCGTTACTTCCTTTAAATCCGTCTGGCAGATTTGCATCTAGTTCTTCAAAATTTACTTCTCCATTTTCTCCCATTGTTCCTAATGCTGCTGATGCTAATATTTCTTTGTCTAATTCTATTTGTGTCCCACTTGCTCCTTCTCTTGCTTTTCCAAATAATCCTCCATTTAGTGCTACATTTATTGTTACTCCTACTAATATTAG
>CANQVU010000018.1 GCA_947627415.1 uncultured Clostridia bacterium | reverse complement strand
AATTTAGCCCTAAAAAACTAAATTTTTAGGGCTAATGTTTAAAAAATTTTGGGACATTTTCAAATTTCATTGACATACTTAATTTTAATTTTTTTTATTTTATCTCCTTACATATGTAATATATTCATAATCAAAAGGATTTTGATCATTTTTTAATCCTTTTTCTCTTGATATTTCTTCCCATTCTATATCTCTAATTTCTGGGAACCAAACATCCCCATCAAAATCTTCATTTATTTTTGTTATATACATTTTATTTGCGTATGGCATAAGTAGCTTATATATTGTTGCTCCACCTATTACAAAACATTCTTCGTCAGAATTTATGTATTTATCCAGTTTTGAGATGTCATCTAAAATTTCAACATTCTCATTATCTATATTCATTTCCATGTCATTACATAAAATAATATGTTTTCTGTTAGGTAATACTCTACCTAATGATTCAAATGTTTTTCGTCCCATTATTATTTTATGTCCTGATGTTATTTCTTTAAATCTTTTTAAATCTTCTGGTAAGTGCCAAATTAATTTATTATCTTTTCCTATTACATTTTCATTTGCTATTGCAACTATTATACTAAGCATATATATCGCCTCTTTCTTTTTGTTTGTCAGTTTAGACTCTAAACCGCTACATCCATTTTTATTTTTCCTAAATGCTTATAATCTATAAGTTCAATATCTTCTGGTTTGAAATCATAAAAATCTTTTATCTCTGGGTTAATCCAAAGTTTTGGTGCTGGATACGCTTTGTCTCTCCTTGATAGTTGTTCTTTCATTCCTTCTATTTGATTTTCATAAATATGAGCATTACTAATACATACTGTAAGCATTCCTGGTTTCAAATTTGTTACTTGGGCAAGTAAATGAACAAATACTGCATATTGAGTTACATTAAAAGGATGTCCTAAAGGAATATCATTTGATCTTATTGTAAGCATGCAATTTAATTTTCCGTCTGTTACATCCCAACAACTATTAAATACACATGGATATAATGCTCCTGTATCTAAATATGGTATTTGCCATAAGTTTATTACCATTCTGCGATCTTGTGGATTAGTTTTTAATTGATGAATTAATTTATCTACTTGTTTAAATTCTTTAACAATCCATCCATATGATGTTCCTATTGTTCCATCTTCCATTTCCCATTCATCCCAAATATGTACATTTTGTTCATGCAAATCACTAATTTTATTTGATTGTTTTTGGAATATCCATAATAATTCCTTTACAGCGGCTTTAAATGCTACAAACTTTGTTGTAAGTATTGGAAATTCTTCTTCTAAATCAAATTGCAATATTTGGTGTGGTAATTTATATGTTGCAATTCCTGTTCGATTCTGATCGTAATATCCTTTTGTTAATATTCTTTCAACTAAGTCTAAATACTGTTCATCATATTTACTCATAAAAACCTCCTTAGAAACAGTCCCAAGCGTGCATCTTTGTCACATTTGGGGCACATCTTTTTTATTTTCAAAAAAATAGGGCGGAAATATAACTTCCGTCCTTTCATTTTTTATCTCAGTTATTTTCTCCTCTACCTTCTGGAAGTGCTGGAACATCTAATACTACTTTTATTTTCATTATATAAGATATTGTTCTTACTAATTTACTATTTTTAATTCTCTGCCATAATGATGGTTTAACCTCAAATCTTGTCTCTTCAATATATGAATTTTCTTCTACTACAGGTTGTTCCTCTACTACCTTCTGTGTTTTTTGTGCTTTTTCAAGTGTTTCTACTGGTGTTGGTATTCCTTTTAGGGCTTCTGCTACTTCAATTCCTATATAGCTCAATGCCTTTGATCTGTCTTCTATTCTTTCCATATCTATTTCGATATGTAGATTTCCTTCAAGATTTGATATTCTGGCTTTTATTAATTTTACAGCATCATCATAATTTGCTGGTCTTTTAGTTTTACATTTTCCAATTATTATTAGAGCCTCAATTATATCTTCTGACATTACATTGCTAATTTGTTTTACTCTACTTTTCCATTCTTTATCTTTAGATTGAACTACTTCAAACACATCTTTTAATTCACTTGCTTTAGCTATATTATTTTCTCTTTGTCTAATTAATTTTTCAATTTGTTTTGTATTTTCTTCAAATTGATTTGTAGCAAACTCTACTAATCCATAAGCTGCTTTGTATACACTTGCAGGAAAGTTTTTCTTTTTTGGATACTCTGTTAGATATGTTTTTATAGAATCTATTAAATCCTTAAAATATGCATCATCTTCTAATTGTATAATTTGTTTTTTACTATTTGGATTTATCATTTTTTGTACTTTGTCAATATTTGATAAAATTTTTTCTTCTGTGATTATCATTTTTACGTTTACTATGCCTGGTTTATGGAAAAAAAGCATCGTAAACTCCCCTCCTTTGTCCTAAGTAATATCTTTTTCTACAAAATGTCTAATAGGACATAAAACATTTGTAATTTATTTCAGTCTTATTTTAATACAATTTAAACTATTCTGTCAATAGAGAAAAAGCTATTTAAACAAATTGTAACACAATTGTAATATTTCTATTTATTTTTTTTGTATTTCTGCATAACGTTTTATTTTCATAGTTGTTGTTTTTACAAATTCGTCTTTTTTTATTTCTAGATTTTTTATTGCTTTATATGAAGTCAATTTATGATTTACTTCTTTAATTTTTTCCCATATAATATCATGAATTTTCTCATCTGATAAACCTTTACCGTATTTTTCTTCTATTTCTTCATAATTTGGAATTACTCTAGCAGAAATCACTAATTCTTTTTCGCCCTCTACTTCTTTTCCATATACCATACATTCTTTTATTTCTGATATATTTCCAAGCATTAATTCTATTTCTTCTGGATATATATTTTTACCATTTTGAGTTACTATAACATTTTTACTTCTTCCTGTTATAAATAGAAAGCCATCTTCGTCTAAATATCCTACATCTCCTGAATGAAACCATCTATTTCCATCTTCGTCTATTTCTATAACCTCATCTGTTGCTTCTTCGTCTTCGTAATATCCTATCATTAAAGTTTCACTTTTTATTAATACTTCGCCTTCTCCGTTTTCATTTGGATTATCTATTTTAAGTTTTGCACATACAACTGCTTTTCCTGCAGATCCTACTTTTGGATCGAATTCTGGTGTTAATGCAGCAATAGGTGCTGTTTCTGTTAATCCATATCCTTGAAGGAAACTTATTCCTATATCTTGTATCCATTTACCTATTTTAGCATCTATTGGAGCTGCGGCAGAAACTATTATTCTTAATTTTCCACCCAAATTTTCATAAATCTCAGCAAATACTTTTTTCTTTATATCTACTCCAACACTTTTTAGTGCGTTTGTTACATGAATCATAGAATTTACAAGTCCTGCTTTTCCACTTTTTTCGATCGTAGCATTTATTTTTTTGTATAAGCTTTCTATTAATAATGGAACTGCAAGCATTGCTGTTGGCTGGGTTTCCTTTAGATTTGGAACTATGTATTTAAGTCCTTGGCATACTGCAACAGAACATCCATTAGCAAATGGTAATAAAAATCCTATTGAAGATTCATATGTATGATGCAAAGGTAATACTGAAAATAATCTGTCATTTTCATCTAATTTTACATAAGGGCTTACTGCATTTACATTTTCTGCTAAATTTCTATTACATATCATAACACCTTTTGCATTTGATGTTGTACCAGATGTAAATATTAATACTTTAAATTCTTCTGGATTAATTTGTATTTTCATAAATGAATTATCACCAGATGTAAGCATTTTTTTACCTTCATTTAAAACTGTATTAAATCCTACTTCTCTTCCTACTAATTTATCGTCTGAATTCATTTGTATAAAATACCTAACTTCTGGAAGATTATCTTCTATTTTTTTTATTATATCTTTTTTCTTACCAGAATAAATAACTGCTGTTGCTCTTGAACGTTCTATTACATTTTGCATTTCATTTGCTGGTAATTCTTTATCTGTTGGAACTGCTATACCTACACCACAAAGCATTGCCATATATGATACATACCAATCATATGTATTTTCTCCAACAATTACAACTCTTTCATCTTTTAAATTATATTTTTTTGTAAGTGCCGTACCCAAAGCAATTACATCATCTGTAAATTCTTTATATGTAATCTCTTTAAAACTCTCTTTTGGATTAAACTTTTCTAATATACAAACATCATTTGCATATTTTTCTCTTGATCTTACAAATATTTCTTTTATTGTTTTGTAATGTGTTTGTTCATAATATTTATTTTTTTCTTTTTCTTCGTTATGTTTTTTCTTTAAAGCTTCATAATCTACTTTTACTTCATCTATGTTTTCTACATTTTTCATTTTAAATTTTGGAAATTTAAAGTCTGGTATTTTAAAATCTTTTAATATTCTCATATTTTTTCTCTCCTTTTTTGTTATAATTTTATTTAAAGTGCAATTTTATAATAGTTTTTTCTACACTAGTTACAAAATAATTTATTCACAACATTTTAATTATATATCATTTTTATAACTTAATCAAGATTAACCTCAAAAGCAAGCTGTCAATTAATAAAATATTTGACAGCTTAAGAATTCGTACATTTTTAATTATTAAATTACCACATAACCTTTTTCAGATTTTGTAAGAGATATACAATCCGTTTTTGTTATTAATACAGTATCTTCAATTCTAATTCCATATTTACCTGGCAAGTATATACCTGGTTCATCAGTTACTACCATATTTTCTTTTAAAAAACTTTCATTTTTAGAATTTATATATGGCATTTCATGTATATCTAATCCTACTCCATGCCCTAAACTATGAATTAAAACATAATTATTTAGTTTGTAACTATCATCTACTCCTCTTGAAAGTGTTTTTATATTGTAATTGCTTCTCATTACATCTAATACATTCTTTTGATTTTTCAAGACCAAATCATATACTGGTTTTATTTCTTCAAGAATGCATCCCATAAATATAGTTCTCGTCATATCTGAACAATATCCTTTATACTTGCATCCCATATCTATTAATATTGGATCTGCATGTTTTACTTGTCTATCGGATGGTATCCAATGTGGTATAGATGAATTTTCTCCGCATGCAACTATTGGGTCAAATGATACATCGTCTGCTCCATGTGTTTTGAAAAACATTTCAATTTCCAAAGCTATTTGTTTTTCTGTCATACCCTCTTTAATATATTCTAGAAGATGGTCAAAACATTTATCTGTTATTTCACAAGCTTTTTTTATTTTTTCTATTTCATCTTCATCTTTAATCATTCTTTGCTTTTCTATTATGTTTTCTGTTTCAACCATATTGTTAATTCTGTATCTTCTTTTTAATCTTTTATATTGTTCGTATGTTACATAATTTTCTTCAAAGCCTATGTTTTCGCAGAATATGAAAAAATTTTCTGTCTCTTCTATTGAAACATCTCTTACATCTGCAACAATTATCTCATCATCTATTGTAAGCGTTCTATTAACATCCTCTAAATACATTGTATATGTTAAAAAAATATTTTCTTTTCTTGTAATTAATAAAGTCCCTTCTGATTCTATATTTGTAAGGTACCTTATATTAACAGGATTTGATACTATCATTCCTTCTAAGTTTAAACTTTTTAGTTTTTCTCTTAAGGCACGTATTTTATAATTCATAGTGCAAACCACCTTCTTTATTAAATTTATTTTACAATTTATAACTTATATTTTAATATATAGAATAGCAATACGTTTGGGAACACTTTTATTTTTCACTCTAATAAGATGAAACTAAAAGTTTTACCAAAGGTAGCTTTGCGGTTTATTTATATATATGAATATTAATAAATTAATACATTCCTAACGTAAAAATCTTCATTAGTATAGTAAATAAAATATTAAATGGCACAAATATTGTTATAATTGATGATATTACAATAAATGGGCCAAACGGTATATATGTATCTGCACTTTTTCTTTTTACTATCATATATATTATACTTATTATTGCTCCTATTAAAAATGATAGTACTGATATCACAACTATGTTTTGCATACCAAAATATAGTCCAATTGCTCCCATTAATTTAACATCACCCATTCCCATTGCTTCTTTTCCAGCAATAAGTCCTCCAAGCAATGTAATAATTAAAAAAATTACTGCACCTACAATCATTCCAAGTAGCATATTTAATGCTATGTTTATATTATTAATTCCATATAAAAATACAAATATTAGTCCTGTTTCAAAAATCAATAGATTTAGCCTATTTGGTATTATCTGCTCTTTTAAATCTACAACAAACGCACATAATAGCATTGGTAGTAAAACTATGTATTTAAATAAATTTAAATCTTCACTTAAATTAAAATTTAAGCTAAATTTATATAATAAAGCAATATATCCAATTGCAGTAATCGAAATTAATAAATAATTTGGAAGTATTATTCTTTTATACTTCAAAAAAGTATTTTTTGAAAATATTTTTTCTTGTTTTAAAAAGCATTTACTGCAGTAATCGATAAACTGCCCTATTATTCCTCCAACTATTGCAAATACAACATAATATAATATATGTACGTCATTAAAATACATTTTTATCTCTCGCTTTCTCTTCTTACCTTCTTCAAATATCTTTTTATTATGACATTCTCTAAAGGTCTTTTTACTCTTGTTATTAATATATCTTTTTCCCCGAAGTGGTTTTGTGAGGATTGTAAACATTCCCATCCTATTTCCTCCGAAGAACATCTGTCATTATTTGGTCTCCAACTGCTGCAATATTTTTAGCTTCTAACTCTAAGAATTTCATTGCTTTCTTAAAACCTTTTTTAAAAGGTTTTTTTGCAAAATTTATATATGGTAAATCTAATTCTTTTGCAACTTTTTTTACCTTTTCTATTTTATTAGTGTTAGATAATATGCATAATTTAATTCCTTTGCTTTTTAAATTTTTACACCATTCTTTAGAGCCTTCTAATATTTTTAAATCAAAATCAATAAGTGTGTTATCTACATCTAGCAAAAGTCCTTTAATATCATTTTTTTTAAGTAATTCAATTGTTATATCTTTTACATTGTTTAAATATACATCAGGATAAAAAATCATCTACTCCTCCATTTATGAATATATATTATCAATATCTTGAATTAATGTCAAGATTTTTAAATTCTACAAATTCTATCAAATTATGTTTATATACCCTTGATAAAACTATTTTTTTCATATATAATGAACTCGAATTTTTATTAGGAGATAAAAGTAATGAATGAACAAATGATAAGAAAAAATAATATGAGAATATTTCCAATATATAAGATGTTTGCTTGGGACTTATTATTTCATTACGCTATAATTTTTTTGTTTTTAACCCAAGTAAAAGGATTTACTGCATCACAAATACTATTTGCTGATTCATTTTATGCAATTTTTCGTGTTGTATTTCAAATATTTTGTGTAAATATTGTGGATTACTTAGGAAAACAAAAATCTTTACTTCTTGGTAACATCTTTGTTAGTATAAGTATATTATTTTATATTCTTGGTAATGGCATGCCACTATTAATGCTTTTAAATCTTATTCAGGCTATAGGTTATAACTTAAAGGGTCTTTGTGAACCTACACTTTTATCTGATTCCATTCCTAAGTCATCATCTGCAGCTAAGATATATTCAAAAATCAATGGAAAAGGAAGCAGTTCATATTATGTGTTTGATGCTGTATCATCTGCTACTACAGGTTTCTTATATGTACTTAATCCATATATTCCATTAATTTTATGTTTTATTTGTTGTTTAATTTCAACAATATTATCTCTTGCTTTTACTGAACCTATTTCTACTAATAAATTAGAAAAAAACAAGTCTATTGGATTTATAACATATTATAAAGATACGTTTATTACTTTTAAACAAATTTTAAAATCAAATCGTTTAAAATCCTTATTGATTTTTTCATCTCTGTTTTGTTCAATGTTATCTGTATTTGGTACACTGAGAAGTAGTATTTTAGTAGATATCAAAGTTCCAGAGCAGTATTTCGGAATAATACTAGCTTGTCAGCAAATAATTTCATCAATGGCATCTGGGAAACAACATTGGTTTCATAATAAATTAAGGAATCGCGTTCTTACTTGGTTCTCACTTTCATTATGTACAGGATTTATATTAACAGGATTATTAGTTATTTGTAACATTAGTTTTGTAGTATCTATAGCTACAGTTTTACTCTTAATTACAATATATGCTATTATTAAAGGGCCTTATTACACATTAAATGAAAGATACTTTAATAGTTTTTCTAATCCAGAAGTTAATGCAAAAATATTTGCAATTAAGCAGTTGTTAGAAAGTATTGCACGTTTTTCTTTATCACTTTTTGCTTCATACTTACTTAGCATAACTACTACATCTTATGCATTTATTATAATAGGATTAATATCATTTGTGGTATTTATCTTTTTATTGAACTATATGAAATCAAAAATTGGTCTAAGACCTGAAGAATATCCTAAAGAAGATTTAATTTTTTCGAATCAAAAATAAAATTTTCCTTTTTTGGACGGACTAGATTTAGCATTTTTTTAAAATGCTAAATCTAGTCCGTCCAAAAAAGGAAAAAAGAAAAATTTTTAATCTGTGATTTTATTTACAAAATCTATGATTTCCTATTACAACAGTTAAAGGTCTAGACCAAATCCATGCACTTTTTGCAGTATTTGGATTAAAATAATATATTGCTCCATATGATGGGTCCCATCCATTTATTGCGTCTTGTGCAGCCTTTTTTGCTGTAGCATTTGGCGATAAATTTATCTGTCCATCATTTACTACTGAGAAAGCTCCAGATTGGTATATAACTCCTGCTACACTATTTGGAAATGACGAACTTTTTACTCTGTTTAGCACAACTGATGCAACTGCAACTTGTCCTGTGTATGGCTCTCCTCTGCTTTCTGCATATACTAGTCTTGATAGTAAATTTAAATCTGAACTAGAATTGCTATTTGTAGTATTAGCAGAAGATGAATATATTCCCATTGCAGCAAGTGTTTTTTGGCCGGCAATTCCATCTACTGTAAGTCCATTTTTAGATTGAAACCATTTTACTGCAGATAGGGTTTGAGAACCATAAATTCCATCTACTGAACCATTATAATAGCCCCACCTTTTTAATTTAGTTTGTATTTGTTTTACTTCATCACTCCTAGATCCATATTTTGAGAGTGCATAAGAAGAGTTTGTGTCTTCTCTAAAAAAGATATTATACGATAGGTATGATATTATTGAAATAACTAATAATATTATAGCAATAATATTTTTCTTGTTTTTTAATAATTGTTTCATAAAAAAACCACCTTTGGATTTATTTTCTCCAAAAGCATTTTTTTTATTCTTTTATAAAATTAAAAATGCTATGGGCAGTATAGCATTTTTATTATATTTTTTTCACTCTATATCTTCTTCAACAAATACTTTTTTGATATAGTTCACAATATCTTCTTTATTGAAAAAATATGTGCATGTGCTAGCCGATTCGCCATCTTTATGAAACTGATCAAATATTGAAATTTTAAGAACAACAATTGTAGAATTGTCAGTATCTATCTTAGCTTTGATTATTGCATTTTTGGAAATTGTATTTAAAATTATATTATCTGTTTTCTTAAGTTGAATACGCATGAATTCGTTGTTGTTTAATTTTCCTATTTCAATTCTTGCGATTCTTTCTTTTTCTTCTTCAATTTCATTTCCGATTTTTAATCTTAAAGAAGCAACTATCCCAGTTATTATAATTAAGATAGTTTCTACTCCTATCAATGCAAGTGCAATTGCTATACGATACTTGGACATATACTGATTATCGACTATTACGCTAAGAAAAATGATGAAAAAATACATAAGAATATCTATGGTAACCATAGTTATTATAGACCATCGATATTTGCTTTTCTTTTTCTGAAGTTTCTCAAGCTTTGACATATCTTTATGTTGCTCTTCATTTTTTTCCTTATTGATTTTTGTCATATTTTCTTCTCCTATACAAAATTATTTGTATTAGAACTAGCTAAGTGCTAGTCATAATACATATATTACAAACTAGCCCTGCCCTTAGCTAGATAATTTGGATATACCAATATTAATTATTATACTACTTTTATGTAAAATTGTAAAGAAATAGGCTTCATTTCTGAAACCCATCTCTTATTTCTTATACTTTCTAAAATATTCCTACTATTTCTCCGTTTTCATCTATATCTATTTTTTCTGATGCAGGCACTTTTGGAAGTCCTGGCATTGTAAATATACTTCCCGTAAGTATTACTATGAATCCTGCTCCAGATTTTAATATTACATCTCTTACATGTATTTTAAATGGTTTTTCACAAAGTAAATCTTTTGCATCATCTGAGAGAGAATACTGTGTTTTTGCAATACATACTGGCATTTTACCATATCCACTTTTCTCTAAATTTTCTATTATTTTTGATGCTTCATCTGTATATTCTACTCCTTCTGCTCCATAAATCTTAGTAGATATTTTTTCTATTTTTTCTTTTATTCCATCCTGTAATTCATAGCAATAAGTAAATTTTGATGATTTTTCACAAAGATTTACTATTTTTTCAGCTAAATCTATTGCTCCCTTTCCACCTTTTGCCCAAGCTTCTACTAGACTTATATTAACGCCTTTTTCTTCTAGTTTTTTTCTTAAATATTCTATTTCGTTGTCTGTATCTGTTATGTATTTATTTATTCCAACTATTACATTTAATCCATATACATTTTTTAGATTATCTATATGCTTTAATAAATTATGAATTCCCTTTTCTAAGTATTCTATACTTTCTTCTTTTATATCTTCTATTGGCATTCCACCATGATATTTAAGAGCTTTAATTGTAGCAACGCAAACAACTGCATCTGGAGTTTTTGGTAAGTTTCTACATTTTATATCTAAGAATTTCTCTGCCCCTAAATCTGCTCCAAATCCAGCTTCTGTTATGCAGTAATCAGCAAGTTTCATTCCCATTTTTGTTGCAATAACACTATTACATCCATGTGCTATATTTGCAAATGGTCCACCATGAATAATTGCTGGCGTGTTTTCTAATGTTTGAACTAAATTTGGTTTAAATGCATCTTTTAATAACACAGTCATTGCTCCTTCTGCTTTTAAATCTCTTGCTCTTATTTCTTCTCCTTTTTTATTGTAACCTATTACTATATTTCCAATTCTTTTCTTTAAATCTTTTAAATCTTCTGCTAAACAGAATATTGCCATTATTTCAGATGCAACTGTTATATCAAATCCATCTTCTCTTGGTACAGCATTTTTTTCGCCAGATAAGCATATTTTTACTTTTCTTAATGCTCTATCATTTAAATCTACACATCTTTTCCATATTACTTTGTCAATCCCTAACTCATTTCCTTGGAAAATATGATTATCTATTATTGCTGATAATAAATTGTTAGCTGATGTTATTGCATGTATATCACCAGTAAAATGAAGATTTATCTCATCCATTGGTGCAACTTGTACATATCCTCCTCCTGTAGCTCCACCTTTTATTCCAAAAACTGGTCCGAAGTGAAGGTTCTCTTAAAGCTAATATTGGTTTTTTACCAATTTTTGAAAGTCCATCTGCAAGTCCGATAGAAATAGTTGTTTTTCCTTCTCCTAAAGGTGTTGGATTAATTGATGTTACAAGTATAAGCTTTCCATCTTTATCATTTTTCTTTTTTTCATATAATTCATTAGATATCTTTGCTTTATACTTTCCATACTGTTCAATGTATTCATCTTCTATTCCTAATTTTTCTGCTATTTCATTTATATTTTTTAATTTTGCATTTCTTGCTATTTCTATATCTTCCATAAAAACCTCCTATTAAAATTCTTTTTCTGTTAGTTCACCCTCTTTATTTTTTACTAATATAGTAATTCTCTTTTCTGCATCTTCCAAATACTTGCTAGCGTTTTCTGAAAGTTTCATTCCTTTTTCAAATTCTTTAATTGATTCGTCTAAATTTAATTCTCCAGTTTCTAGTTTTTGAACTACTTCTTCTAATTCTTTCATTGTCTCCTCAAAATTTATCTTGTCTTCCATCTTATCCCCCTTATTCTTCTATTTCAAATGTTCCATTATCTATATTTATTATATAATATCTTATAGCGTATGTTGTATCAGCCTTTCTTACACATACCTTATACTTTCCATTACTATTTCCTTCAAAAGAAAAATATACTGTGCTATCTTCTCCCCAATCTTTTTTAGCTATATTTATTGCTTTCTCCTGATCAGTTTCTTGTTTTTGAATCGTTTGTTTGTCTACTTCTTGTTCGGAGTCTGTAATTGGTTCATTTTGAGTTGTATTTTGAGATTCATTTTTATTTTCTTCTACTTGATTTATATTGGTTTCTATTTCATTGTTTTCATTACTTGTTATATTACTATCTATCTCATTTTCATTTATTATATTCTCATTTACATTTTGCTCATTTTGTTTGTTTTGTTTGTTGTTTCTTATAGTTATTAATCTTATCGTTAATAACGAAGCAATGATTATTACAGCTATTATAACTAATATTACAATTATTCTTCTTTTTTTATTCATAAAAGCCTCCATTAAACAATTTTATCTATCTTTAAGATTTATATAACTTTCGTGTGTATATTACCATCTATAAATTTTAAATCTATTATATCATCTTTTTTTATATCTTTTACACTTTTTATATTCCTTTTATCTTTTTCTGCTATTGTATATCCTCTAGTTAAAGTTTTTAATGGACTTAAAGTATCTAATTTCGATATTATTTCTATTGAACTAGTTTTCAAATCTTTTACTTTATTATTTATACTGGTCTCTAATATCTTAATCTTGTTATCTAACTCTATATATAACTCCTTTATCTTAGATGTTGGATCAGTAAAAACTCTAGATGCCATACATTTTTGGTATCTTAAATTCATATATTCTATTTTCTTTTTTAAAGCATTTTTATACCTACTTCTGTATGTATTTATCTTTATATTTACTTCATTTATATCTGGAACTGCAAGTTCCGCTGCTGCAGATGGTGTAGGAGCCCTTAAGTCTGCCACAAAATCTGCTATTGTAAAATCAGTTTCGTGGCCTACTGCTGAAATTATAGGTATTTTAGAATTATATATTGCTCTTGCAGTTACTTCTTCATTAAATGGCCATAAATCCTCAATACTTCCTCCACCTCTTGCTAAAATCAATACATCTGCTAATTGTTTTTCGTTCATTAATCTAATGCTATCTGCTATTTCTAATTCTGCTCCTTTCCCTTGAACTGGTATTGGAAGCAATCTAATATGTACATTAGGATTTCTTCTTGTAGATACATTTATTATATCTCTTATAACTGCTCCTGTCTGTGATGTTAACACTCCTATAGTCTTAGGCATAAAAGCAATCTTTTTTTTATGACTTAAATCAAAATATCCTTCTTTTTCTAATTTATTTTTTAGTTCTTCATATTCCTTGTATAGGTTACCTATACCATCTTCTTGCATTGCCTTTACATATATTTGATAAACTCCATCACGTTCAAAAACAGCGACGCTTCCTAAAACTAACACCTTCATTCCATCTTTTGGTACAAAATTCAAAGTAGCAGTAGATGACTTAAACATAATACACTTTATTAGAGAATTCTCATCTTTTAGTGTAAAGTACATATGTCCTGTATAATGGTGTTTAAAATTGGATATTTCACCTTTTACAAAAACACTTTTTAAGTATTCATCTTCTGCCACTCTATCTTTTATATATTTATTTAAGTAAGTTACTGTAATTGGTTCTGGTTTCATTTAGTTCTCCTTAACAACACTTGCAAGAATTCCATTTATAAAAGAATGAGATGTTTCTTCTCCATATTTCTTTGCAAGTTCTACTACTTCATTGATTACAACCTTATATGGTAATTGTTTATACTTAATTTCGTATATTGCCAATTTTAAAAGAGCTAAATTTACTTTTGAAATTCTTTCTATCTCCCAATCTTCTTTTAAATTTTTAGATATTTGCTCTAAAATTGTTTTTGAATATTTATTAATTCCATTTACCATATCATTAATATACTCTTTTACTTCTTTAGAATTAATTTCATTGTTATCAAAGAATAAATCTATATCTTCTTCATTTATTTCTTTTTGTATTTCTATTTGGTATAGTAATTTAAATGCTAACTCTCTTGCTCTAGATCTGTTCATTATTATCCTCCGCCTATTATAACTTATCTATATATGATTTTATCTTATCTTTTACAAATTCTTTGTTATATTGAACATAATTACCAAGTAATATTCCTGCTACTATAATTATAATCCATACCAATACTTTATGAAGATTTAGCAATAGTGCAACTAAAGCTATTAATCCTCCAATAATTGCTCCTTTATATTTACTTAAAAAATTTTTAAAATCTTCCATAATTACATCCTTTTATTCTTTTATATTTGGCTCTTTTTTTACACTTACATTTTTTATTCTAATATTTACTTCTGTTACTTCTAAATCTAAAGATTTTTTTATTGTATCTTTTACATTTTTTTGTAATTTAGTTGATAATTCTTTTATAACTGCATCTGGATATACAAACAAAGTTATATATATTTTTACATGGTTCTCATTATCTACTTCTACTTTTGTCATTACATTTTCTGCACTTTCAAATGATTTTACTACTGCATTTGTTAAGCTTTCTATAGTATCTTTTGAAACTAACAATTTTCCATTATCATTTTCTAATAATATTCCTTCCTTACTTTCCATTTTTTCTTTTGAAAATGAATTAAAGAATATTGATTTTATTGCTAATAATATTAGAACAATAGATATTCCTAATGATATATTAGTTGCTACTGTATCTGTTGCTAAAAATGATATTCCATCAATAGCTATGTTTAGATCTAGCCATCCAAATGTTAGTATGCATATTAGTAATGATATTATTAATATTATTATTGAAAATAGAACTAAATTAAATTTATCTATAATTTTCATCTTTATTTCTCCTCTTCTGTTTCTTCTTTTTCTTCAGTTGTTTTTACACCTTGTACATGAACATTTACACTTAATACTTCTAATCCTGTCATTGCTTCAACGGCTTTTTTTACTCTGTTTTGTATTTCAAATGCTACATCTGGTATTCTTACACCATATTCTACAATTATATTAACATCTATCTTTGTTGCTTTTCCCTCAGTATCAACCTTTATTCCTTTTGACATATTTTTCTTTCCACTTAATACTTCTGTAATTCCTCCTGCAAATCCTCCTGACATTCCAGCAACTCCATTAATTTCAGAAACTGCTTTTCCTGCAATTATTGCAACTACATCGTCTGCAATTTGTATGCTTTCACTTGTTGTTTCTAATTTATCATTTGTTTTCTCATTATTTATGTTCTCTTCATCCATCTTATTACCTCCTAAAAAAATTGATATACTTATATTAATTCTGTTATAAGTATATCAATTAAGTAGGTTTTTTACAACCTTTTTTTTAAATTATTTCTATCTAATTTTAAATTAAGTTATTTGCATACCTCCTCAAAAATATTTGCTAGACATTGCATACTTAATATACACTGGTCTAATGTATTTCCCGTTGCTCCTACTTCTATAATGCATGAACCTGTTGTCAAATGTTGATTATATCTTGAATTTCTAATTATTATAGGTCTAAATAGGTCTGGATACATCTCATTCGCCTTTTCTTGAATTTTTACAGCTATTTGTAAATTTTTTTTCCAATTTGGATGTTCTAGTCCTCCACCATCTGTGCCTATTACAAACATCATTTGTGCAGCATATTTATCATTTATTTTAACTGTAGGTGCGTAAGAACTACTACTTCCAACTGCATCTCTATGTAAATCAATTACTATTTGAGTATCTTCACCTGTTAATAAATTTTGAATAGTTTCTAATGATCTTGAGTATGAACCTGAATATGCAGGATAATCATGATACGTTGTATTATGAGTAACATTAAAGCCTTTATTTTTTAGATAAGTTGTAAGTTCAGTTCCCACTCTTGCAACACTATAATTCAAATCTGTAGTTCTATAATTTCCACTTGCTTCGTATTCATAACCGCTCACTAGGTGTATAACTCTCACATGTATGTGTATGATATATTAAAATATCTTTTTTATTTGTTATTTCTGTATTAGGAGCCAACATATCCTCTGTAATATCATATTTACTTTGATTGTTTATCTTTACATTTCCATATGTTGTTGTATATTTTGCTTTTATATTATTTTCTTCTACAGCTTCTGTAGTTGCATCTTTAGGTATTTCCTCTATATGGTTTGCAAGTTCTTCTGCATCATCTATTGTTAATTCATTTTTATTAATTACTAAGTCAGTATTTTTTAAAATTGATTCATCAAATATTCCTGAGCCCATTGCTAATATATCTTGATTTGATAGGATTTTTGTTTTTATTTCACCTGTTTTTTTATATGAAAATAAAGACATAGATATATCTAGGCAATCTAAAAAAGTATATTTATTTATTTTTTCTACTCCTTCTTCTAATCCTTCTTTTAATTTGTTTTGATTTAAGTTAGAACTTTTTGAAGTATTAATTAATTGCATGCATATATATATTATACAAATTATAATACCTAATTTAAGTGCATATTTAAAAATATCTTTAATGCTTATTACTGCAATATTCATATGTATCTCTCCTAAATAATAATCATTATTAATATTTATTCTATTTATCTATTTATATGAATAAAAAAAGAATAGAAAGATTCTATTCTTGGCAAATATAGTTTGTGTAATTGAATTTATTTTTAAATCTGTAGGGGACGCACCCTTGGGCGTCCCACAATTTTTTTGAAGTATTCGGGTCGCTGAAGGCAGCGACCCCTACAACATTTTCAATAAATCTATCACTCAAATAACAATTTATCTATAATTTTTTCTATTTCTAGCTGTTCTTGAGTACCTTCTTGCATATTTTTTAAAGTTAATAAACCGGATTTTATTTCATCTTCTCCTATTACTATAACATATGGCACATTTAATCTGTCCGCATATTTAAATTTAGCTTTTATCTTTTTATTGTCAAAATACACTTCTGTATTTATTCCTGAACTTCTTAGCTTATTTGCTACTTCTATAGATTTACTTAAATCCTCTACCATTGATATAACTAGGACATCCGATATTGATTTTTTATCTGTCTTTACCAATCCTATGTCATTTAATATAAAGAAAAGTCTTGTAAGTCCTATTGACATTCCTACGCCTGGCAATTCTTTATCTGTATAGTACTTTGCTAAATCATTATATCTTCCTCCTGAACATATACTTCCAATAGATTTATAATCATTTAGGAATGTTTCATATACTGTTCCAGTATAATAATCAAGACCTCTTGCTATACTTAAATCTATTTCAAATGCTTCATCTGGAATATTAAATAATCTTATATATTTAACTACTTCTTTTAATTCTTCAACACCTTTTTTGTATAATTCATTATCTATTGATAAACTGTCTAATTTTCCTAATTTTTCATCAGTTGTTCCGCTTATTTCTATAAAAGTTACTATTTTATTTATGCTTTCGTCTTTAATATTATAATCATCTTTAAATATTTTGATTACAGTCTCTTTTCCTATCTTTTCAATTTTATCTATTGTTCTCATTATGTCTACTGATTTTTCCTTTACATCTGCCGCTTCAAATAATCCATTTAATATTTTTCTATTGTTAATATGTATCGAAAAGTTCTCTAGTCCTAAACTTTTAAATGTTTCATACATTACTCCAGGAATTTCTGCATCGTTTATTATATTTAAACTACTATCTCCAATTATGTCTATATCACATTGATAAAATTCACGAAATCTTCCTCTCTGAGCCCTTTCTCCTCTATATACTTTCCCTATTTGATATCTTCTAAATGGAAATGTAATTTGATTATAGTATTCTGCTACATATTTTGCAAGTGGAACTGTTAAATCGAATCTTAGTGTTAAATTACTATCTCCTTTTGTGAAACTATACAATTGCTTTTCTGTTTCTCCTCCTGCTTTTGCAAGTAAGACTTCTGAAGATTCAATTACTGGTGTATCTATAGGAAGAAACCCAAACTTTTCATATGAACTTCTTATTTTATCTATCATTTGGTTAAATAGAACTTGTTCGTTTGGCAATAGCTCCATGAAACCTGATAATGTTTTTGGTTGTACTTTATTCATAAAATTCTCCTTTCAAGTAAAGCTAACTAATATTCTTTTGGTTTTAATTCTAAATATATTGGTTCTTCTTCTTTTATCATAGTTGATTTTCCGATGTCCTGGATAAATTATCGTATCTTCTGGAAGTGTCATTATTTTTTCTGCTATGGATTCTATAATATCTTCAAAACTTCCTGTAGGTAAATCTGTTCTTCCCCATGTACCTCTGAATATTGTATCTCCAGAAAAAAGTATTTTTTCTTTTTCTATATATAAACAAATTCCACCTTTTGTATGTCCAGGAGTATGTATAACTTTAAATTCTATATCTCCTATATGAATTAAATCATTATCATTTAATCTGGAATCTGCTTCTAAAGATATTGCTCCAAGTCCTATATAATCAGATAAATTAATCATTGGGTCTCTTAATCCTGGTTCATCTTCTATATGAATTAAAACTTTACCTCCATATTTTTCCTTCAATTTATTAACTCCTGATATATGATCTCCATGACAATGCGTAAGTAGTATATATTTTACATTAGCATGTAAAGTATCTAGCATTTTTGTGATTTCTTCTGACTCTAGTCCTGGATCTATTACCATTGTCTCTTTTGTTTTTTCATCATGAATTATATAACAGTTAGTTTCTCCAACCATTGGTATATCTAATTGAATTCTTTTTAATATCATTTGTAAATTATTTCCTTTCCTTAAATTTATCAAATAAATCAAAAACGAGTAATACTAGGCAAATTTAAGTAAAAAACCGAAGATGTGCGTGTGCGCGATTTTTTATTTTCAATTTAACAACGTAATACGAAGTTTTTCATTTGTTTGAACTTATTTCTTTCTTTTTACCTCATATACACTATCAACTTTTCTAATAGCTTTAATTACTTTACTTAATTGTTCAACATTTTCTACTTCTACTGTAATTTCAATTGTAGCAATTCTTTCTTTACTTGTTTTAGTATTTACTCCCATTATATTAATTTTTTGGGAAGTTATTTCTTTTACAATATCTGAAAGAAGTCCTGTTCTATCATTTGAAAATATTTCTATGTCAACATTATATTCTCCCTCAGTTTTTTCATTATACCATGATACATCTATCATTCTATTATCATCTTGTATTAAATCTTGTACATTTACACAGTCTGTTCTATGAATAGAAACTCCTCTTCCTTTTGTGATATATCCTATTATATCATCTCCTGGAACTGGATTACAGCATCTAGAAAATTTTACTAAACAATTATCAATTCCTTTTACAATAACTCCTGATTTTGGTGGCTTTTTAACAGTATTTTTCCTTGATGTCAATTCTTGAAGTTTTTCTTCTATTATTTCTTCTTGATGTTCTTTTTTGTATTCTTCCAAAAGCCTTGTAATTATTTTTCCTGGTGATATCGCTCCGAAATCCGATACTTGCAAACATATCATCTGTATTTAAATAATGATATCTTTCTAGCACATTATTTATCCATTCAGTTTTAAATAAATCACTATGTGACATTCCTATTCTTTTTATTTCTTTATCAAGAGTTTCTTTTCCTCTTATAATGTTTTCTTCTCTTTCTGCTTTCTTAAACCACTGTGAAATCTTAGTTTTTGCACTTGAACTTTTTACAAATTTCAACCAATCTCTACTTGGTCCTTTTGGAGTATCTGAAGTAATTATTTCTACAATATCTCCACTTTTTAATTTTGTAACTATTGGCATCATTTTACTATTTATTTTGCATCCAACCATTCTATGTCCTACTTCTGCATGTATTGAATATGCAAAATCTATTGGTGTTGCATCTCTTGGAAGTGTTTTTATTTCTCCTCTTGGAGTAAATACATATACCTCATCTTCAAAAAGTTCTGTTTTTAAAGTCTTTAAAAACTCATTAGGATCTTCCGTATCTTTTTGCCATTCTAGTGTTTCTCTAAGCCAAGCTAGCTTATCGTCTGTTACTACAACATTAGATTTTTTTCCTGTATTATTATTTGCCTCCTTATATGCCCAGTGGGCAGCAATACCGTATTCAGCAACTTGATGCATATCCCAAGTACGTACTTGTACTTCAAATGGAGTTCCATTTGGACCTAATAAAGTTGTATGAATTGATTGGTACATATTTGGTTTTGGTACAGCTATATAATCTTTAAAGCGTCCTGGCATTGGAGTGTATAAATCATGTACTACGCCAAGTGCTGCATAACAGTCTTTTACAGAATTTACAATTATTCTAAGTGCAAATAAATCATAAACTTGATCAAGTGTTATATTATCTCTTTTCATTTTTCTATATATACTATATAAATGCTTTGCTCTTCCTTTTATTTCTGCTTCTATCTTTTCTTTTTTTAATTCATCCCTTATTTGGTCCATAATCTTTTCTATAAATTCTAGTCGTTCTTCTCTTTTCTTTTCTATACCTTCAACTAATTCCCTATATTCTTCTGGGTGTAAATATCTAAATCCTAAATCTTCTAATTCCCATTTTAAAGAATAAATACCTAATCTGTTTGCAAGTGGTGCATATAAATCCATTGTTTCTTTGGCATTTGCAATTTGTCTATCCCTTGCTAAATATTTTAGGGTTCTCATATTATGAAGTCTATCTGCAAGTTTTATAAGTATTACTCTTATATCTTTTCCCATTGCTAGAAACATTTTTCTGTAATTTTCTACTTGCTGTTCTTCTATGCTAGAATATTGAATTTTTCCGAAGTTTTGTGACTCCTTCTACCATATCAGCAATTTCTTCTCCAAATTCATTTATCAAATCCTCATGAGTAATTTCTGTATCTTCGACAACATCATGAAGAAGAGCTGATGCAATTGTGCTATCATCTAATTTCAAATCAGCCAGTATATATGATACAGACAATGGATGCGTAATATAATCTTCTCCTGACATTCTCTTTTGATTTTTATGGTTGAGTTTTGCATAATCATATGCCCTTTGTATAAGGTTACTATCTGAGTTGGGGTTATTCTGTTTCATTTTTTCAATAACTTTTTCTATGGTAATTTCTTCTTTATTTTGCATATTATTTCCTTTCATTTTAAATTGATTTCATTATATCTTTTATATTTATTTGCACAATTTCTTGATTTCCAAAATTATTTATCTCTAATACACCCGCAACATCTATTTTATCTCCTAATGTGTATTCTTCTGATAAATGTCCTAAATTAAATCCTATTGCATTTATTAAAAGATTATCATCCTTTAGTGTAAGTTTCAAATGTTTACCCTCTGACAATGCTCTTATTGAATCTATTTTTAAATTTTTATAAACAAAAATTGGTGTTTTATTTTTTTCTCCAAATGGTTCTAATTTTTGTATCTCTTTTACTGTTTCTTTAGTTATATCTTTTGAAGTAATTATTCCATCTATTCTTATAACTGGCAAAATATCTTTTACATTTTGTGAAATGGCAATCTCCTCGAATTTTTTCTTAAAATCATTATACATATCTTTTTTTAGTGAAACTCCAACTGCCATTTCGTGTCCACCATATTTTTCTAAATATTTACTTGATTTTACTAATGCCTCATGTAAATCAAATCCCGGAAGACTTCTTCCTGAGCCTTTACCTTCATCTTTATCAAAGCATATAAGTATTGTCGGTTTAAAAAATTTTTCAGCTATCTTTGAGGCAACAATCCCAATTACCCCATGATGCCAATTATCTCCACATAATACAATACTATTTAATTTTTCTACATCCTCTTTTTCTAGCTTAGATATTGCTTGTTCAAAAATTTCCTTTTCTTTAGCTTGTCTTTCTATATTATATTTATTTAATTTTGATGTAATTTCTCTTGCCTCTTCTATATTATTTGTTAAAAACAAATTTAAAGCTTCGTTTTGATATCCCATCCTACCGCAAGCATTAATTCTAGGGGCTATTCCAAACGAAATTGTATTAGAATCTATCTTTTTGTATCCTGATTCAATTATGAGGGTTTTAAGCCCTATATTCTTAGTTTGTGCAATTAGCATTAAACCTAATTTTGCAATAACTCTATTTTCATCAACTAATGGAACTATATCAGATATTGTACCAACACACACTATATCTAAATATTTTAAATACTCTTTATTATCTAATCCTAATTTAATAGATATTGCTTGAATTAACTTAAAAACAACTCCACAACCTGCAAGTCCTCTAAAAGGATATTTATTATCTTTTCTTTTTGCATCAATTACTGCAAGAGCCCTTGGAAGCTCTTCTAATTGCTCATGATGGTCTGTTATAATGGTATCTATTCCAAGTTTATTACAAAGCTCTATCTCTTCTACTCCAGATATTCCACAATCCACTGTTATCATCAATGTATAATTTTTATCAATTATATCTTGAATAGCTTCTTTATTTAATCCATATCCCTCTTCTAATCTATTAGGAATATAATAACCTACATCTAATCCTCTTTCAGCAAGAAACTTTTTTAATACTGTTGTGCTAGTAATCCCATCGACATCATAATCTCCATATATCACTACTTTTTCATTGCTTTGTATTGCTTTAATTATTCTATTTACTGCAATTTCCATATCTGGCATTAAAAAAGGATCATAAAAATCATTTCTAGTAGGGTTTAAAAACACCTTTATTTGTTCATCACTTTCTATTTCTCTATTTATTAATATTTTTGCGAGTAATTTAGATACATTAAATTTATTTGATATTTTATTTATTTTTTCGTCATCAGATACATAATATTCCCATTTCTTATTCATAAATTCTCCCCAAAATAAACATTTGTAACATTATATATCTTTTTAAGATTTTTTAAAAGACTTTTTTATAATTTTACAAAAAAGTACACCTCCATTTAGTATATTTCACAATAATTGTTTTATTATTTATACTAAACGAAGTGTACTTAATATCAATATTTTATTTACTAAATTGAATCTGCCGATACTTTTACTACTGGACGAATAGATTTTGAGGTTTGGGGACAAGACGCATAGGTATTATAAACGCTTAATAAACTATAGTCGCTTCCGTCGGAAATTCTGATACCGAAAAACACATCATCTGCATTATCAAACACCGCGCGCGACGCAAGATAATAGTCTCCTTCTATGTTGTCTATCCCATAATAGTTAATTCTTACTAAATCTTGCTCGAAATTCAAATCTCCGCTTTTTCCTATTCCATCATATTTTCCATCTGCCATATTTTTTAAATTTTCTGATGTGTATAATATATTGTTTTCACTCGAAGGATCATTAGGATTACTTCCTACACTTCTTACTGATATTTTATTTGAATTCGTTATTAGACTGCTACAATATTCATTTAATCTTGTTATTGCATTATTATATGAATATATTGCCTTTTCCAGATTGTCTAATTTTTCATCATTATCTAAATCTTCTGCTTCATTTGCCTTTTCATCGCTACTTCCTAGGCTTAAGTTTCCCATTACTTCCATACTTATTATTTCTACATTTTCTCCATTGTCATATAATATTGTCCATTCTTCCTCTTGTCCATTATTATCTCCGTCATATTTTATCTTTTGCCCTTCTCTTCCTTGTGGCTGATATATTAATTTTACTCCTTCTCTTGGATTTGTTACATAAGTTTCTTCGTCATCTTTAGACTCATAATTTAATTGAAATTTGTATGCTTTTTCTTCATATTTTATATAGAAATTATCGACTTCTGTATTACCAAAACTACTAACTGGTACTATATTTAATAATTCAATATTTAATGAATTATCCTTAAAAGTAAAGTTATCAAAGTCAAAAATTTCTGTTAAATCTCTCCCTTCTCCATTTTCTCCTAATATATATTTTTCTAAAGCTGTTAATTCTCCAGTTGTTTTTTCTTTTGTTGTTACTCCTCCGTATTTGTCCACTATAAATGTAATTCCATCTTTTTCGTATGTTCCGTTACTTCCTTCAAATCCGTCTGGTAAATTTGCATCTAGTTCTTTAAAATTTACTTCTCCATTTTCTCCCATTGTTCCTAATGCTGCTGATGCTAATATTTCTTTGTCTAATTCTATTTGTGTCCCACTTGCTCCTTCTCTTGCTTTTCCAAATAATCCTCCATTTAGTGCTACATTTATTGTTACTCCTACTAGTATTAGCATTACTATTATTGTGATTATTAGGGCTATTAGAGTAATACCCCTATGGTTAGAGGTTAGAAGTGAGATGTTAGAGTTTGGATTTAATCTAGCCCTTGGGGTATTTTTAGCATGTTCTTCGAAGTGTGGGTCGCCCAAGGGTGCGACCCCTACAGCGTTTGCAATGGCTTTGCTGTTTGTTATTTCTTTTCGGGCAGACACAAGGCCTGCCCCTACAGCGTTTGCATTTAATTTTTCGTTTTTATTTTTCATTTGTTTCTTCTCTCCTTTTCTTATGTTTTCTCTTTTTATTTATGTTTATTATAAGTTATATGTTTTCTATTTGTCAATAACTCAAATATTTATTTTTTATTTATATAATTTATTCTATACATAAATTAACAATATATGAAAAAAGGAATCTTGTAAAACAAAATTCCTTTTTTATTATATAGGAAAAATAGACTTTTACCTTGATCTTATATAAGATTCTTCCGTATACAACAAGGTTAATCTACTTTAATACACCCGAACGAAGTAAGTGGCATGTATTTCGCATTTGCTCCAACGGCTAACTTAACGAAATGCCTTTTTTATTATATTTAAAATCTATACATTTGCTTCTTCTTTCTTAGTTGATTTCTTCTTTGTAGTTGTAGTCTTAGATTTTGTATTTGATTGATTTTTAGTAGTCGATTTTTTTGTTGTGGTTTTAGATTTTGTATTTGCTACCTTTTTTGCTGTATTTTTAGTCCCTGCAGTCTTTTTTGCAGTTGTCTTTTTAGGTTTACTCTCATCTTTTGCTACTTCACTAGATGCTTTTTTCGTTGTAGTTTTCTTCTTTGCTGGTTCTTTTTTTGTTTTAACTTCTTCTACTTCTTCTTCAGAAGGTACTTCTTTTTTAGTTTTTCTTGTTTTCTTTATTTCTTTTTCTTCTACTTTGCTTTCTGTTTTTTCTTCTATTTTACCTTCTTTTTCTGTTGGTAAACAAAGATTTAATATAATTCCTACTATTGCAGCTAAACTCATTCCAGATATAGTTACAGATATATCTCCACTTACTATAGATATTGCAGCTCCACCTAATCCTAAAACAAGCATTGCAGATGCAACTATTACGTTTTTAGCATTATTAAAATTAACTTGATTTTGTATTAAAACTTTTAAACCATTTACAGCTATAAATCCATATAAAAGTAATGAAACTCCACCTAAAACTGCATTTGGTATTGTAGATACAAGTGCTGTAAATTTGCTAAAGAAACCTAATACTATTGCTATAATTGCAGCTAGTCCAATTACCCAAACTGATGCAACCTTTGTCATACCAACTACTGATGTGTTTTCTCCATATGTAGTATTTGCAGGTCCTCCAATTGCTCCTGCTACAAATGTTGCAAGTCCATCACCTAATAATGTTCTATCTAAGCCTGGATTCTTTAATAAATCTTTATTTATTATTGCACTAAGTGCTGTATGATCACCTATATGTTCTGCCATTGTAACTAATGCAATAGGTGCTATAGTAAGAACTGCAGAAAAGTTTGGTGTATAATGTATAAAAGGTATAACAAAATTTGGTACTCCAACTATTGCTGCCTCTGTAAAAGGTGTAAAATCAACTATTCCAACAGCTATTGCTGCTAAATATCCTGATATTATACCTATTAAAAATGGTATCACTTTTAAAAATCCTTTTGCAGCTACTGCAACTATTGCTGTAACTAAAAATGATACAACAGCAACTACTATTGGTTGCCATTCTAAAGCAGTACCTGATGCAAGTCCAATTTGTCCTATCGCTGATGGTGCAAGCCCAAGACCTATAATCATTATCATTGGTCCAATTACTACTGGTGGTAATAATTTATTTATCCAGTTTTTCCCTATAAGTCTTACTAAAATTGCGAAAACTACATAAACTAAACCTACTACCATAACTCCTGTCATAGCACCACTAATTCCACCTTTTAAATATGCTGCTACAAGTGGTGCAATGAATGCAAAAGAACTTCCTAAATATACTGGTGATTTTCCTTTAGTACATAGTATGTATATTAATGTACCAATTCCAGATGAAACAAGTGCAACTGGTATTGTAATCACCTCTTCACCTGCTCCAGCATTTACTAATATTGGAACTAATATTGTAGCACCAAACATAGCAAAAACATGTTGAATAGCAAGTATTATCCATTTACCAATACTTGGCTTTTCGTTAACGTCTAGAAGTAGACTGTTTTTTTCTTCCATAAATTCCTCCTAATTTATAAATTAAAAAGGCACTATATTTTAGTGTCTTTTGTATTAAACAGATATTACTACATTTTTTTACAAATTGCAAGTATTTTCACTTTTCTTTAATTAAAAAATATATGAGTATAGTCTACAATAATTGTATACTTATTCTAAAATTTGTAACTATAAATATAAAACTATGAGTAGGTCAGTTACTCATAGTTTTCTTAATAAGTTTTTTCAATTCTTATTTTCATGATTAATCTCTTCATTATTCTCTTTAAGATTTTTCTTAAGAAATTCGTCAAGAGAAATTTTTGTATATTTTTCTGCTTTACTATACTGTTTTTCAAAATGTTTCTCTAAAACAGCTGCCAGTAAACTACCTACTAATGAGATGCATACTACTGCTACTTCAAAAATTGTAGTTTTGTCTGAAAATAGTGAATCTATTATCACAAAAGTAATTGCAAGTATTAACAAGCACATCGCAACTATTCTTGATATCATCATCTTATTGTATATTTTTTTCATTATTATATACTCTCCATTGCAAAATTATTTGCAACATAACTAGCATTTGCTAGTCACATTACATTATATATGTAAAACTAGCAAACTGACCTTGCTAATATGTATTATAAAATAAATTTTACGTTATAATTTTAACATAATTTTACTTTGATTGCAAATATTGTTTTGGCGGAGTGGGTGGGATTCGAACCCACGTGCCACTTTAAATGGCTAACTGTTTTCGAGACAGCTTCGTTATGACCACTTCGATACCACTCCATAATTAATATATTACCATATATTTAATAATTTATAAAGATATATTTTGACAATTCTTTTAATATCTTATTTATTTGCAATTTTATGTAAAATGTTGTATAATTAACTTATAATAAAGTATTTTCCCCTTATACTATGGATATTATAGCAAAGGGGAAATTCCTCCTTTGTTATTTATATAAATTTATAAAAATTAAAGGAGGTTATCCCTATGTTATGGAAAGTACTATTAATTATTTTTGGTGTTTTTTCTATTCTTTCTAGCATCGTCTCTTTTTGTGGTTATGTGGAAGAAAAAAATCCAAAAGATAAGGACAAATTTCTACTTCGCTTAGGGATTCTCTTTATAGTTTTGGGAGTGTGCTGCATTGCAGGAGCAGTCTATTTTCTATAAAGAGAAAAAGCCAAAAAAGATTTCTTTTTTGGCTTTTTATTTTTGTTATATAAATTTAATTATTGTTCTTTCCATTGATATAACTTTAAGTCTACCATGTTATTTATTACCTTAATTTTCTCTTTTTCTAATCTCTTTTTTTGTATACCCTTCCCTCCAAATACAAAAGCTTCTGCAAGTTCACCTTTACTATTCAAAACTTTATAACAAGGATATTTATCTCCATCTGGATTTTTGTGAAGTATATTTCCGACAACCCTTGCAAGTCCTTTGTTTCCTAAATGCTCTGCAACTTGCTTGTATGTTACAACTTTTCCTTTAGGTATAATTGTTAAATAATCATACACCTTTTGTGATAAACTATCACCTGTAAGGCCACATTTATTTCCTATTGACAGATTGTAACTATTATCAATTAATTTATATATTTGTTTTATATCTACTGAGTTATCAAGTTTTATTGTAATCCAACTTTTCTTATTCATATGATAACCTGGAAATATATTTTTATTATCTATTATTCTGTCTATTTCCTCTTTTTGATATCTTAGGTCAATAATCTCAACTATATCATCTGACTCAATTCCTAATTTTCTCTTTGAAACTGTTAATAATAATGCATACCATTTATTATTTTGCTTATTTCTCCAAATTGCATTATCGTCAAATTTCTCCCATAAAAATTCTAGCTTATCTCCATATCTTTGCTCTACATATTCTATTACTTCTTTTGCTTGATTACTTTTAAATACTTCTTTACTTGTGCAATTAGTTATTATATCTTCTATTATACATTCATATTCTTCTTTTAGATTGCCTATAAATTCTCCTACTGAGTCCTCAATATCTACAAGGGCATATTCCTCATTGTTTTCTATGTCTATTAATTTTGAATATTGCTTTTCTTGTGAAAAAAATATATTTACCTCAAATTGATTATGATATATTTTTGCTTTATATGTATAAATGTCATTATCATTTACAAATCCATATTTAATTAATTTTTCATAGTCAATCGTTTTGTTCTTTAAAATACCTTTTAAATTTCTCATAAATACTCCATATTTCTTACTTTATTATTCTATAATTCCATCTTTTTTCATCATTATTACACTTTCTTCATGAGAATCTTCATCTTCTGATATGTCTATAAACTTATTATTCCATAATTCTACTTTTTCATCACATAAACTTATACTAAATATCTTTGGTTTTCCCTCAAATATGTCTTTATGTTCTTTATCATTATAATAATATTCTCCTAAATCCATATTTCTTTTGTAAAATGCTTGTGCCTCATTATTCCAAATTTCAAAAGTATATAATCTCAAATATTTCTTATTATTAACCTTTGCCATTTCAATTGTATAATCAAATATCTGCTTTCCATATCCTAATTTTCGGTATTCCTTCTTTATTCCAAACCAACTTAGCCATGCAGTATCCGAATATTCTGGAATTTCATAAATTCCTGTTACACCAATTGGGTTATCTCTTATATAAGCTATATATCCTATGTATAAGCTTTTTATTTGTCCTGTAATTTTCGATTTATATACTGAATATGCACTTGAATTAGGAAAAATTTCATATTGTAATCTTGCTGCTACCTTTATATTATTTTTGTTTATTTCCTCAAATCTTAATTTCTCTATTATTTTACAATTTTGTTTTATTCTCTCTTTTCCTGATATTGATTCATAAATATTTAATATTTCATCAATAATTTTGTCTTCGTTATCTTTGGTATTTGAAAATAGATAGGGTGTATATATAACATCAAACAATAATAAATCAAAATTTAATTTTTTAAAACCTAATCTTTTATAAAAATTTTCTCTTTTTTCCCTTAATAAATTTTCTTCTATATCTTTACCTAATCCTATTTTTTCAATTTCTATAAAAACACCACTAGTTTCTCTTTCCTGTTCTAATAAAATTTGTAATGCTTTAGTACCAAACTTTCTATTTCTATATTGTGGTAATATAGCAAAATAATCTAATATAGCATATCCTTTATCTTTAACCTTGTTTAATACCATAAATCCTACCATTTCATTTTTATATAGAATTTTTATAATTTTTGTATATCCATTTTCATAAGATGTTTGTATTAGTTCTAATGGTTTTCTTTCATCTTCAGGAAATATATCTAAATAATAAGTATATACCTCTTTTTTAAATTCATTTATATCTATATATTTTAAATTAATATCTTCCATGATTTCCTCAATTTCGAATTTTGCAACATCATGTTGCAAAATTTATATTTTAATCATTTATATCATAAATTTACTATAAATTCAATTATTTTTTAATATATACTTTATATTTAAAAAATAACAAACAAATAAAAAATAACAGATAAGTGTTATCACAAATCTGCTATTTTTTTGGCTCCCCAAGTTGGACTCGAACCAACGACCTATCGGTTACTTTACTACATTAACTTTCATTAACATTGTACAAGTACAATTTGTAGTCTGGACTTTATCTTTACCATATCTTTCGATTTAGGTAGGTGGTGTAAAGTCTCTACACATAGCTTTCGCCTTGCTCGGTATTGTCGTATAACTAATGTTATTTACGAGTTTCACCGATTTAGCCACCTTCTCATCTATAGATTTCTCTATAGAGCTGCTAACATTCAACAGCCGAGCGCTCTACCAACTGAGCTATTGGGGAATATATAAATCTGGCAATGACCTATGTTCCCAGCAGGGTAACCCGCAAGTATTTTCGGCACTGACAAGCTTAACTTCTGTGTT
>CANQVU010000017.1 GCA_947627415.1 uncultured Clostridia bacterium | reverse complement strand
TTAAAGCTTTTACTTAAAATTTTTAGTATTTTTGAGATTTCAATGTGCTATTCTTTCATTTTAACTTAACAGATTCTTTTAAATTATATAATAACTTAATTTTGCATCAATATTTGCTCGCCTTTTATTAAATCATAACTTATTAGATTGTTACCTTCTAAATCCTCCTTATACATATCTATCCCAGTAATTTGGCTGTTTTCATAAGTTTTATAATAATATATACCTTTATCCATATTGCAACATGAGCTGTAAATTGTTATCTCATATTTATTTTCGCCCATATGTACACATCCTCTTTGTTGATATACTGAACCCAATATATGAAAGAACTGACTAATGCTTTCTGATTCTGAATTTCCTGATATAGAATTCATTTTAGTAAATGTTGCTTTCACAAATCTTGAAGCTGATGATAAGTCACCTGGCAAGCCAAGAGCTCCCATACCTCTACTATAAGTTTCTAAATTTAATTTATTTGAGAAATTATTTATTGGTTGTTCAATTGATAGACTCATATAATTATTTAAATTGAACATTTGCATATCAAATGTTGGATTATTTGTAAGAACTCCTACTGGATTATCATATACTTTAAGCCCATCTTTAACACTTTCAACAGTTATTGATATTTCTTTATCTGAAATAATCCAATGTAATGGAGATGCTGGTAATTCATTGCTAAAATTAATTAACGCTATATTTATATTTTTTAATAATCCTTTTACTTCTTTTATATTAGAACATTGTGATAATACATAAGGTATAAATTCAAAAGGTGCGATGTTATCTTTTCCCTCTTTTTCTTCTTTATAATCCGCATTACCTGGAAAATTTAGTCCTGCCATTCCTAATCCTTTTTCATTGATTGCATCATAATAAAGAGGATAATTGTCTGCTACAAAAGCCATTCCTATTATTGCATAATGAGTATTTACATCTTTTACTTTTCTGAATTTAAAATTATAATTCCTAGGTGTTATCGTAACAGTTTCTTTATATGAATATTCTAAATCTAAATTTCTACCAAAATAATGGTTTTGAGTATTATATGTTATTGCAGTACACATGTCTATTCCTTCTTTCAAATTTTTATGAATATATAATATCATAAGAGAAAGGAATTTTCAATTAATCTCTTGAAGAGACAAAAAAGGGGACATCCCCTTTTTTGTCATACTTTTATTCTCCATCTCTATTTGTAATTTCTTCTAAGTTTAATAATTCTTCCCATCTTTTATCTACTTCTTTTTGGAATTCTTCTATCATCCATTCATTGCCTGGTTGGAACATATGTTTAAACCTTTTTTGTGGTTTTAAGAATTCTTCTATTGGTAATTTATTCTTTGGTTTATAATTTATAATATATTTTCCATCTACCACTTCATATAGTGGCCAATAGCATGTTTCTACTGCTAATTTATTTATTTTCATTAAATCCTCTGTATTATATCCCCATCCTCTTGGGCATGGTGCAAGTACATTTAAGAATGCTGGTCCTTCTGTATATATTGCTTTTTCAGATTTTTCATATAAATCTTTAAAATTATTTACTGCGATAGATTGAGCAACGTATGGAATATGATGATTTGCAATGATATTTTCTAAATCTTTATTATCTTTTTATCCAGTGAGAATAAAATATGTATTGTTTTCCCATCCATATTACTCTACTACAAGGCATATACGAAAACCACGTGAATTATTACCAGATCCATTTCCATCACCATCAAAATAGAATATCCCCGCTTTTCCAAAAATACCTGCTCCTCCACCTCGTTTAAAAAACGCTGATACTCCTCCAATAAACATTGAAGTAGCAGAGTGCCAAGATGTTATTCCTTCTCCTGCCATTGATGTTTCTATTGTACCATCACCAAATTTTCTATTTATATTAGCTTTATAATTATCTACTGAACTATTAGCTTCTGACTTTTTATATACCGTTGCATATTGTGTACTTTCCGTTTTATTATTAGTAGTTTGATCGGTAGAAGCAAATGAATTACCATAACTTTGTGAACAATCTGCTATATAACCAGCTATGTATTCCCATGCTCCTCCTACTGTATCATATATTCCATATATATTATTTGTTGTACTTTGATTTAAATTGTTTTTATAATTTCCTGCACCTGATATGTAAGAGCTATCTGAATTTTTTGTTATTATTTCACCATTTCTTCCATAAATACTTTCAGTCAAATATGACATTGCTCCCCATTCGCTATTCTTTGTCATGTGACTATTTGCTATTTCTAGTTTTTGGGCCTCTGTATAAAAAGTCCCTATATGTTTATTTGTATAACTATTAGTATCTGGAAGTACTGTTATTTTGTCATTCTTTTTTATAGTTGTTTCAAACTTTCCCATCCAAAATCCTTCTAATTTTGTACTCCATTCCCCTTGTGAATATACTTCTGTACTATTTGTACTACTATTATCTTCAAATGCTGGATGTGGTCTATAATAATTATCTCCTACTGCTACACTTGTTATAGGGGTATTCATTCCAGTTGGTGTCTTACCTTCTTTATCTACTAATCCTCTTGCGTCACTGTATCCTACTTCTGTTCCTTGTTCCTTTTTACTATCTAAATAATATGTTATTTTATATGCATATCTTGGTATCCATACAAACATACTTCCTTCTTTTTTTACTACTTTCCCTTTTAATTCATTTATAGTCATATTCTGTAATGTTATATTATCAACATCCTCTAATTCCAACGTATCTCTCAACATAACATTTGCCCACTTTCTTGTTGTATCTGTATCTCCATAATTATAATCCCAATTTTCTTCATTTGTTACTATCCAATTTTCACCATTCCAATTGACTGGTATCATATTTTCTTTATCTATTTTAGGTGGATTAGCTTTTCCTATATTATAGCTAGTTCCCGTTAAAAATTGTATATCAATTATACCATTTTCTCTTGAAAATGTTTGTCCATTGTTTTCTGGTATTTCAACTGGTTGTTTTGTTTCATATGCTAATATAACATTTCCCTCATTATTGATTAAATAACTTCTTTGGGTATTTACATATGTTACTATTAATCCTTTTACTGTTTTTTCTGAGTTGTACATATCTATTCCTATGTTTCTATCCAATATTGGGTCCATTATTATCTTATCTGTTACATCATTATTAACATCATTTATTTTTGCTTCTGCTACTGATAATTCTATAATCTGCTTTTCATCAGATATTTCTGTCTCTTCTCTTGCTTTTCTTGCTTTATCTAAAATCCCGTCATTAATTGTTAAAGTTGATATACTGACTCCTGCAAGTATTAATAATAAAATAATTGTAACTACAAGTGCAATTAAAGTAATACCTGAGTTAATATTTTTTTGTTTGTTTTCTTTAATTGTTTTCATTTTTTAGATTATTCCTCCTTTATCTTTTGTGTTTAGATTGTCAAATTTGTTTTTTATTTATATTATTATACAATTATTTTTAGTTATTTATTTTTGTTGTCTGTTAACGATGTAAGGCAAACTAATGTGTCTCTTAATGTTTCTTTGTAATTTCTTGTCGTATTGATTTCTTCTTTTTGTATGTTCATTAGGATAATATCTAGATTCATGTGATTTATCTTCTGGGCCTTTTAATGTTTGTTAAAATCGTAACTTTGGTCAATAGTTCTTTTATAAGTTTTCCCTCACATTTTCATTTAATATAATTGTATTCCAATGTTTTTTGTTCATGTGATATGGTGGTAACCATAAGAACTTCTCAATAATTCAGAATAATTAGGATCTATTTTTACATTTAAATAGACTTTCCCTTTTACATTTATAATAAGAGAGAACCATTTTTTATTTGTTTTATGCTTTAAGGTAACTGATTCCATATCATCTTGAAATTGATAATCTTCGTATGTATCTTCTAATTTTAAGCAATAATTTATAACGCCTTCTCTATTCATATAACTATCTCTCTTTCAGATTACTATTTATCTTACTAAATAATAGCACAAGAGCAAAAAATTATCAAATAATTTCTTGCTCTTGCAAACTGTTATTTTATTCTTCATCTCTATTTGTAATTTCTTCTAAGTTTAATAATTCTTCCCATCTTTTATCTACTTCTTTTTGAAATTCTTCTATCATCCATTCATTGCCTGGTTGGAACATATGTTTAAACCTTTTTTGTGGTTTTAAGAATTCTTCTATTGGTAATTTATTCTTTGGTTTATAATTTATAATATATTTTCCATCTACCACTTCATATAGTGGCCAATAGCATGTTTCTACTGCTAATTTATTTATTTTCATTAAATCCTCTGTATTATATCCCCATCCTCTTGGGCATGGTGCAAGTACATTTAAGAATGCTGGTCCTTCTGTATATATTGCTTTTTCAGATTTTTCATATAAATCTTTAAAGTTATTTACTGCAATTGTTTGAGCAACATATGGAATATGATGATTTGCAATAATATTAGTTAAATCTTTTCTTGCTTGCATCTTACCTGGGATAACTTTTCCTGCTGGTGATGTAGTTGTATCTGCAAATTTTGGGGTTGCTGATGAACGTTGAATCCCTGTGTTCATGTATGCACCATTGTCGTAACATACATATACCATATCATGTCCTCTTTCCATTGCTCCTGATAAACTTTGAAGTCCTATATCATAAGTTCCACCGTCGCCACCAAATGCTATAAATTTAGTGGTTTGATCTTTTGGAATTTTTCCTTTTCTTTTTAATGCTTTATATGCTGCTTCTGCTCCTGAAACATTTGCTGCTGCACACTCAAATGCTGTATGTATAAATGAATCTGTCCATGATGTATATGGGTATATAAATGTTGAAACTTCCATACATCCTGTTGCTACACTAATTACTGCATGATCCTCTGGTTTTAATGCACGTAAAACCATTCTTGCTACTGGTGGTGCACCACAACCAGCACACATTCTATGTCCTGCTGTAAATCTGGATGGTTTTTCTGCTACTACTTGTTTTAAATTATATGCCATTTTATTTCCTCCTTAATCCTAGATATCTATATGGATTTTCTACATTTCCTATTTTTACTATTTCTTGTAGGTCTTCATATACTTTTTCTATATCATCTGCTTTTGTATCTCTCCCACCAATTCCATACACATAATTTACCATTGGAACTTGTTTTTTATTTACATACATTGCAGATGTTACATCTTCAAATAATGCTCCACCAGCCCCGTTTAAAGAGTCTGCTTTATCTAAAACAGCAACTGCTTTTATATGTCCTAGTGCCTTTGCTATTTCTTCTGCTGGAAATGGTCTAAATACTCTTAGTTTTAATAGTCCTACTTTTATTCCCTTTTCTCTTAACGCATCTACAACAAATTTTGTAGTCCCTGCTGTTGAATTCATACATACTATTGCTATTTCTGCGTCATTTAATTTATATTCTTCAAAGAAAGAATATTTTCTTCCTGTCATTTTTTCGAATTCATCTGCCACCTCTAAGATTATTTTTTTAGCATTATTCATGGCTTCTGCTTGCTGTGCTTTGTGTTCAAATAAATATGCTTGTAAGTCTAAAGGTCCAATTGCTATTGGATTTGCTTTATTTAAAAGATATTCTTCCGGTTTGTATTCACCTACAAATTCTTTTACTTTATCATCTTCTATTAATTCAATATTTTCAATAGAATGTGATGTTATAAATCCATCTTGGCATACCATAAGTGGTAATTTAACATCTTTATTTTCTGCAATTCTATGTGCCATTATTAAATTATCATAAACCTCTTGATTGTTCTCAGAAAACAACATTATCCATCCGCTATCACGTACTCCCATAGCATCTGAATGGTCATTGTGTATATTAAGTGGTCCTGATACTGCTCTATTTACTAAAGACATTACTATTGGAAGTCTTAGGCTTGATGCTATGTATATCATTTCCCACATTAATGATAAACCATTTGAAGATGTCGCAGTCATTGCCCTTCCTCCTGCTGCTTCTGCACCAATTGTTGCCGCCATTGCACTATGTTCACTTTCTACAGCAACGAACTCTGTATCTACATCTCCGTTACTTACAAATGTTGAAAAGTATTGTGGTATCTCTGTTGATGGTGTTATAGGAAAAGCAGCTACTACATCTGGATTTATTTGTTTCATTGCAATAGCTGCCGCTTCATTACCACTTAAACGTTCTCTAATTGACATTTTATTTCCTCCTATTAATTAATAATTTTAATTAGGATTTAGGGGTCTGTCCCCTAAATCCTACTCCATTGTGATTGCACCGAATGGACATACCTTAGCACAAACTCCGCATCCCTTGCAATAATCATAATTGAAATCTGTTCTCTTTTGATCTTTCCCTACTGGAATTGCGTCATCTGGACATACAGGAAAACACATTCCACATTGTTTGCATTTTTCTGATAAATATATTGGCTTTGTACTTCTCCAATCTCCAGTTTTAAATTCTCTTGCATTTCCTGCATTATATATATTTCCACCTAGAGTTAAGTCTTCCATTGGAGACTTTGAATTTATATTCATATTTTTTCTACCTCCTTAAGAGCCATTTCTAGAGCCTTCATATTACCTTCTATAACTTCCGGTTTCTTTGCAAATTTATGTTTGAAAGAATCCTTCATATCATTTAATAATTGTTCTTCTGTCATAACCTTGCTTACTTCTACTATTGCTGCAAGCATAGGAATATTAGGAAAATATTTTCCCAAACATTCCATAGATATTTTCCTTGCATCTATTTTATAAATCTCTCCTTCATATCCTTTTAAACATTTTTTTATCTCTTCCTCATTTTTAGTTGTATTAATAATAATTGCTCCATCTTTTTTTAGTCCCGCTGTTACATCTACAGTTTCTAATAATGTATCATCAACTACTACTACATAGTTTGGCTCATATATATTGCTATGTAATGTAATAGGTTTATCACTTATTCTGTTATATGCAGTTACTGGAGCTCCCATTCTTTCTGGTCCATACTCTGGAAATCCTTGTATATATTTACCAGTGTTAAATGCTGCTGTTGCTAAAAGAAGTGATGCTGTTTTTGCTCCCTGACCACCTCTTCCATGCCATCTAATCTCTATCAAATTATCCATTATATTCCTCCTGCTTTTATCATATTAATCATTTAAGAGTATATGTCTAAACCCCCTAAAAGTCAAGGTTGTATATACTAAATTTGAAATTTTATGTATTGTATGGTATAATTAATTTAAATAATTTTTTTGGAGGAATTACAAAAATGTTAACAAGCAGAAATTTTTTAAGAAACCTTATGCCACGGATTGTGGCAATCTTAGTACTCCTGTATTTTGGAGTTGTTCAATTAGGTAGTTGCATGACAATGATTGTTACTGCAGCAAAACTACAAACAATATCTAATGATATTGTTTATATTGAACAACTGGCAAACACAACTCCAACAGGATGGGATACTGAGGCTGAGGAGGAATACAATGAACAAATTGATAAGAGGAATGCTCTTATTAATGATTCCAATTCTACTGTATCTAAGTTTGCTTCAGCAAATAACCTACAGAGATTGGGACAATTTATTCTTCCTTTCATAGCTTCCTTAATCTTGATATATTCAGGAGTAAGATTTATTCCTTCAACAATTCGCTATATAAAGCGGTTGTTTAAGGAGTAGAGAAAAGCGCGGATATGTCCAAAGTTGGAACCGCGCTATTTTTCTTTATTTATTTAATTATAATCTATTATTTTATTCTTCTTCTGGTGCTTCTACTGGGCATACTCCAGCACATGTTCCACATCCTATGCATGTTGATGCATCTATTTCGTATTTATTCTCTCCTTGTGATATGCAACCAACTGGGCATTCTGCTGCACAAGCCCCACAAGCTATACATTTATCTGTTATTTTATATGCCATGTTTTCTCCCTCCTTTAAATCTAATATCTAATTATTGTTTTTTTCATCTAATTCTTGGAGTTTTTCTAATTCTTCTAATTCTTTTAAGTCTTCTGGATTTTCTACATCTAGAGTTTCTTCTTCTTTTTCTACATCTTTTATAATTTTTACATCTTTTGCATTATACTTTTTGAAGAAAGTATCATCTCCATCTTTCAATTTAACCTTTACTGTCTCTTTTAATGTCTCTACTCCGGCAGACTTCTCCTTCTCCATCATCAGTTTTTACTATTGCTCCAATCTTAGGCAATCTAGATAACTTATCTTCATATACTTCTTGTTCATATTTCAAACAACACATAAGTCTTCCACAGTTTCCAGATATTTTTGAAGGATTTAAAGATATGTTTTGTTCTTTTGCCATCTTTATAGATACTGTCTCAAAATTTCCTAGAAACGAACAACAACACAATTCCCTTCCACACATTCCGTTTCCTCCGAAGCCTTCTTACTTCATCTCTTACGCCTATTTGTCTTAATTCTATTCTTGTTTTAAATATTGCTGCTAAATCTTTTACTAAATCTCTAAAATCTATTCTCCCATCAGCAGTAAAGAAAAATAGTAATTTACTTCTATCAAATTTATATTCAACATCTGTTAAAGTCATGTCTAATTTATGCTCTTTTACCTTTTCTTCACATATTTTTAAAGCTTCTTGTTCTTTCTTTTTATTTTCCTCATGTTGTTTTCTGTCTTTATTGTTTGCTATTCTTATAATTTTCTTAAGTGGTTTTTCCAGTTTTTCATCTGGAATAGTCCTATTAGGAATTACTACTTCTCCATATTCTTTTCCCATTGAAGTTTCTACAATCACAAAACTCCCTTTTTCTATTTTTTTTCCATCAGGATTAAAAAAGTATATCTTACCTGGTTTTTTAAATCTAACTCCTATAATATTTGCCATTTATTTCCTCCCATACTGTCATAATAAAATTATCTATTGTCATATCAAAATTATTATTTTTTATTAACCTATCTTTGGTATCTTCAACTATCTTAATACATTCCATATATTTACTGTTTAATTTTATTTTGTCAAAAAAAATTAAATTTATATAACTTAAAATATCATCCGTATCTTCTTTATTCTTAAATATGTCTTCTTTAATTGTTATTAAATCTATTATATCAGTATTTTCTATATTCCCAAATATACTATCTATTTTTGTATATTCTTTATCTCTATCCTTTAAACTTATTGCTTTTTTTACACTTCCGATCTGCAATCTTAAGAGTTGTTTTGGGAATATCACAATAGTTATATTCTTTTTGTAGTACCTTTTTTAGTTCTTCATCTGTTAATTTGTTAAACAATATTTTTGTACATCTAGATTTTATTGTTGGTAAAAATATATTTTCATTTGAGGTGATAAGTATAATTGTAACATATTCTGGTGGTTCTTCTAAAGTCTTTAATAAACTGTTTTGTGCTTCTTTTGTCATATAATTACTATCGTTTATTATATATACTTTTCTAGATGATACAACTGGTTTCTCATAAACTTTTTTTGTAAATTCTCTTATTTTATCTATTTTTATTGAACTTGCTTCAGGCTCTATTATGCTAAAATCTGGATTATTATATGTATCAAATTCTATACATGATTTACAACTATTACATGGTTTTTCTTTATTTAAACATAGTATTGCTTTTGCAAATTCTTTTGCAAATAATAATTTTCCTATTGAGTCTTTTCCTACAAACATATAACTATGTGCAATATTATTTGAATTTATTATGTGTTTTAATAATTCTTTGTTTTTTTCATTTCCTACTATATCACTAAAAATCATATTTTTATCCTTTTTCTTTTTTTACAAGGTTTGAGGAACAAACCTTAGTCACAGGTATTCCTCATAGATTGAGGCGTGTCTTTTATAAGGTTTGAGGGACAAGCCTCAGTCACGGGCATTCCTCATAGATTGAGGCATGTCCCTCGTTTTATATTTTCCCAAATTTATTTAAAGGCCAAAATCTAATTAATACTTTACTTTCTATTTTTTCTACTGGTATACATCCAAAACTTCTACTATCAGTGCTATGTGGCCTATTATCACCCATTACGAATACATAACCTTCAGGAACTATAATATCATTAAAAGTTCCTCCTTCTGTAGTTATTCCCTCTCTCAAATAAGGTTCATCTAGTTCTTGATCGTTTAAGTATACTTTTCCTTCTTCTATTTTTATATGATCCCCTGCTACTCCTATTACTCTTTTTATATAACTAGTTTTAGTAAACTCTAATACATAATATGAAAATTTAGAAAAAATTCCCTTTGGCTCATAATTATATTCAGCTATTGGATTGTTCATGTCGACTTCAAATGCAGATGGAATTGGATTACTTGGTGCTTCAAATGTTATTATATCTCCTTTTTGGTATTTACCATGTACAGTTCTTACCCATCTATTAAGTATTAATCTTTGTCCTTCTTCCAAAGTATTATACATTGAAGGTTGTTGTACAACTGTTGGTGTACCTACGTAATATCTAAATAGCAATGCTAATACTATAGCAATTATAATACAATATATCCACTCTAATATATTTTTTGCCTTAGGGCTTATATTTATCTTCACTATTATTCCTTCTTTCACAATAAGTGTACGCTAGTAATTATACATTAATATCATTTATATTTCAATTGTTTTAGTTAAATAAAATGTTGTTTATTTCATGTTCGGAAAATTCAAGACAGTCTCTAGGATTTTCCTCTCACAAGCTACAATTTACTTTTGTTTTGTTGGTATTGTTATTACTACTTCTGTTCCTTCGTGTGCTTTACTTTTTATATCTATTCTCCCGCCATTTTTATCTAATATCTCTTTAGCGATAGAAAGTCCAAGCCCTGTTCCTCCCATTGCTCTTGTTCTTGCTTTATCTACTCTATAAAATCTTTCAAAAATTCTAGTTAAATCTTCTTCTGGGATTCCTATTCCATTATCAATAACTTTTATATATGCATCATTATATACAAATCCTACATATATTTTTATTGTTCCACCTTCTCCTGTATATTTAATACTGTTTGATAATATATTTAATACGACTCTTTCTATTCCATCTTTGTCTGCATATACAGAAGGTACATTTGCAGTAACAAAACATTCTACTTTTTGTTTTTTCTTGTCCATTTCTATTTGTAAGTTTTCTTGGCATTGTTTTACAAGTTCTCCTAAATCAAACTCTGTTTTTTGCCACTCAGTTTTATCATTGTCAAATTTAGATAATGTTAATAAGTCATTAACTAGTTTAGTCATTCTCACAGCTTCTGATGATATCACATTTAAAAACTTATCTTGTAGGTCTTTATCATATTCAGTACTAGCAAGTGTTTCCGCATATCCCATTATTGAAGTAAGTGGAGTTTTTAATTCATGTGATACATCTGCAACAAATTCTTTTCTCATATTATCAAGCTTAACATGTTCTGTTATATCTTGGATTACTACCATAACACCTGCTGGTCTATCATTTTCATCTTTAAATGGTGCAAAAAATATATTTAAATATGTGTCATCAATATTTACCTTCTGCTCTGTAGATGCCCAATTTTCTAAATATATAATCTTTTCCATGTTAATATCTAGTTTCAGATTTTTAAAAATCTTGTCAAAAGTATTATCTTTAGAACTTATCTTTAAAAGTCTACTTGCTGCTGGATTTATGTGTATTATACTTCCATCCATATTAAAAGCTATAATCCCATCTGTCATATGAAGTAAAATAGTTTCTATTTGTCTTTTTTGTCTAGTAACTTCATTTAAATTTTCTCGAAGTCCTGATGTCATAAAATTAAATGCTTGTGCCAAATCCCCCATCTCTGTTTTAGATGTAGCGTCTTCTAAATATTTTATTTCTCCTTCAACATCTTCTCCTTCTGCTATTTTTTTTGCACTTTCTATTAATCTTTTTAATGGATTAACAACTATTTTAGAAGCAAATAAAATAATAATTCCACAAATTAATATATATGTTATAGCTATAATTGAAAATACTATAGTTCCTGTATTTATAACTTGTTCTAATTCTTCTGCATTAGATTTCAATGATGTTAATTGATTGATATATAAATATCCGTGGAATTATAAACATTATTATTGTCAATAAAATTACTATTAATATTATTTTTATTTGAACACTTTTAAACATATTTACCTCACATAAAAATAAATTGTTGTTTGTTTCATGTTCGGAAAATTCAGGACAGTCCCTAGGATTTTCCTCTCACAAACAACAATTTATCTAATTCTAGTTATTTCTTATATAATATCCTACTCCTCTTTTTGTTATAAGGATTTTTGGATTTGCTGTGTCTTTTTCTATTTTTCCTCTTATTCTTCTAACTGTAACATCAACTGTTCTAATATCTCCATAATACTCGTATCCCCAAACTTTTTCAAGTAATACTTCTCTTGTAATTACTTGTCCAGCTTGACTTGCTAAAAATTTTAAAACTTCAAATTCCCTTAAAGTTAAATCTATTACTTCTCCATCTACTTTTGCTTCAAATTTATCTAAATCTAATTCTAAAGATCCAACTACTATTTTTTTAGTTTTTGTATCTTCGCTTGAATTATTATCTATATCTTTAATTTCTGATTTTCTTAAATTTGCTTTAATCCTTGCCATTAATTCTCTTACACTAAAAGGTTTTGTTATATAATCGTCTGCTCCAAGTTCTAGTCCTAATATCTTATCTATTTCTTCGTCTTTTGCTGTAAGCATAAGAATTGGAACATTTAGTGAACCCCTAATTTTTTTACAAACCGTTAATCCATCCATTTTAGGAAGCATTATATCAAGTAAAATTAAATCTGGTTTCTGATTTAGTGCTATTTCTACTGCAGCTACACCATCGTTTGCTTCTAAAGTATTGTATCCTTCTTTCTCAAGATTATATACTAAAATATCTACTATAGGTTTCTCGTCATCTACTATTAATATAGTTTTTTTATCTTCCATTTCTTCCACAAAAGTCCCACCTTTCTCAATTACGACTTTTATTATTTTATTTATATCATATAACAAAATTTTAGACAAGATTTTTTTACAAATTTATTACAAAAATATTACAAAATTATCTCTATTTCATTTATTGCTCCATTATCTTCAAGTTTTATTTGTTTTGCTTCTATTTCTTTTCCATTTAAATAAAATTTTTGATTTTCTCCTGTGCATTTTCCTTCTGGGTTTTTTACATTAATATTATATATACTTGTTTTGTATCTATATCTTATACTATATCCTTCCCACTTACTAGAAATGCATGGATCTATTTTAAGCATTCCCTCTTCTACTTTTAGTCCTAATATATCTTCTAGGCCTGCTTTACAGAACCAGCTACTAGATCCTGTATACCATGTCCATCCACCTCTCCCTGATAAATTATTTGCTCCATATATATCTGCAGCGATTACATATGGTTCTACTTTATATTTTTTTGCTGCTTCCTTTGTTCTACTATGCTCAATTGGATTTACCATTCTATAGTATTCAACTGCTTTATCACCAAATCCAAGCTTTGCATATGCTATAATCGCCCACATTGCAGCATGTGTATATTGTCCTCCGGTTTTCTCTTACACCTGGCAAATATGATTTTATATAACCTGGTTCTAATTTAGTTTTATTAAATGGTGGATCAAGTAATTTTATGATTCCATTTTCAGTATCTATTAAATGATTTTCTAAGCTTTCCATTGATATATATTTTTTATCATTATCTGCTGCATTAGATATTACTCCCCAACTTTGAGATATGCTATCTATTCTACATTCTTCGTTTTCAATACTTCCGAAGTGGCTGGCCGATTATCCATGTAAGCTCTTTTAAACCATCTTCCATCCCATCCTGCTGTATTTAATGCCTTTTTTAAAGCTTCTTTTCTCTCTTTATACATATTTGCTCTTTTAATATCATTTCTCTTTTCACATATTGGTATAAATTTTTCTAGTATATCGTAAATAAAGAAACCAAGCCATATACTTTCACCTTTTTTCTTGTTTCCTACTGTATTTAAACCATCATTCCAATCTCCTGATCCTATCTTAGGTAACCCATTTTCTCCAAAATTTAGACTCTTATCAATAGCACGAACACAATGAGTATATACATTTTCTTTTATTTGCGATTCTAAATATTCATCATATCTTTCATCAATTTCATCAGGTAGTTCTTCTCCATTTACGTAGCTTTCTTCTATATCTAAAATACTATAATCATTTGTATAATTTATATACTCAAATACTACATAGCAAAGCCATAACAAATCATCTGAAAATCTTGTTCTTATTCCTCTATTTGTTTCTTCATGCCACCAATGTTCAACATCTCCCTCTATAAATTGATGTCTACAGCTAGTTAGAATTTGCTTCTTCATAAATTCTATATCAATATATTTTAATCCTATACAATCTTGCAATTGGTCTCTAAACCCTATAGCCCCCCCTGATTGATAGTATCCGCTTTTTGCCCATAATCTTGATACAATCGTTTGATATCTTGCCCAGCTGTTTATCATTATATTTAATGATTCTAATGGTGTATTTACTTCCACTCTATTTAATAATTCATACCAAAAAGCTTTTACATTATTTAATTCTTGTACACAATTAGATACCTTTGAGTATTTATATGATAAATCCTTTGCAGCAAGTAATGAATCTTCTTCCCCAAATTGCAATACTATCTCTTTTTCTTCAAAGCTCTCTAATTCTATTTCAATTTCTATTGCAATACATGAGTTTTCGCCAAGTCCTGAGGAATTATCTAGCATTACTTTATCTAATGCATCCGGATTATTCAAACTTCCTTTTCCAATAAAGAAATCCTTACTTCCTGTGTACGACTTTATATTTTCATTACTTGATATAAATGCAATTGTTTCTTTTAAGGTATCCTTATATAAGTTTTTTACAATAACTAAATTATTATCTTTAGTTGATTCTATATATCCATTTGTTTTTATTTCATCTTCTCCAAGTACTGGTTTTATATAATATACAAGTTTTAAATTTCTTCTATTAGGTTCTAGATTTTTTAGCTTTAAAATATTTATTTTAATATTATCTTTTTTGGGAACAAAAATATTTAATTCTTGTGATATATTATTTTGATTAGACTTAAATTTAACATAGCCTAATCCATAAGTTATATAACTTTCATTTGCCTCAGCATTAATATTGTCTGATAAAGACCATTTTTTTCCTGTTTTATAGTCTTTTAGATATATAATTTCTGATGGTAAATCCATTACAGGATCATTATTCCATGCTGATAATCTATTTAATCTACTATTTCTATGCCATGTAAATCCACCTAAATTTTGTGTAATAACTGTGCCAAAGGTTTCATTTGCTAGTATCATACTCCATACTGTAGGAAGTTTATTTTCTTTATCCAACTTTATTATATATTCTAATCCGGTTTTCAGAAAACCCACCATATTCATTGTAATACTTTAAATTATTCATATCTATATTTTGATTATTATTCATCTCTTCTTGTACAACATATTCTGGTTTTGCATCTAATCCTATATCTTTGATTTCCTTTAAATATTCTTCTTCCAAATCATCTATAATAGTTTTTATATCTCCATCTTTTGCATTTATAATTACATTTGATTTAAACTCTAAAAGCTCTATATCGTCTTTATCAATTTGATTTATATTTATTATAAATATTCCACCTGAAATATTTTTTAAATATTCCATTTGCTTATTTAATATTGCATTTTCTATTTCATAATTTATATACTGGTCATATGAATTTGGTTCATTGTTTAAAATTACTAAATCAACTTTTATATTCTTATTTTTAAAATATTCATGAGCTTTTAACATATCTCGTACAACATACATATCATTTAAATCTTCTATCTTTAATAAAATTATTGGCAAGTCTCCTGATATTCCATACTTCCATAAATTACTTTGTGTGTAAACTCTTTTAGGCAACGTATTTACTCTTAATTTTTTTAATGGATTATTAAATATAGTATATGATAATAACTTTTGATATTTTTCTATATCTGTTCCCTTAAGTCCAAGATAAATACTTTCTGCTTCTACCTTTGCCCTTGCTAACTCAAATGTTTTCGTAATTACATTCGTGTTTTTGTATTTTTCTAATAATTCTAAAACTATATCTTTTTGGTCTGAAATACATATAACTAAATCAAATATAATTTTTTCTCCTGGCATTATTTTTACTGTTCTTTTAGTTGCAAGTGCTGGGTCTGTTACAAGTCCCATATTTTGAGAATATGGTTTTGAATCTCTTACCATCTCAGGAATTAAATTTTGTTTTTTACCTAAAAATTTTTCTTTATCTATTTCTATTTCAAATTCGCCAATTGTTTCATGCTCTGTATAGAATGATGTTCCTAAATATATGTCTTTTTGATTAGCTCCTCTTTTTTTCCTTTTTATTAATATATTCTCATTTTCTAATTTTTTGAATATTAAGAATAGGTTGTTAAAAGCCATATGTGCATAATCTTGCAAATTTCCGCGATAAAACTGGTTCAAAATAGCTTGTTATTTCTAATGTTCTTTCTTTCATACCATTATTTTTAAGTTCTAATCTTCTTATTTCTACTGGATCATCTGGCGACACTATAATTTTAGTAGTACTTTCAATGTCTGCATCTGTTCTCACAAATTTATTTTTCTCAGGAGCAAATGATATAAAATATCTATCTCCTCTGTTTTCTTTATCTATTGGTGTATTTACCCAAACTCTTTTGTTTGAAACATCTTTTATATAAAATAGTATCCCTTGTTTATAATCTGCAGTCTCTTTGAATCTATTTACTAAAATCCCATTATATTCACTAAATCCTTCTCCATCTTGTTTTGTACATACTGTATAACTCCCATTTGATATAACATTTGCTCTATTTAAGTTTTCATCTATCTTTGTATATGTTAATTCCATATAGTTTTGGTAGTCTTTTGGTTTTACCTTTTCTATTTTTTCTTTTTTCTCTTTTGTAATAATTGCCTTCTCTGGTATTCTCTCTTGAAGTAAAACGTCTATTGCTTCAATTTCTGGATTACTCATAAATCTTTTTACTAATATATTATTATTTATAAAATTATTAATTGATAGCAAACTTAATGCTTGATGATGTGCCATATATGTTTTTACAGGCTCATATTTTTTCCCATATTTTAGTCTAGAAATTGTATAATCAATTGATTCATAAAATCCGTATTTATTATACATATTTTCTTTTTCTAATTCTCTTAAATTTTCTATTGCTTCTTTTGGAACATAATTTAGACTTAAGAAAACAGAGTATGGCGCAACTACCATATCGTCTTCTAAACCTCTTTTTAGCCCAAGCCATGGTACTCCAAATGATTTATATTGATAATTATTATTAAAATCTTTTAAATTAAATGCTGCTTCTGATATTCCCCAAGGTATACCTAATTTTTTTGCATATTCCATCTGGCTCATTATTAAAAATCTGCATGATTCATCTAAAAGGCTAGATTCATATTGCTTAATATTGATATTTGGCATTAAATATTCAAATGCTGTTCCAGACCATGATATTAATCCTTTATATTTATTAAGACTTGTTAATGTTCTACTTAAACTATTCCAGTGTTTAACTGGGACATCCTTTTTGGCAATTGCTATTAAACTTGCCTGTCTTGCTTCTGATGCTAGTAAATCATAATATGAATTAGTAAGCATATTTTTTTCTACATCAAATCCAATAGAAAATAGTCTTTTTTTAGGATTATATAAAACACTAAAATCTGTATTTTCTATTATATTATCAATTGTTTTTACCATTTGAGATATCTTTTCATCATCTTGTTTTAAATCCAATAAAAATTGTTTTGTAGTATATAAATAACCTATAAAATTTCCATTATCAACTGTTGAAATATATCTTGGCATTAATGGTTCTAGAGTATTAGTATTATACCAATTATATAAATGTCCATTCCATTTTTGAAGTTTCATTATTGTACCAAGCATTTTATCCAATAACTCTATTGCTTCTTCTAATTCTATATATTTTAAATCATACGCTGAAATAATTGAAATCATCCCAAGCCCAATGTTTGTTGATGATGTTCTTGATGCTATTTTATTTTTTCTTCCTTCTTGATAGTTGTCAGGTGGTAGAAAATTATTATCCTCATTAATATATTCTTTAAAATATTGCCATGTTTTTTTACCTATATCTAATACATATTCTATATCTTTTTCAGATACTTTATCTATTGCCTTTTCCTGTTTAATATCTCTGCTTATATACCATGCAAATATTGGGGCAAGTCCCCAAATAATTCCACCTATTATTGCAAATATTTGCATTGTAGATAGACCAAAAACTAAAAGCAAAATGCCAAATACTATATTTACAAACATAAATTTACAATATGAAATTAAGTCTGTTTTAGCTTGTTTTTCTGTTTCTTCTGCTGTAAGCCATTCAAGCAAGTTCATTTTACTTATTTTTATTCTATATATTGTTTTTACAATAGATTTTAAATATATATATGCTTTATGTGGTAAAAAAGATATTTCCAATATTCCTCTTAAAATACTTGCTTTTATAGAACTTATATTTTTAGATATACTTTTATGTGCATAAATAAATCTTGAATCTTTTCCTTTTTTAAAAATGATATAATTTATAATATCAAGTATAGATGAAAAGCTATATGATATTAAACTTAAAGCTACAATTCCCCATACTTTTGTGTTTGTAAATATCTTTAATATAACAGACAAAATAAGTGTTAAAAAAACTGTAATAGGAACAAGACTTCTCCTTAAATTATCTAATATTTTAAATTTAGAAAGTATATTTAATGGATTTGATTTTCTATTTCCGTTTTTTATTTCTATTTTATTTTTAATCCAAGTTAAGATTTGCCAATCTCCTCTAATCCATCTACTTAATCTTAATGAATAACTATTATATTTACTAGGGACATCATCTAAAAGAAGAATATCTGTAACCAATCCACATCTTAAATAATTGCCTTCTAATAAATCATGGCTAAGAACTGTATTCTCTGGAATTTCATCACATAATATTTTATGAAACATTTTTAAATCATATATTCCTTTACCTGTAAATATTCCTTCATTAAAATTATCTTGATATATATCTGATATGGCATTTGTATATGAATCTGTTCCTCCGAGGCCCTGCATATATTTTTGTAAATATACTTCTTCTGCTAGATTCTAGATTTGTACCTATTCTTGGCTGCATTAATCCATATCCATTTATTACAATATTCTTATTTTTATCTAATATTGGTTGATTTAAAATGTGCGCCATTGCACCTACTAGTTCTATTCCTGTCCCTAAGCTTAAGTTTGTGTCAGAATCTAATGTTATAACATATTTAATTTTATTAGATGTTAGAAATAATAAATTAGAAGTTAGATTTGAGTTTGTCTCTGTATCTTTTTTGCTTTGAGACTGCCCTCCGATATATAAATTTTCTTTAGATAACATTGTTACATGATTTGCAATTGTGTTTATTCTAAATTTATTTACACCATCTACTAAGAATTCATTAAACTGACACAATAATCCCCTTTTTCTTTCCCAGCCTAAATAACACTTCTCACTTGGATTCCAAGTTCTTTTTCTATACAGAAAATTAAACTTTGGATAATTTTTATCAAAGCTTTCTGTATACTTTTTATTCAGTTTTTCCACTTCTTCTAATCCTGATTTTATTATTTCATCATCAAAATTTTCATTTTCATTTTTACTGGAAGTACAGTCTCCTAAAAGTGCAAAATACATGTTTTCACTTTTATTTGCTAAATAATATACTTCCAATTTTTTCATTAGCTCTTTTACTTTTTCTTTCGAATTTACAATAGTAGGTATTACAACAAATGTTGCATACTCCTTTGGAATACCTTTATTAAAGTCCATTTTTGGAATTATTGTAGGCTTTACTTTTTTGTTTAATACATAGTTTATAAGTTGCTGTACAATTTCAGATATAGGTATATACATAATTAAAAATATAATTATTGAAATAAAATTTCTTTTATTAGTATAATAAATATATCCTCCCATTAGACCTGTTAATATTGTAGTTATAAAATAAATTAAAAAAATATATCTATTTACTTTAGTTATATTTGATATATGTTTTTTACTTTTTATTCCCAAAGCCTTTAATAACTCATCTTTTCCATCTGATATTAAATAGTATCCAATATGAGATTTTTTCCTATTTTCTATATCCTCTTTATCTATATATTTATTACTAAGTTCTACTACTTTCTTTGCAATGTATATTTCTGATATTTTTGTTTTTTCTGAAATCTGCTTTATCTCATTTCTATAATATTCTTTGGTTTTATAATCCATATCTGAATACACATTTGCAGGATCTTTTTTTAATATATCTTCTACTCCATTTATTTCTTCAAATAAACTTAAAAAATTAACTCTTAATATTTCTTTTAAGCTTATTATACTGTTTCCAAGTGATACTTTTATGTTCGCTATATCATAATGTTCTTTTTGTATAGCTTCCGAAATGGTCATTCCCATTTTATTTACTTGTTCTTCTAAAATTTCTAAATATGGCATACCTTGTCTTCCATATCTTTTTAATTTGTATGACATATATTCTATAAATGAATATCTCATTTCTTTATATACTTTATTATTTTTATTGTCCTTTTTTGTATTACTAAATATTCGATTTTTATTACTCTTTATTTCAACTAATCTCTCTATGATATTTTCTACTTTATATTTTTGCATTTGTGAAATATAAATTTTTTCACATATATTTCTTATATTTTCTATTAGTGCAACTTCCAAAAAAATCCAAAGATTCCATATTTCTTCCATACTTAGTAATTTTCGCTTCTGATATGCACTTATTGCTAAAGTTAGTACTTCATCATTTACTTTATTGTCTGTATACGCAACTATTTCTGATGCTAAAACATAGCCTCTTGAATATCCTTTATACATACCGCTTGCAATTCCAGGAAAGTTTTTATATTTTTTTAGATTCATGTCTGATATAACTGTTTTATACGTTTCTTCTATAATATAAAAATTATCTAAAAGCCATTCTCCTGCTGGATGTATATCTATTTTAAGTTTTAAGTGTTCATTTAATAGTTCATAAGTTTTCTCTATGAATTTAAAATTATCTTTTAGTCTTGGAATTGGATATGTGTACTTTTGGGAATTATTTTTAATTTCATGATTACTTGCAATCTTTTCCATATAATTTTGAAGCTGATAATTATCTAATACTGTTCCTTTTATATTTAAATATTTGTATTTTTGTTTGTTCAAAATCTCTTCACCTCAATATGTAATTTGTACATATTTTTGCCAGATTTGAGATTTTTTATACAAAAAACAAAAGAGGGTACAATAGTTTTCCCCTCTCTTGCCGATGCTTTATGGAAGATAAAGTCTCAGTTTCTGAAAATCTTCTTTGCTTAAAGGAATAGCACTGTCAGAGTCTGTCTTTTCTGCAAATTCTTTTAATGGAACAGCTTTAAATTCATTATCTGATTTTATTATAGCAACAGAATCATTTGTTGCATTCATTGCCTTTATCGCAAAGCAAATCCATTCCTGAATTTTTTTCTTTTCTTCTCGAGAAATTTCCTGATTGGCCTGAGAAAGATAGCCTATGAGATTTAAGTTTACTTCTCTCTTACCACCATCTTTTATAAGATTTTCAAGTTTCTCTCCTACACTTCTTCCCTTGGTAACTGTATCCCAATAAATCTCATTGGGTCTTGCACCTTCAGAAACAATTATTGCAGTTTCTTTATCTGATGAAGTTATCCTCTTTATGAGTTTATGATAACTCCAATCATATGCAGCTGGAATGAAAATAAGGTCAATATCATCAATATAGTATTTCCCTATTTTTCTTTTTTCAAGAATTTTTTTCATTAACGCAACTGCAATATCATTACGATTTCGGCCCTGAATCTCATTAATTGCTATCCTTGGGCCCAAAAAGCTTGGATTAAATGTTGCAAATGCATTTGCAATAATAAGAGAAGCCTGCCTATATGATTCAGCTACTGCCGAATCAATACCTATAGTGGTGTCGCTACCTTCAATACCGTCAATAGTACAAGGTATAAAAATAATCTGAAGGTTATATCCTTCTTCTTTCGCCCTTTGTGACAGTACATTACCTGCTCTACTTGATCCATCACCTCCTGGAATGATAATGGTTTTTATATCTCTTTCCTTAAGATTAGAAAGAATTTTAGAAAACCATTCATCATCTGCGGGGTTTACCTTCCGACAAGTAGAAAGATATGTGCCAATCTGGCCTTGAATTGCTTTTGCCTTAGAAATTGAAAATTTCTCATAATCGTCAGAATAATTTGACAATCCCAAAAAACTTTTGTGCACTCCGTACACAGTTAAATCTGTCCGATTTAAAAGCTTTTTGAAAATTTCACCAAGGACAAAATTGCCACTTGGTATTTGTCCACCGCCGTAAATTACAGCAATGTTTTTGCCGTTCATAAAAACATCTCCTATATTTATTTACTACAAAATGTAGCATATGCATATTATACAATATTTTACATAAATTTTCAAGTTATGTAAAACAAAAAAGACAGAATATCTGTCTTTTTGTTTTATTTACCTTCTTTTTTTGGCTTTGTCCATGATATATAATCACATCCATTGTTTGGATTATTCTCACATATATAGTAATTTCTTCTCTTTTTAGTTTTTCTTATTTGTACTTTGCCACCACATTTTGGACATGGAACATCAATTGTTTCTATATATGGTTTTGCATTTTGACATTCAGGATATCCGTGGACATGCTAAAAATTTTCCATATTTCCCATATTTTATTACCATCATTCTTCCACATTTTTCACATGGTACATCTGATACTTCATATTCTAGTTTTACATGTTCCAATTCCTTGTCAACTTTTTCAACTACTTTTTCAAAAGGTCCATAGAATTCTGATATAACATTCTTCCACTGCTCTTTTCCTTCTGCGATTTTATCAAATTCTTCTTCCATTTGAGCAGTAAATTCTACATTTATTACATCTTTGAAGTTTTCTATTAACAATTTATTTACTATTTTCCCAAGCTCAGTTGGATGTATTTGTTTTTGTACCTTTTCAATATATCTCCTTGCAAGTATTGTTGTTATTGTTGGGGAATAAGTACTTGGTCTTCCAATCCCTTTTTCTTCTAAAGCTTTTACTAAACTTGCTTCTGTATATCTTGGTGGTGGTTCTGTAAAACTCTGTTTAGATTCTATATTTTCTTTTACTAGTTCTTGCTTTTCGAAAAGCATTGGTAATTTTGCAAATTCTTCTTTCTTCTCATTATCTTCTGTTTCTACATATAAAGTCATAAAACCTTTGAATTTTATAGTTTGACCATTTGCTCTAAAGTTATATTTATCTGCATTTATTTTTGCTGCTAAAGTATCATAAATAGCTGAAGTCATTTGACTTGCTATAAATCTATTATATATTAATTTATATAATTTATATTGATCATTTGTTAGATTTTCTTTTATATCATCTGGGACTAAATCTACATATGTTGGTCTAATAGCTTCATGAGCATCTTGCGAATCAGCTTTTGTTTTATAGTATCTATTTTCATAATATTCTTTTCCATATTGTGATTCTATATATGTTTTCGCAGCTTTTCTTGCTTCTTCTGATATTCTTGTAGAATCTGTTCTCATATAGGTTATAAGTCCAACTGTGCCTTTACCTGGTATTTTTACACCTTCATATAAGCCGTTGTGCTACTTGCATTGTCTTTCTAATTGCAAAATTTAATTTTCTTGATGCTTCTTGTTGCATTGTACTTGTTGTAAATGGAGGTGCTGGATTTCTTTTCTTTTCTCCTTTTTTTACTTCATCTACTACATATTTAGCCTTTTCTAAATCTTTCAAAATAGAATCTATTTCTTCTTTAGAATGTATATCTAATTTTTTATTATCTATTCCAAAAAATTTAGCTTCAAATGATTTTTTAGATTTTTGAGTCCTTAAAGAAGCATATATGTTCCAATACTCCTCTGGAACAAATTTTTCTATTTCTTCTTCCCTGTCCACAACTAGTTTTACTGCGACTGATTGTACTCTTCCTGCAGACAATCCTTTTTGTACCTTTTTCCATAATACTGGACTTATTTTATATCCTACTATTCTATCTAGCACTCTTCTTGCCTGTTGTGCATCAGTTAGATCCATATCTATTTTTCTTGGATTTTTTATTGCGTTTTTTACAGCATCTTTTGTAATTTCATTAAATGTAACTCTACACATTTTACTGTCTTCTACATCTAAAATATTTGCTAAATGCCACGCAATTGCTTCTCCCTCACGATCAGGGTCAGTTGCAATATATACTTTTTTTGCATCTTTTGCCTCTTTTTTAAGTGTCTTTATTAAATCTCCTTTACCTCTTATATTAATATATTGAGGCTCAAAAGTCTTTGTATCTACTCCTAACTTTGATTTAGGTAAATCTCTTATATGTCCCATTGATGCTATAACTTTTGTGTTTCCACCTAGGAACTTTTTTATTGTATTTGCTTTAGCCGGAGATTCGACTATTACTAATTTATCTGCCATTCTATCCATAAACAAATGAAAAGCTTCATATTACATCGTTAAACTGCATAAAAATTTTTTTGATGTACCTATGTACTATCTCAAAAATTTTTATTTGTTTGCCTAGTACTATTCGCTTTTGATTTGTTCTTCCTCCTATCTTACTTGTTTATTTTTATATTAAATATTTTATTAAATAAATTATTGTTCATTAGATTATTTTTAATTCATTCCTACATCAATTCGCTAGAATGCTTTTATTCGTATAATGGGTATTTTGAGCAAATTTCTTCTACCTTACTTCTTATTTCTTCTTTTTTGTCTTCATAGCTTTCTACTGTTTCATTTATAAGATTTGCTATTTTTATCATATCTTCTTCTTTAAAGCCTCTTGTTGCTACTGCAGGAGTTCCTATTCTTATTCCACTTGTTATTGTAGGTTTTTCTGTGTCAAATGGTACTGCATTTTTATTTACAGTTATTCCTACATCATCTAGTTTTTCTTCTAATTCCTTTCCTGTTATACCTTTGTTTCTTAAATCTATTAATATTAAGTGATTATCTGTTCCTCCTGATACTAAATTAAATCCTAATTTTAATAATTCTTCCGATAATACTTTTGCATTTTTTACTATTTGCTTTTGATATTCTTTAAATTCGGGTTTTAATGCTTCACCAAAGCATACAGCTTTTGCAGCTATTACATGCATTAAAGGCCCACCTTGTGTTCCTGGAAATAATGCTTTATCTATGGTTTTTCCATATTCTTCTCTGCAAAGAATTAACCCTCCTCTTGGTCCACGAAGAGTTTTATGTGTTGTGCTTGTTACTATATCTGCATATTTAACAGGATTTTGATGAAGTCCTGCTGCAACTAGCCCTGCAATGTGAGCCATATCTACCATAAATATACTTTTTGTTTTGTCTGCAATTTCTCTTATTCTTTTAAAATCTATTTCTCTAGGATATGCGCTTGCACCTGCCAAAATTAGTTTAGGCTTATTTTCTATTGCTATTTTTTCTAATTCATCATAATTTATTCTTCCAGTTCTTTCATCTACACCATATGGAATAAAATTATATAGTTTTCCTGATGAATTAACTTTACTTCCATGTGTTAAATGTCCTCCATGTGCTAAATTCATTCCAAGTACTGTATCTCCCGGCTCTAAAACTGCAAAATATACTGCCATATTGGCTTGAGCTCCTGAGTGTGCTTGAACATTTGCATATTCTGCTCCAAAAAGTTTTTTTACTCTTTCTATAGCCAAATTTTCTGCAATATCTACATATTCACACCCTCCATAATATCTATGTCCAGGATAACCTTCTGCATACTTATTTGTCATATAGCTTCCCATTGCTTCCATTACACTTTCACTTACAAAGTTTTCAGATGCAATTAATTCTATTTTATTACGTTCTCTTTTTAATTCATTTTTTATTGCATCATATATTTCTTTATCTGTGTTTTTTAAATTATTAAAACTTGGCATATAATCACCTCTACTTTTTATTTAGTAGCATTATATAATAAATAAGTTTTCATGTAAACAAAAACTATAGAATTTTAATTATATAAATTGTTGTTTGTTTTATTTATTACTGTAAAATAGTTTAATATAATTTTTTCAAGACGTCCTTCTTCACAAAAATTATTATTTCATAATAATTTTGGATTCGAAGCTCCTATTTCAAAAATTATATTTAAACTATTTTACTAATCAAATTAATTTAAAAACAATTATACAAATTACAATTTAAAAAGGAAATGAGATATTTATCTATTTCCTTTAACAAAATAACTATGAATTTAATAAATCTTCTAATACATCATTTAGACCAATAGGTGTTACTTTGTGTCTCTTTAATGTATTGATTATTTCAATTACTTTATCTGAACTATTGCTGATATCTTCTATATTATTACTTTCTACTTTAATGCTATTATTTGTATATTCTTTCTTTCGTATCTCTATTCCATATTTGCAGTCATCTTCTGCAACTTTATTTGTTTTATAATATTCTAATTCTACTCTATGATTAATCTTTGTTTCTTTTAAATCATTTTCATCAAAATAAGTAATTCCATAGCAAGTCTTAGAATTTTCCACTTTGTTTTCTCCTTTCTTTTGTATTTGTGCGATTTTATCACATGTTTTCCAATATACTATATATTTAAATAAAAGACAATATAAAAAGATCGCGTTAAACTCCTATTTATATCAGTATTCGACAGCACATCTTATTAAAATCTAATATACTTATTTTTATTTACTTTTTGTTATTAAAATTTCTAATATCTGTAATAAAAATGAAAAAGAAAGACATTAAACTGTCTTTCTTTTATGTAATTTAATCTATAATCTATACATTATCTTTTATATAGTCTACTACATCATTTACAGTAACAACTTTTTCTGCATCGCTATCTGGAATCTCTAAATCAAATTCTTCTTCGATTGCCATAATTAATTCAACTATATCTAAAGAGTCTGCTCCTAAATCATCTATAAAAGATGCCTCTGGTGCTACAGCTGTTTCAGCTACTCCTAATTGTTCTACTATAATTTCTTTTACTTTGTCGTAAATTTCTTCTGAACTCATAGGTACTCTTACACCTCCTCTTAATTCTTTTTTATTTATTATATAAAATATTATATGGTTTATAGTATATTGTCAATACTTTTTTTAATTTTTTTCTAACTTTTCAAATTCTTCTTTTAATATATCTACAGCTTTGCTTCCCGCAAATTTTTCCGCTTGTTTTATTGTAAAATAGAATAAATACTCATCGCTACTACCATGTGCTTTTACAACCGGTTTCTTTACTCCTAAAAACAAAGCTCCTCCATATTCTTTATAATCCATTGTTTTTGTAAATCTCTTAATTCCTGGTAATGCTGGAATACATCCAATAGTACTTAATAAATTCTTTCTTAGACTTTCTGTAAGAGATCTTTTTACAAGTTTGCCAAGGCCTTCTACTGTTTTTAAAAATATATTTCCTGTGAATCCATCTGTAACTATTGCATCTATTTCTCCTGAAAAAGCTTCTCTTCCCTCTACATTACCTACAAAATTTATATTATATTTTTCAGCATTTTCTTTTAATAGATTATAGCTTTCTTTCATTAGGTCATTTCCCTTTGTCTCTTCTGTTCCTATATTTAATAATCCTATCGCCGGTTTTTCTATATTATATATATTTTTTAAATATATATTTGCAAATTGAGCAAATTGCAATAAATTTATAGGTTTGCAATTTGTATTTGCACCTGCATCTATAAGCATTAATCCCTTTTTATATGATGGAAGCATTGGAGCTATTGCAGGTCTATCTACTCCTTTTATTCTTCCAACTAACAAAGTTGCACCTGTTAATAGCGCTCCTGAATTGCCAGCTGATATAAATACATCTCCTTCATCTTGTCTTAATAAATTAAATCCTACAACCATGGATGAATCTTTTTTATGTTTTATAGCTTGTGTTGGAATATCCTCCATTTCAATTATTTCTGTACTATTATGTATTTTTAATCTGTCTGATATCGCTGATATACTATCTTTATGGTATATTTCTTTTATTTTTTGGTTTATTATATCTTCATTTCCTATTAAAATAATTTCAGAGTCAATTTCATTTATTGCTCTTACTGCACCCTTGATAGTTGCATCTGGTGCATTGTCGCCTCCGCATAGCATCTAACAATATTTTCATTGTTTTATCCTTTCTTTATATATAAAGTATATTTTCTATTTCTTTATTTTATTATTTAATTTGAAAAATTGCAAGTATTATATCATATATATATTATTTTATTTAAATTTATTTATTGATGTTTACTTTTTATGTTTACTGTGATATAATTTATAAATCTCAAACTTTATTTACTTGTTTGAGTAAATTCTTAACAAGGAGGGTAGGAAATTTAAGCGTATACACATTATAAAAAATGCAGAAAGGATTTTTAAAATGAAAAATCTTACAGTTATTTCTTGTAAAGATCATGCTGAAATAGGTTCAGTAACAGCAAAGCTCATTGCAGAACAGATTAAAAAAAATCCTAATCTTGTATTAGGACTTCCAACTGGAAAAACGCCAATTCCTGTTTATCAGGAATTATGCAAAATGTATGATGATGGAAACCTTGACTGCTCCCAAGTAACTACTTTTAATCTCGATGAGTATCTTCATAGGGGTAAAGGTGATCCTGACAGTTACTATACATTTATGCATAAAAATCTATTTGATCATATTCCTTTTAAGGAATCATATTTTCCAAATGCAAAGCTATATAATATTGGTAGGTCATGCAATAATTATGATGTTCTAATTGAAGAACACGGTGGAATCGATTTGCAAATTCTTGGAGTTGGTTCAAATGGTCATATTGCTTTTAATGAACCCTCAAACGATATATCTGATATGACACATTTGGTTGCTCTTACATTTCAAACAATTTCAGATAATGCAAATAAATTCTATAATGGAGATATAAATAAGGTTCCTCGTTATGCTATTTCAATGGGAATCAGGCAAATTTTAAAGGCTAAATCAATAATTCTTATTGCAAACGGAGAAGAAAAAGCAAAAGCAATATATGACACTCTTGAAGGTGCTGTAACCCCTCGTGTTCCAGCCTCACTGCTGCGAACTCATCAAGATGTAACATTTATAATTGATGAAAAAGCTGCTAGTCTTCTTGATTAAAACGCTTAAAGGTCAACCTTGTTAAACAAGGTTGACCTCCTACTTTTTATATAAACAAAATAGAGATTATTTTTTATAATCTCTATTTTGTTATTTTATATAATTAATTACTCAATTATATCTGCAACTATACCAGAACCTACTGTTCTACCACCTTCACGAATAGCAAATCTTAATCCTTTTTCGATAGCTATTGGTGTGATAAGTTCGATTGTCATTGTTACGTTATCACCTGGCATTACCATTTCTGTTCCTGCTGGTAAATCAATAACACCTGTAACGTCTGTTGTTCTGAAATAGAATTGTGGTCTATATCCATTGAAGAATGGTGTATGTCTTCCACCTTCTTCTTTTGTTAATACATAAACTTCTGCTTTGAATTTTGTATGTGGATGTATTGTTCCTGGTTTTGCTAAAACTTGACCTCTTTCGATGTCTTTTCTATCAATACCTCTTAATAGAACACCAATGTTGTCTCCTGCTTCTGCTTGGTCTAATAATTTTCTAAACATTTCTACACCTGTTACAACAGTTTTCTTTCTTTCTGTTGTTAAACCAATTATTTCAACTTCGTCTTGAACTTTTACAACTCCTCTTTCTACTCTACCTGTAGCAACTGTTCCTCTACCTGTTATAGAGAATACATCTTCTACTGGCATTAAGAAGTCACCATCTGTTGGTCTTTCTGGTGTTGGGATATAGCTGTCTACTGCATCCATTAATTCTTTCATACATGCATATTCTGGTGCATTTGGATCTTGTGAAGTACATTCTAATACTTTTAATGAAGATCCTTTTATAATTGGAATTTCATCTCCTGGGAAATCATAGCTTGAAAGTAAGTCTCTAACTTCCATTTCAACTAATTCTAATAATTCTGGATCGTCAACCATATCACATTTATTTAAATAAACTACGATATATTTAACACCAACTTGTCTTGCTAAAAGTATATGCTCTCTTGTTTGAGGCATTGGACCGTCAGCTGCTGAAACAACTAATATTGCTCCATCCATTTGAGCTGCACCTGTAATCATGTTTTTAACGTAGTCAGCATGACCTGGACAGTCAACGTGTGCATAGTGTCTGTTTTCTGTTTCATATTCAACGTGTGCTGTGTTGATTGTGATTCCTCTTGCTTTTTCTTCTGGAGCACCGTCGATTTGATCATATGCTGTATATTGTGCCTTTCCTAATAATCCTAACCATTTTGTAATAGCTGCTGTTGTTGTTGTTTTTCCGTGGTCAACGTGACCAATTGTACCAATGTTAACATGTGGTTTTGTTCTCTCGAATTTTTCCTTTGCCATTAATTTTTCCTCCTTAAAAATCTTTTATTTTATATTTAAAAAATTGATAACCATTTTTTAACAAATGTTATTTTATAACATTTGTTGCAAAAATGCAAGTATTTTTGCAAAATACTTTAAAATGAAGCAAATTGGGTATACTGCTAAGAAAACAAACAAAAATTTTTGAGATTATACGCTGTATATTGAAAAATTTTTATGAAGTCTGACACTACAAGATGCCCAATTTCATTCATTTTAACTAGTCTTCTTTCTTAGAACGAGAAGCTACTATTTTTTCTAATACTGATTTTGGAACTTCTTCATAATGACTTGGTTCCATTGAGTATGTTCCTCTACCTTGTGTTTTTGAACGTAAGTCTGTTGCATACCCAAACATGTCTGATAATGGAATAAATGCCCTTATAATTTGCATTCCATTTCTTGCTTCCATTCCTTCCATTCTTCCACGTCTTGAGTTAACGTCACCTATAACATCTCCCATGTATTCTTCTGG
>CANQVU010000016.1 GCA_947627415.1 uncultured Clostridia bacterium | reverse complement strand
ATTTATCTCAATGAATTCAACAATTGTGCTATTGCTCTTGGTACATATTTATCTATTTCTTTATTATTAATATATAATTCCATAACAACACTAGATGATAAATATCCTAAATCTCCCGCTCTAAAGTAGCATGTGTCCATATTAGCCATTTTTTCATTTATTGCTGATATATTTTCTTCATATTCATAATCTGTACCGTTCCTTAGTCCTCTAATTAGAATATTCGCTTCACACTCTTTGGCCTTATCTACCGTAAGTCCTTCATAAATAACTACTTCTACATTATTTAATTTTTCTTCTTCTATTGCTTTTTCTATTGCCTGTTTCATTTTATTTCTGTCTATTCTTTCTTTTTTTTCTGTGTTATGCCCTATTCCTACTATTACCTTATCAAAACACTTTGCAGCTTTTTTTACAATTTGCAAATGTCCATTTGTAAATGGATCAAATGAACCTGCATAAAATCCTACCATTCCCATAATTATATCTCCTTTTATATTATTACATTTTATATTCAAAATGATTTAAAATTTTTAATATTCCATTTTTATCAACATGTCCACCTAGGAAAAAGGGGTCTGTCCCCTAAATCCTTTTTTATAATTTATCTAATATTTCTTCTTTTGTTTTGTTTTCTATATATAAATAATTATGTACTTTTGGATTAAATCCACAAATAGATTTATATTCACAATATTTACATGTGTCTGTCTTGTTCTTTTTGTAGTATGCTGGTTTAATATCAATATTTCCTTCTAAAATTTCTTTTGCAATCTGTTTTATTACCCTTTCTGCAGTTTGTTGTAATTTAGTAAATTCATCTTTTGTAATTGTATTTGATCTTGATTTACTTATATTACCATCTTTGTCTAGGTAAACAGGAATGTTATTTGATGAACCTTTTTCTAATGTTTTATCCATTTTTTTGATTATCTCTATATCTGCTAAAATCATTCCATTCATTCTGAATTTCTTTTTTAATTCTTCTTTTATTTCTTCATCTGATTTATTTTTACTTGATTTTATAACTGGATCAATTAAGCTAAAATAAAGCATTGCTGCAGGCATAGCATCTTCTTTTTGTGTCATGCTATCTAAATATGTTATAAGTTGAATTTGTGTTCCTGTTATTAATTCATTTAAATCAATATTTTTATCAGATGATTTATAATCTATAATTCTAATATATTTACCATTTTCAGTATCTAATTCATCTAATCTGTCAATTTTACCAGTAATTTCTACATTGTCTATCCTTTTTTTAAATTCTAATTCATTCCCTAAAACTTTAAAATCTCCATTTTTAATTTGATAAACAATATATTTTATTGATTGTATAACAACCTTTCTAAGTCTGTTTGTTAGAACTATAAATTTTGGAGTACTTGTAAAAATATAATTTTTGCTTAAAAGTAGTTTGTCATTAATAATTTGATTTACTTCTTTTTCTATTCCTTCATCACTAATATTCTTAATGTCTCTTACATTTTCAAAGAATGTGTCTATTATATCATGCATAAATGATCCTGTATCAATAGGTTTTATTTTTAAATCCTCTTTCTCTTTTAATTTTAATCCATATTTCAAGTGGAAAGAAAATGGACATTTTTTGTATTGTTCTAATCTTGATACACTAGTTCTAAGTATATTACCATATAATCTTTTGATATTTCTTTCTGAAACTCTTTTGGTGCCCTTATTATCTTCATATCCTTTTATGCTTTTTAGTAATTTCTCTCTCCATTCTTTATTTTTTATATACCAATTATATGTAGCTTTCCAAATATCATCTATCTTCTCACCATTTCTGGAATTCCTTATATTAATTAAAAGGTCTCTATAAGTTTGTTTTGGCATACTTATACATGTTTCATCTTCTAATACACTACTTTCTTCAATTAACTTAGGAAATATTTTTTTTATTTTTGTAATTAGCGTTGATGCTCTTACTGCTTTTCCTTCTTTGTCTGATGAAATATATGATAAATAAATATCATTCTCCGCTGTAGTAAATGCTTTATAAATATTAAATCTATCTTCATAAATATTTTCTAATGTTCCTTTTGCAAGATCAATTCCATTCTCTTTCAGATATTCTCTATCTTTATCATTTAAAAAACCTTCTGCAAAATTTGTAGTTGGAAATACCCCATCATTTAAACCTAATATAAATAATGTGTGTACTTTATGATTTCTAGATCTTTCTACATCTCCAATTATTATTTGGTCAAGGCTTTCAGGTATTTCTCCAAATGAACTTACTTCTAAACCTGATTTTAATATTTCTCTATAGTCTTCAAAAGTGATTTTTTGGTCTCCAAATACTAGATTTATCTCATCTAAAATTTCCATCATTATATTCCAACAACTAGAATACTCATTTGCATATTTAATTTCTTCATTAGAGCTTAAGTTTTGTATTTTTTCTTGCAAGCTTTGCTTTATATTATTTTCTTCTAAAAATTCATATAGTTTTGTAGTAATTTCTTTTGCTGTCTTTTGTTCTTCCATCTTTTTCTTTAAGTCTATTAAAGGATTTACAATTTCTTTCCTTAATTCATTTAAATGTTCTATATCCATATTTAATGAATCATAATTCCAATCTTCCTTATACCATTTATTCCCTCTAATTCCCCATTTCTTACAATAGTTTTCTAGCATGTATATATCTTTTTTTTCTATTCTAGTAAATCCTGTTTTTATATAACTCCATACTGAATCAGATGACCAGTTTTTTGCAAACACTTCAAATATTGCAAGAACATATTTTACTAAAATATTATCATTCAATTCTTTATTATTATCTATAAATACTGGTATATCAAATTTTGAAAAAACTGCTTTTATGGCTCCTGTATAGTCTTCTACATTCTTTGTAAGTACAGAAATATCTCTAAATCTTATATTTTCATCTCTTACTAATCTAATTATATTTTTTGCTAGTTTTTCTACTTCTGTATAAGGATTCGTGCAAAGCTCAAGATGTATATGCTTTATTTCATTATTATACTTTTGATATATTGGATTATATATATTTTTTTCTAAATGTTTTAATTCTTCGTTTTTAAATCTAAAACTTTTATTTAATTCTACTGGCTTTTCTAGTTTTGTTTTTGCATTTCTCGAACAATCTACTAATTTTTTTATAACTTGTTTGTTTGAATAGAATACATCATTATCTGGCTCATTTTCCTCTTTTAAACTATCTGTACATATTGTTATACTTACTTGATTTGCCTTTTTTAAAATCTCTTCAATAATACTATATTCTTGCTCAGTAAATCCCGAAAATTCATCTATATATATTTTACTATCATCAAACATCTTGCTTTTACTTATTTTATTTGCAAGTATTGTAAGTATATCATCTTCGTCTATATAGCTTCCTAAAATAGCTTCTTCATATTTTGCATATATTTTGCTTATATCTTTTAGTTTTAATTTTAAATATTTATCGTCTGTTTTGCATATTTGATCTTCTAACATTTCCACACTTATGCAGTGTTTTTTAAACTCTGTTATACTTCTTAATATTAAATCTACATCTCCTGTTTTGCCTAGAAAATTTAAGTTTTTTTTATTTTTTTCTAATATGTATCTTATAAGCATGGTTTTTCCTATTTTAGATAAATTAACTTCATTTATTCCACCGAACTTCTGCATAAACTCTATGTGCTAATCTTTTAAAACTTATAACTTCTGCTTTTATTGACGCTCCTTCTTCTAATGCTTCTAATAGTCTCTTTTCTGTTGCATACGAAAATTGCTCTGGCACTATTATATATATTTTTTGTGTCAGATTGTTTTGTAAATCTTGTTTAATTTCTTGCAGAATAAACTCACTCTTACCTGTTCCTGCTCGTCCGTAAATTAATCGCATGCTCATATATCTTTACTTTACGCTTCCCTTCTCCAATAAAATAGATACTGTTGTGCAATTCCTGCTAAATTACCATATTTTTCTCTTGCTAGATTCTCTATTTCTTTTTTGTTTACTTTTGTTTCATCTTCGTTTTTGATATATAATTCATTCATTACTCTTCTTACCCATACATCTATTGGGAATACTTCTAATCTTTTTAAATACGAAAATAGCATTATACAATCTGCAACTTTGGGTCCTACTCCTGGGAATTGCAATAATTCTTCTCTTAATTTTTCTACGTCTTTTTCATTTGATAATTGCTCTAACTTTTCTTTATTTTCATTTATTATTTTTGTTGTTTCAAATACTCTTACATCTCTGAATCCTAACCCTAATTTTCTTAAATCTTCAATACTTGCTTTTGATAATTGTTTAGGAGTTGGAAATGTATAATATTCTTGTCCGTCCCAAATGATTTTATTTCCATAGTTTTTAGATAATCTTTCTATTATTCCTTTTATTCTTGGTATATTGTTATTCGCTGAAATTATGAAAGATATAAGCGTTTCCCATAAATCCTGATTTAATATCCTTATTCCGCTTCCATATTTAATGCTGTTTTTTAAGTTGTCATCTACTTTTGATAGTTTATTTTTTATATCCTCATAATCTCTATCTAAATCAAAATATTTTGTGCATTCTTTTTTTATATCTCCTGACACTATTCCTTTAAATATTATTTTGTTATTTTCTTTTTTTACATTTATAACATTTTGTCCAAACACACCTATATAACTTCCATCTGCTTGTTTATTCCATCTAAAGCACTGCCCACATTCAAAAATATGCTCTGGTTCAAATGAATTACACTTTTCTAATATGTATTTTTGTTCCATCGTTTTAAATTCTCCCTTTTAAAAAATCTTGTCTTAAATCTTCATCAAGTCTTTCTATTGAATATCTAAGCATTGTTCTTGGCATTTTTTTATAGTGCTTTACCAAAAAATTATATTCTACATCAAAATCTTTTTTCCCAACTTCTCTAAGCATCCATCCTACTGCTTTATGTATTAAATCTTGCTTGTTATTTAGCAAAATCTCAGCTATTTTCAAAGTATCTTCATATTGGTTGTTTCTTATAAATATCCAAGTTGAAACAATTGATATTCTTTGCTTCCATAAATCATTAGAGTTTGCAAATTTATATAAAATATCTTTTTTATCTTCATGTTCTAATAGGTATTTGCCTAGTATGTAATGTGCTGATAAGTCTACTAAATCCCATCCATTTATATACTGTGTATTATTTACATATAAATTTACTATTTTCTCTTTTTCATCTTCTTTTGCTTTTTTCATTTTATATGTAAGAATTATTAATGCAAGTAATCTTTCTTCATGATACTTAGAATAAAGTAACTCCTTTATTTCTTCTAAAGATATTGTTTTGTAATATTCATTTGCAACTTTCCTAATATCTGGTACTGTTACACCAATAAATATATCATCTTGTGCATACTGTCCTTTACCTGTTTTGTGAAAGTATGTGAATTTTTCTTCTATACAATCTGACTTAGCATATTTTTTTAATTCGTTTTTTATTTCCATATTTTATATAAATCCTTTTATTATTAGCTTATTTCTACAATATATATTGTATCATATTTGTTAGTAATCTGTATATAATTAATTGACATTTTAAATTTATTATATTATTATTAAAATATAAATTTTAAAGGGGATGATAATATGAAATATATATGTGATATATGTGGATTTGTTTATGATGATGACAAAGAAGCAGTAAAATTTGAAGATTTACCAGATACTTGGGTTTGCCCAATATGTGGTGCTGGAAAAGATTCTTTTTCTAAAGCAGAATAGATTTTTAAAAGGATTTTGGAAACATTCCAAAATCCTTTTAAACTTTATTCTTACAATCTCCTGTTTCAAAAAATTCTTTTATATTTTCACATGTGTCTAGTGCAATTTTATTTAATGCTTCTTTTGTAAAAAATGCTTGATGTGATGTTACAACTACATTTGGCATTGTAAGTAGTATTGATAATTCTTCATCTCTTATATATGAGTTAGACATATCATTTAAAAAAAATTCTTCTTCATCTTCATATACATCAAGTCCAAGTCCCCCAATTTTCCCTTCTTGTAACTTCTTTATTAGACTTTTTGTATCAATAAGTTTTCCTCTACTTGTATTTATTATTAAAACTCCATCTTTCATTTTATTTAAAGATTCTTCATTTATCATTTTATAGTTTTCGTCTGTTAATGGGCAATGCAGAGATATTATATCAGATTCTCTATATAGTTTGTCTAAATCTACATATTCATAATTCATCTCTCTTGCCGCTTCTTTGTCTCTAAATTTATCATATACTAATATCTTTGTTCCAAATCCGTTCATTATATTTATAAAAGCTTTTCCTATTTTTCCTGCTCCAACGACTCCTATTGTTTTTCCATGTATATCAAATCCTAATAATCCATTTAATGTAAAGTTATATTTTTTTGTTCTCTGATATGCTTTGTATATTTTTCTATCTATACTTAAAATTAATGCTACTGCATGTTCTGCAACTGCATAAGGAGAATACGCTGGAACTCTAACTGCCATTAATTTATCACCTAGCTTTTTAATATCTACATTGTTAAATCCTGCACATCTTAATGCTATTAGTTTTACTTCTGCATCTTTTAATATTTCAATTGTTTTTTCATCAACCACATCATTTACAAATATGCATACAACATCAAACCCTCTTGCAAGTGGAGCTGTCTCTCTATTTAACTTTGATTCTAAATATGTTATTTCATATCCGTAATTTTTATTATACTCATCAAATAATTTCCTATCATATTCTTTTGTGTCAAAAAACGCTATTTTAATCATAATAATCTCCTAACGTATATAGTATATACAAAATTAGTAATATTATTATTGTTTTAAGTATTCTTCTAATGCTTTTGCGAGCTGATCAGGACAAGATGTTGTTCTAAAGCCACATGGTATTCCTTTTAGTTTTTCAATTACATCCTTTATTCTCATACCTTTTACTAAATTAGAAATACCTACCGTATTTCCGTGCACATCCACCTACTATTTTTACTGATTTTACTATGTCTCCTTCTATATCAAATATCATTTCTCTAGAACATACTCCTTCTGGCTTATATCTGTATTCCATATTATCACTCCTATCTATAATTTATTAACTTTCTATTAATACTTTTGTTTCTTTTCTAGTTAATGCTAAAAATTTTTTTAAATCTTCTTCTGTTCCAACAATTTGTCCATAATGTATCGGAACAATAATTTTTGCATCTATTTTATTTGCTAAATTTGACGCTTCATTAGCATTCATTGTAAATGTACCTCCAATAGGTAAAAATGCTACATCACATTTAATTTTTTCTATCTCTTTTACATTATCAGTATCCCCTGCAATATAATATTTAATTCTATTTAATTCAATTATATATCCTACCCAATTATTTTCTTTTGGATGAAATTTTTTATTTTCGTTATATGCTGGAACTGTTTCAAATTTTATTCCTTCAATTTCGTATTTATTGTTCGGTTCTACAATGATAATTTGATTGTCTGGTATTCCTAATAACTCTAAACTTGATTTTGTCTCTGCTACTGTAATAAAAACTGTATCAATTTTTGCTACTTTCAGTATGTCGTCTGTACTGAAATGATCATAATGTGAATGTGTAATAAATATAAAATCAGCATCATGAGTCACTTCTTTTATTCTAAACGGATCAATATATATAGTTTTATCTTTTTGTATTTTTATTGAACTATGGCAATTTATTGTTACTCCTTTCAACATATCTAGCTTTCCTCCTTTATTTTCCCTCTAATATTTCCACTTTACAATTATCGGCATCTAGCTTTATTTTTGATCCTATTGGAATCACAATATTTTCACAATTCTGCTATTATTTTTATCACTTCTTTGTTAGATTATATATTACTATTTTTATTTGAGTCAATATTATATAAAAAAATTAACCTTAAAAAAATAGGTCTTCTATTAAAGAAGGCCTATTTATATTATATTGTATTTTATTTAATGGCTTTTTTTGCAAATTCATTATTTACTATTACTTCATATGGAGCTTTTTCTGTAAGTTCACCAGCTTCTTGCATTACTGTTTGTAATCTATCAAATGCCTCTTCTTCTAATACTGGTGTTTCGTTCCAAGCATCTATATCTTTATAGCTTTGTATTGATTTTTCAAGCATATCTAAATCTGTATCTGGGAAAAAGTCTTGTATTAATTCTGCAATTTCCCTTGCACTATGCTCTTTTACCCAAACTTCGCCTTTATATATTGCATTTGTAAATCCTTGAATTATATCTGGATTGCTTTCTATATAATTTTTGTTAGCAAAATATGCTGTGTATGGTATTTCTCCTGATGCTTCACCAACTGATGCCACTATATATCCCTTGCCTTGTGCTTCAGTCATAGATGCTGTTGGTTCAAATAATGTTACATAGTCTGCATTTCCGCCTGCAAAAGCTCCGGCCATAAGATCAAATTTAATGCTGTCATCAAGTATTAAGTCTTTTTTAGTATCTATTCCATTTTGTTTTAATACATATTCAAATGTCATATAAGGTACTCCACCTTTTCTACCTGGAATAATGGTAGAACCTTTTAAATCTGTCCATTTAAAATCATTATTTTTATTTCTACTTACTAAAAATGAACCATCTCTTTTAGTCATTTGTGCAAATACTTCCATATAATCTTCTTTTCCTTCATTATATACATATATTGCTGATTCTGGTCCGAGCAAATCCAATATCACTTTGGCCAGCAAGTACTGCTGTCATAACTTTATCTGCACCTTGCCCAGTTGTAATTTCTATATCAAGATTTTCATCTTTAAAATATCCATTGGCAATTGCAACATACTGTGGTGCATAAAAAACTGAACGAGTTACCTCATTTAATCTTACTGTAGTCATCCCTGTTTCACTATTATTTCTATTCTTTAATAATGCATAACCTAAAATTCCTCCTATGACTACTAAGATTATAAGTATAGCTATAATATATTTTTTCAATTCAAATCTCCTTTCTTTTACACTATTTAGATAAATTGTTGTTTGTTTTATTTATTACTGTAAAATAGTTTAATATAATTTTTTCAAGACGTCCTTCTTCACAAAAATTATTATTTCATAATAATTTTGGATTCGAAGCTCCTATTTCAAAAATTATATTTAAACTATTTTACTAATCAAATTAATTTAAAAACAATTATACAAATTACAATTTATCCAAATTTCTTTGTTTTTAAAATTATTTTTTCTAGTAGGACTACTGCTTCATACATAATTGCTGCAACTAATGCGAGTATTACAACACTTGCCATTACTAAATCAAGTTGGAATACTTGCCCTCCATATACTATTAAGTATCCGAAGCCCAGCTTTTGATACTAAAAATTCCCCTGATATTACTCCAACTAATGAAAGTCCTATATTGACTTTAAGGGAGTTTATAAATGTAGAAATATTAGCTGGTATAACAATTTTAGTAAGAATTTGAAATCTATTAGCATTAAAAGTTCTTGCCATTTTAATTTTTTCTTCCTCAGTATTTAAAAATCCATTTAAAATTTCAAGTATTGTAACTATTAATGAAATTGCAAGTGCCATTACTATTATTGCAGATGTTCCTGCTCCTACCCATATTATTATTACTGGTCCTAAAGCAATTTTAGGAAGACTATTTAATACTACTAAAAATGGTTCTGATACCTTTGATAAGAACTTTGACCACCATAATATTATTGCAATAATTACTCCAAGAATTGCTCCTGATAAAAAACCAACTATTGTCTCATAGCATGTAACTCCTAAATGCTCTAGTAATCCATTTTGTGATAAATTCATAAAGGTTTTAAGCATTCTACTAGGCTGACTAGTTATAAAACTATCAATAATTCCTTTGTTTGCTAGTATTTCCCACAATGCAATAAATAGAATTACTATTGTAATCTGGGTCATAAATATACTTACTTTTGTAATGGTCTTTTCCCTTAAATATTGCTTTCTTTCAATTGAATTACTTTTCTTTTGCATCAACATCTAGCTCCTTCCATAAACTATCAAAATAATTACTAAACTTAGGACTTTTTCGTGCATTCATTGGATCTTTATTTTCTATTTCAAAATCAATTTTATGGATTTTCTTAACAGTTGCAGGTCTTTTGCTAAGTACAATTACTCTATCTGACATACTAATTGCTTCTGATATGTCATGTGTTACCATAACAGTTGTTATATTCTCATTTTTAAGAATGTTATATATATCTTTTGTTACCATTATTCTTGTTTGATAGTCTAATGCTGAAAATGCCTCATCTAATAAAAGAATTTCTGGTCTAATTGCAAGTGTTCTAATTAAGGCCACTCTTTGTCTCATTCCACCAGATAATTGTGTAGGATATTTATCTTTGAATTCATAAAGATTATATTTTTTTAATAAATCTTTAACATATTCCTCATTTTGTTTTGTTTTTCTATGTGTAATTTCTAACCCAAAAATAACATTGTTGTATATTGTTCTCCATTCTAGTAAGCTATCTTTTTGTAACATATATCCAATTTTAGATGATATACCCTCAGTTTCTGTTCTATCAATGTATATTTTCCCACTTGATTTTTCCTCCAATCCTGCAATTATTGATAATAATGTAGATTTTCCACAACCACTTGGCCCTATTATGCTAACAAATTCTCCTTTTCTTATACTAAAATTTATATTCTTTAAAGCTTCTATTTCCCCATTTTTTGCTTGATATGTTTTACTTACATTTTCTAATCTCAATACTTCTTCCATTTTTGTTTCCTCCTACTATACTTATAATATATTCTCACTTATGTAAATTGGTGTTGGAAATTTTTTACTTGGAGCAATTTCTTTCTCACAAAAAATATGCAAAAAAATACATCTCTATCTAGTTTTTAGAGACATATTTTTAAAATATATATTTATATTTCTTCTTTTCTTTGTAAATTTTCTTCTCTTACTACTTCTGCTAGTTTGCTTGCATCTTGCTGTGCTATTTGTTTTTCTTCTGCAATATCTGTTGAATCCGGTCCATTTGCTAATGACTTCATACTTTCATTTGAGATTTCAATTCCTTTTCTATTATTAAAGAATTCTTTTATTTTATTTGTATCATAGTTTTCTTTGCATTCACTTTCGTATTCTCCAATCTCAGTATAATACTTATATTCACTATGATCAACAGACAATTCTTCATCATTTATTAAACAATATCTTATATCTTTTCCATCTTTAATTTGGCTATAGTCCCATGTAGGATCACAATTATACCATTGTCCATCTATCTCTACCTGGTTCCATGCATGTCCGCCATGGTCATCTATTGTATTGTAAAAAGGCACTATACTCTTAGCAATTACTTTTGATCTAATTTCCATACAGCTAAGTACATTATGCAATGCTAAAGCATACCCTTCGCAAACACATCTTCCCTCTAACAATCCTCCTTCTAGATTGTGTGCTTCTTTTCTTTCAGATGGTTCCCCAGTATCGTCATCGAAATCGTATGTAATGCCCTCTATTATTTTTTTATAAATATTAAAAAATTTATCTACTTGTGCAGAGTCATTATTAACATCAGAAATTATTGAATCAATTTTTTCTCTGATTTTTCTATAATTATCAGGACTATAATAATAACGTTCTGCTTGTATATTAAAACCACTGCCAGCACGTTCAAAACCTACACCAATTCTTTTTATATTTTCATTTTGACATATAGAATTTAAATCTTCTGTAGATATAACTGACATATCTCTAATTTTTAAATCTATTTGGCTATCATTTAATTTTTCCAAATTCTTCAATAATTGCTGTGTATCATTTCTACTTCTTAATATTAACGATAAATTTCCATCATACTCTAATGAATTCAATGCATCTTGTATTTTAGCAATATTTAATAAATCCTTATTAAGTATATTTATTTCCTTATGTTCAAAAAATTGAAAAATATTGTGTGGAATTCCCCCATTTATACGCCAGTCAATTACTTTACCTAATTTTTCTATCTCATCTTTTTTATATTCATCTTGTCCCTCAAATTCACACCCTTGTGGCCATCTTTTAGCAATTAGCATTTTAAATTGGTCTGTGCCATTCTTAAATAAAGTAATGTTTTGTCTATTTATTCCTTCCATATCATCAAATATATTAATTATTTCTTCTTCATCTAATTCAATTCCACCAAGATCAATCTCATGAAGATTTTCGAAATCACTATTATCTACTTCTTCTTTTCCAATTAACTGCTTTAAAAATTCACTTTTTAATTTCATATCTATATTCTCTTTTCCACTATAATCCTCTATTATTTATGTAATAATTTCTTAAAAAAATTTATAACTTTTTTAAATAAGTTTTCTTTTATTTCTACTGGCAAATTACTATTTTGCATTTTTAAGTTCTCTTGATATTCTGAATTTACAGTCGCACCGATCTCTACTGTTTTATTTTTGTTTTTAAAAATGTTATCTGTGTTATATTCTTCTCTTTTTTTATCTTCAATCATCTTTAGGCAAATTCTGTCATAATTATTCCAAAATTCTTTTTTATCTTTTGGGCATAAATAGCGTTCATACATTTCCACTAGTAACGCTTTTGTTTCTATTAAAAAATCTTGTTCCTCTAATGTTTTTGTATCGTCATATCTCCATTCATATTCATTATCCAAATTCTTTTTTAAATTATCTATAAAATTTTGTGGTATTTTTTCTAATTCCTGTTTTGATAATTTTTTAATTACTTCATATAATTCTGTATGAGCTTTTTTATACATTGTTTCTTTTGTATTTACCATATTACTTTCTCCTATACTTAGTTTATTGCTTGCACATTATCTTTATCAATTTTTTGTTCATTTTCAAGTGTATTGACATCTGATTTAGCATTTTGTTTGTGCATTGCTACATCTTCGCTGTTTGCTATTTTTTTCGTAGATTCATTTGAAATGAATGGTGTTTCCTTTTGTTGTTTTCTTTCTTGTATTTCTTTAATAGTTTCCTTAAAATCTACATACATCATTCCATCTGAATTCATTCTTTCTGGATTTTTTACAATGTTAATAAAATCCTTGTATTTTATCTCTGGATCTATTTGTCTTGCTAAAAGGAATAACCCTGCTACTTGAGGAATTGCAAAACTAGCACCGCAAAAACTACCTATATACTTATATACCCCTTCCTTTCCATCTTTCAGACAAGTTACTCCTGTACATGGCAATACTGCCATATCATGCTCTTTTCTGAGCACATTGTCACGTGCTTTTGTAAGAGATTTGCCAGGAGTACTATTTTCATCATATTTCTTATCTTCTCCTTTATCCACTACTTCTTTTATCAACTCATCTAACAATACTTCTTTGCCGTCATAACTAACTCTTCCCCACAAAAAATCTTTCCAAAATTCTTTAGAGTTGAGAAAAGCACATTCTTGTTCTTTTAATCTATCTATTATCTTTTGATCTTCTACTGATATTTTCATGTCTGCTGACATAGAAATTATATCTGGTATTTTATTTTTCTCTATCATATTTTCTTCTATATATTTCAGTATTGTTTCTTGGGCTTTTGTCCAATCTGTACCTTCAGCAGTTCCAAATAAATATACTTTTGCTTTTGGAGCTACTCCACATTTATTCCCTGTTGCTAAAGAGGCTGTTGTTTTCCCATGGTGATTATCTCCATATTCTTTTTCATATTTTTCATAAGAAATAGTTCCATCATCATTTTCTTTAAATACTATATTCTCAACATCTCTACCTTCGAACTCTGATGTTTGACTATTAGATAAGCTATCAATCAAAACAATAGTAGTACCTTCACCATTAATTCTTTCTTTATGAAGTCCCTCTAACGTATTTGAGAATTTACCTTGCTCTATAAGCTGTTTCGCATGAGTTTCTTGGTCTTTTGGAAATTCAGTTTCACTATCAAATGTTAATCTTTTAAATGTTTCTTGTGATAAACTACTCATATCAACATCACGTAAGTCTGCTCCACTAAGCCCGCCAGAGAACAAATGAAAAGTCTGCTTGTCCATTTAAATAAGCAATATTTTCAGCAACAAATGATAATTCTTCTTTTACATCGTCATCAGTAATATAACCTTTACTTTTAATTTTGCTTATAAACTCTTCAGTTCTTGTTCTTTTTTCTATTTCTGTATCTTTAACTCCTTTTTCCATAGTTCTCCTTTTTATATAACTAAGCAAATATTTTCCACATTACTATACAATTTTCCTTTTAAATTATACCATAAGTACAATTATGATAGATGCATGTAATTAAAACTTAATAATTTGTTAATGTTCTTGTAATATACTTTCTTGTCTTTTATTTATTTAATATTGTTTACTACTAATTATATTTATCTAAATTTCTTGTATAATATCAATTTATGTAATATAATCTATCTAGAATTTTATATATTTAGGAGGATAAAATGGAAAAAAATATTGATGTAGCAATAATTATGGGAAGTGATTCTGATTTACCTATAATGAGCGATTCAGCTAAATTTTTAGAAGATATGGGGATTTCTTACGAAATGAAAATTTTATCTGTTCACAGATGTCCAGATGAAGCAATTAGTTATGCAAAAAGTCTTAAAGAAAGAAATGTGAAAGTAATTATTTGCCGGAGCTGGAGGAGCTGCTCACTTACCTGGAATATTTGCAGCTGTAAATACATGTCCAGTAATTGGTGTGCCAATACATTCTAAAACTTTAAGCGGTTTAGACTCTCTTTATTCTATTGTACAAATGCCATCAGGTATTCCTGTTGCAACAGTAGCAATAAATGGAGCAAAAAATGCAGCAATTTTAGCTAGCCAAATAATCGGAACTTCAAATGTTGAAGTGCAAAATAAAATAGCAAATTATAAAGCTTCTTTAAAAGATGGTGTTATGAAAAAAGATGCTAAATTACAAGAAGTAGGTTATGAAAATTATTAGTTAAATAAATTGTTGTTTGTAGGGATAAATTCATTTTCAAATCTGTAGGGGTCGCACCCCTGGGCGACCCACAATTGTAATTTATTTGATAACCTTTTATATGATTTAGGACAATTTCTTGGATGTATTCGGGTCGCCGAGGGCGGCGACCCCTACAACGTTTACAATTAATTTAATTCTGTGGTTTACTTAGATGGAGAATTCAGGGCAGTTCCAAAAATCCCCTCACATAAACAGCAATTGATAAATATATTATAAAATTTAAGGAGGAAAAGATGAAAAAAATTAGTAGTGGTAAAGTTCGTGAAATATACGAAGTTGATGATGATAAACTTATGCTAGTAGTTTCTGATAGAATTTCAGCATTTGATTTTATTATGCCAAATCCTGTGTTAGATAAAGGAAAAGTTTTAAACAAACTATCTGAATTTTGGTTTAATTTCGTTTCTGATATTATTCCAAATCATATAATTACAACAAATTATGAAGAATTTCCAGAGGAATTTAAGAAGGAAGAATTTAGAGATAGAAGTATGCTTGTTAAAAAGTTAAAAATGCTTCCTGTTGAGTGTATAGTTAGAGGTTATATTACAGGTTCTGGATGGGCAGAATATCAAAAAAATGGTACAGTTTGCGGGATTAAATTACCAGAAGGTTTAAAAGAATGTCAAAAACTAGATGAGCCAATCTTTACACCTTCAACAAAAGCAGATTTAGGTGACCATGATGAAAATATTTCATTTGAAAAAGCAAGTGAAATTTTAGGAAACGATTTAGCTGAAAAAGTTAAAAAAGCTACAATAGATATTTATAAAAAATGTGCTGATTATGCACTTACAAAAGGTATAATTATAGCTGATACAAAATTTGAATTTGGTTTAGATGAAAACGGAAATCTTGTTTTAGGTGATGAAGTTTTAACTCCTGATTCAAGTAGATTTTGGCCTGCAGATGATTATGAAGTTGGAAGAAGTCAAAAAAGTTTTGATAAACAATATTTAAGAGATTGGCTTAAAGATAACGGATTTAAAAATAATCCACCTGAAAAACTTCCTGAAGATGTACTTACAACTACAAGAAATAAATATGTTGAAGCATATGAGAAAATAACAGGGAAAAATTTTTAAAAAAATTTAGCTCTAATTAAAAAATCTCAAAAAATAAAGAAATCGCTCCAAGCGATTTCTTTATTTTTTGTTTTTATTCTTTTATTATACATTTACTTCTACATTTTCATTATTTATCAAATCTTTATATTTTTCTAATACTGGATTCACTTGTTCTTTTATAAAATCTTCTACTTGATGTTTTGCCCTTCCACAAAGGTTATCAGGGTTTAGTATATGTAAGATCTCTTCTTTAGTTAATCCAAATGTTTTATCTGCTGCTATTCTATCAACTAAGTCATTTGGTCTACCGTATTCTTTTACTTCTTTTCCCGCTTCCATTGAGTATACTCTTATTTTTTCATGTAATTCTTGTCTATCTCCACCTTTTAAAACTGCATTCATAAGAATTTCTTCTGTTCCCATAAAAGGTAGTTCTTGCATCATATTTGTTTTTATTACATTTTCATATACTACTATATTTGATGTTATATTAGCATAAAGTATTAATACTGCGTCTATTGCTAAAAATGCCTCTGGAATACATATTCTCTTATTTGCCGAATCATCTAGTGTTCTTTCTAACCATTGAGTTGCTACTGTTATTTTTGTATCATTTGCAAGTGTTATTACATGTCTTGAAAGTGAGTTTATTCTTTCACTTCTCATTGGATTTCTTTTATATGCCATTGCTGATGAACCTATTTGTCCTTTTTCAAATGGTTCTTCTAATTCTTTTTCGTGTTGTAATAATCTCATATCATTTGCAAATTTTGAAGCACTTTCTGCTATTCCAGCTAAGCAGTTTAGAACAATTGAATCTAATTTTCTTGTATATGTTTGTCCAGATACTGCAAACACTTTGTCAAATCCCATTTTTTCTGCAATTTTTTTATCTATTTGTTTTACTTTTTCTTCATCTTTAAATAGTTTCATAAAACTTTCTTGAGTTCCTGTTGTTCCCTTACATCCTAAAAGTTTCATTCTTGTTTGAACGAATTCTAATTCTTCTAAGTCTTCAAGTAAATCTTGCATCCAAAGTGTTGCTCTTTTTCCAACTGTTGTAAGTTGTGCTGGTTGAAAATGAGTATATCCTAAACAAGTTGTCCCTTTATATTTATCAGCAAAATTCTTTAGATTGTTTATAACTGTAACTAATTTTTGTTTTATTATTTTAAGTGCTTCATTCATTAGAATTACATCTGTATTATCTGTTACATAGCATGAAGTTGCTCCTAAATGTATTATTGGTTTTGCCTTTGGACATTTTATTCCAAATTCATATACATGTGCCATAACATCATGTCTGCATTCTTTTTCTCTTTGTGCTACAATATCATAATCAATATTATCTACATTTTCTTTCATCTCATTAATTTGCTCATCCGTAATGTCTATCCCTAGTTCTTTTTCTGTTTCTGCTAAAGCTATCCAAAGTTTTCTCCATGCCCCATATTTTGAATCGTTAGACCAATTTTTGTTCATTTCTTTACTCGCATATCTTCCTGAAAGTGGTGTTACATAAATTTCATTGTTCATTTAAATTTCATTCCTTTCTTTGATTTGATTAATTTCTGTTTGTGTGATTGTTTTTAAGTTGATTTGATTAGTAAAATAGTTAAAATATAATTTTTGAGATAGTAGCTTCGAATCCAAAATTATTATGAAATAATAATTTTTGTGAAGAAGGACGTCTCGAAAAAATTATATTAAACTATTTTACAGTAGACAATGTTATTAACATCTCTATATGTTTATTTTCTCATGGGTCGACCAAAGGCGCCGACCCCTACAACGTTTACAATAAATTTAATCCAACAAACAACAATTTATTTATTATTCTACTATTACCAAAACTGTTTCCAATTTTGAAAAATCTACTGCTGTTTCAACTATTGCATATCTATCCGTTATATTTTTTGAGTCAATTATTTGAGATATTTTTCCAATTAATATTCCCTTAGGATATATTCCTCCTATTCCTGACGTTTCTATTGAATCTTCTAATACAATATCTGCATCAGTAGGAATGTACATTAATTTTAAAGTATTGTTACTTCCGTAATATTCCTTTTGCTATTACCCCATCCCTTGAAGTGCTTATTGATGAACTTACACTAGTAGATGGATCTATTATTGGTTTTACTTTTGAAGTATTATTAGTAGTTGATACAATATATCCTACTAACCCTTCTGTTGTAATTACTGGCATGTTTTCCCTTACGCCTCTATCACTTCCCACATTTATTACCATTGTATCACTTAAATTGCTTATATCTTTGTTAATTATGTAGGCTGGAACTGTCGTATATTCTTCATATTTTTCACTCATATTATTATAACTTCTTAGCGTTGCATTTTCCGCTTTTATTATTTCTAATTCTCTTAAAGCTTCTTCTAATTGTTTATTTTTCCCTCTTAATTCTTCATTTTCAGCCCTCAAGTTATTTATATCTTGAAAAAACTCATTATTTCCTGATATCTTATTTTTTAAATAAGTTAAACCGTTTTGCACAGGCATTACTAATTTACTAAATGCATTTTCAACGCCTTTAATACTTCCTAATTCAATATTAGTGAGTAATACCAATATAATTAATACTATTATAGTAATTACTATACCTATAATTCCCGTTTTTTTATTTTTATACACCTATTTAGCATCCTTTCTAATAGTAATATTATCTACGTTTTCTTGCATTTATTAGTACACTCTTTAATCTTTCTAAATCTTCTAATGTTTTTCCTGTACCTTTTACAACACATTCTAATGGATTTTCTGCTATATATACAGGCATTCCAGTTCTTTGGCTTAATAGTTTATCTAAATTCTTAATTAGTGCTCCTCCTCCTGCCAAAACTATACCTTTCTCTACAATATCTGATGCAAGTTCTGGTGGAGTTTTTTCTAGGGTTGTTTTTACTATTTCTATAATCTCATTTATTGAATTTTTCATTGCTTCTTCAACTTGGCTAGACGTAATAACTACATTTCTTGGAAGACCATTAGTTAAATCTCTTCCTCTTATTTCCATACTCATTTCTGTCATAAGTGGACTCGCACATCCTATTTGAATTTTTATTTCTTCTGCTGTTGTTTCTCCAATAGCTAGTCCCATTTCTTTTTTTACATAGTCTATTATATCTTCATCCAGTTCATCTCCTGCTATTCTTAATGAATGACTTACTACAACTCCACCCAATGATACAACTGCAACTTCTGTAGTTCCTCCTCCAATGTCTACTATTATATTACCTGTTGGTTCAGCAACATCTAGGTTTGCTCCAATTGCTGCTGCCATAGGCTCTTCTATTAAATATACTTCCCTTGCTCCTGCTCTTAATACAGATTCTTCAACTGCTCTTTCTTCAACTTCAGTAATTCCTGATGGAACTCCTACTACTACTCTTGGTCTTCCTGCATTATATCTTTGGCACACTTTTGTAACTATATTTTTAAGCATTAATTGTGTTGCTGTAAAATCTGCAATGACACCATCTTTTAGTGGTCTTACAGCTTTTATTGCTTCGGGTGTTCTACCAAGCATCTCTTTGGCTTCATGTCCTGTAGCTAAAATATTACCACTTCTCCTATCTATTGCAACAACAGATGGTTCTTTTAATATAACTCCTTTACCTTTAAGTGTTACTAGGGTATTTGCTGTACCTAAGTCAATTCCTATATCCTTTGATTTTAAGCTAAATAATTTCATATTATCCTCTTTTCCTTTCCCATTAATATACTTTCATATGTTCCATCACCGATTACAACATGATCTAAAAGTTCAATCCCCATAATATCTGCGCATTCGTAAATTCTATCTGTAATCCTATAGTCATCTTTGCTTGGCCTTGGATCTCCGACTCGGATGATTATGAACAAGTATTATCTTTGGTGATCCAATTTTTATTGCCTCTGAGAGAACTTCCTTTGGGGCAATGCTTGCAAAGTTTGTCCCTCCATATGATATATTCATTATTCTCATTACTATATTTTTATTATTAAGAATAATTACTTTGGCGATTTCTCTTTTTTCATATCTTAGTTCTGGCATCATAAGATTTGCAACATCTTTAGTACTCTTAATCTTTATCTTATTTTTATTTATAGGTTTAGATATTCTTTTTGTTAATTCTCCTATTGCTTTTAATTGTATTGCTTTTACTTTTCCTATTCCTTTTATTTTCATAAATTCTTCTATTGATATGTCGCATAAAAATTTTAAATCATCTTTATTACTTAAAGTGTTTAGATTCAGTATTTTTTGAGCAACTAATATAGAATTCTCTTCTTTTGTTCCACTTTTAATTATTATTGCCAAAAGTTCGCTATTTGATAACATTTCTGGTCCATATAACTCTAATTTTTCATATGGTCGTTCTGATACTGGGAGTTCTTTCATTTTTAATCTCATAATAACATCCTTTCAAATAAAATTGCCCCCATCAAAATTTATAAAATAAATTATACCTTTCTATATATAAATATTGCTATTGCCATTCCAATAATACTAGCTATATTTATTTTAAACATTAATCCAAATGTTATTGTAATAACACTTAAGTCTAATTCTATTGGATTAGATAGCCCAAATCTTTCTCCATATGATAGCCACCATAGCCAATCTACTTTTGATGCTAGTTCTCCTAATAAGCCTCCTATTACTAATCCTGATAATAAAAATACTAATAATATCCATATATTTTTTTCTTTTGTTGCCATTTTTATTCCTCCCCTTGTTTAGTACTCATATATTATATATTTTATTTGCTTATTTTTCAAGTAATTTACTAAAAACCTTGAACATTTTAATAGTTTTAAAATATAATGTTATATAATTATTGTTTAACAAAATTATTAAAATTTTTATATTAATAATATATATTTGTTTTTCCATATTTTTTCTATTTAAAAATTATAATATTGATGTTATAATTATATTATACTTATACTATAGATGGAGGTAAATTATTTTGCGAATTGAAAAAATTACAGAGAATAAAATTAGAATAACTTTGAATATTCAAGATTTAAAAGAAAAAAATATAGACTTACACTCTTTTATGTCTAATTCTATTGAATCTCAGGACTTATTCTATGATATGCTAGATAAAGCTGAAAAAGAAATTGGCTTTGAAACTAAAGATTACAAGCTTATGATTGAAGCATTAGCTGTTCCTGAACGGAAATTTTATTTTAACTGTAACTCGTATTGTCCCTGAAAAGGATTTAAAGAAAAAAGTGAAAGTTAAAAGAAAAATTACCAATATTCCTAACAATTTGTCTATATACATGTTTAATACTTTCGATGAATATCTAGACTTTTGTATGTCACTATTTAAAAATGGAAAAGGCAATTGTTCTTTATTAAAGAAATCCACTTTATATTTGTATAAATCAAAATATTATCTATGCCTATACATAAATGATAAAGATATAAATACTTTTAAGCAGATTCACTATTTAATAATTGAATTTTCTTCTCATATAAGCAATTCTGATTTGTTTGAAAGAAAATTAAAGGAATATGGTAAATACATTTTTAAAACAAATGCAATAAATAATTGTATTAAACACTTTAATTAAATATTTATTTTAAAAAGGTTTCTAATACACAAATAAAAATAAAACTAAAAATTAAAAAAAGAGCGATAAATTATTTATCGCTCTTTTTTTATCTTATTTATATAAATATAATTGAGGATTTTGAGGCGTTCCATTTACTCTTATTTCTAAATGTAAATGTGGCCCTGTTGAATTACCTGTTGATCCTACTGCAGCTATTGCCTCTCCTGCTGAAACTGTTTGCCCTGATGTTACATATAGTTTACTACAATGTCCATATACAGTAGTAACTCCATTTCCATGCGATATCTTTACACAATATCCTAATCCATAGCTGTCCCATCCTGAAAATATTACTGTCCCGCCTGCTGCTGCTGCAATTGTTGTTCCAGATGATGTTGCTATATCTAATCCTTTATGATTTCCACTACTTCTTACACCAAATCTTGAAGTTATTACACCTGAAATTGGTTTTATTAATCCTATTCCTAATACTTGTGCAGATGGAGTAGCATTACTTATTATTCTTTCTCCATTATATGTTGAATATCCCGATGCAATAACAACTCTTGGCTTTTCATATAATGCTGTTATAATTGATTCTGTATCTTTAAATTCTTTTAGTTCTGTTGAATGAACTTTGGTATATGCTAAATCATCTATATTAGTACTCTTTTTTTCTTTTAATTTATTAATTACTTCTTCAGCTTCTTTTTTTGTAGATACATAATATTTTTCTTTTGATTTTTCAACTATTGCATAATACTCATAATATGTTGTTCCCAAATTTTTTACTTTATCAAAAATTTCATCATCATTAGTTTGATTTTCTTTCTTTAACAAACATAATGAATATTCAGGTAAACTTTTTACATCTATAAATGCAATATTTTTATCTCCGCCTTCTAAATATTCATTTATTCTTTTTTGTAATTTACTTTTATTTGTTGTATATCCTATAAATTCACCATCTAGAGTAACACTATACATAGGTCTATATACTAAAGATATTATGCCTATTATAATTACTGTTGCTATTATTATTAAAAATATAAATTTTAATGAACTTCTAATGTGAATAAATATATTTTTTATGCTTTTTAAAATTTTAAACACTCCTATCTAAATTGGTATTATTTGCTTTTTGCAACACCTTGTATATTTTACCTTATTTTATATTTTTTGGCAATTTTTATAATCTTTGATTTATTGTTTTGTGATTTTAGATACTCTCATATTCTCCCTTTTACTCTTTTTTTCTATTAATTACTCCTTATTTCTTTTGTGTAAATATTTCTGCTTTTGCTACTTCCGTAAGCTTTTATTTGCATAGAATTTTAAAAAAATTAGAGATTAAACACAAGCCGTATTCTAATCTCTAACTTCTAATTACTAATTAGCAAATTCATTTTTTATATTATCAATTTCTGATTGAGATGCTTCAGATGCTGGTGTGTAATATCCCTTAGCTTGTGCTACCTTAAATAACTCATATTGAAATGACTCATCGTCATCTCGTATTTGTTGAATTGTTTGTCTAAGACCGCATGTTTTCTGTTTCTGAAATAACTTCTTGATATGTTGTAAGCTCAGCTTTAACGCTTTCTAAAATATCATTTACCATATACTTCTCTTCCACTTTAGTTCCCTCCTAATTTAAAAATGTTAATAATTTTTGTTTTGTATTTAATGCATCTTGTGCAGCTTTTGTAAACATTTGCTTAATCTGAGGATCTACACATTGCGAAGCATATGTGTTTAATTTTTGATATGAAGTATCATGTGAATTTATTAGATGTCTTAAATTTTGTAACTCTACTTGAGTTAATGTTGCCATTTTTTTAATCTTCCTTTCATATTTAATTAACATTAATCAAGTATATTGTTTACTCTTTTTTCAATTTTATACAATTATATTAATAATTTCTAAAATGCATAAAATTTGCTTTAAATAATTTGGAACCTAAAATTTGAGATTAGAAATATCTCTTGAATGATGAAATATACTTAAGATATAAATATTATTAGAATTTAATTGATAAAAAATCCTATACGATTTATAAATAATTTGTCTAACTTTTTTCCATCTACTTCTGTCTGTTTTCCCATTTCTGGAAAATTTTTTAGTTTTTTTATTTTTTCCTTTATTTCAAATATTGTTTTGTTCGCATAAAATTCTGAGTCCCTTGCAATATATTCTCTAATCAATTGCAGTTCTTCTTGAGCAATTATCTTTATTTCTATATTCAATATATTCTTCGCTTATTAAATCTTTAAATGCTTCTTCTAATGAATATGTATATCCTAGCTCTCTTTCTTTTTCTCCTATTAATATATCAATATATAGTTGTTCATACATTGTAGTATTAGGATTAGCTCTTAATTTTTTGTCTTCTTCTAGAAGTTCTTCATAAGTCATATCTTTTAAATATTCTTGATTTGTTGTTATTTTTAACACTTAATCATCTCCTTTTGTATTACTATTTTATGCATTTTAGAATACTTAAATCATATAGTAATTGTAAATATTTGTCAATGCTTTTTTGACAAATATTTACATCTTAATTTAAATAATTTCTAAATTAGCATATTTTGCCATTAATCTTTTATGTCCTACTTTTTCGAAGTTTATATCTAACTTTAAGTCTTCTCCTTCTTGCTCAACAGAATTTATTACACCTTCGCCAAACTTTTTGTGATATACAGTTACTCCTGCTCTAAATTTACTTAAATCAATATTATCATTACTACTATTAGTTTTAGTTTTGCCAAGTGAATTTAGGAAACTTTCTGCAGTTCTAAATTCATATGTAGGTTTTGTTGGAGAAAATTTGTCATTAAATGCTTTAGTTTGATATTTTTTAATGTTTCCATATTCCCAATCGTATACTGTTTCTTTTTGTTCATGTATATCTTTACTTGTTTCTTCATAACCTTCTAGTAAATCTTTGGGTATTTCCTCCAAAAATCTTGAAACTTTATTACAAGATGTTGAACCAAATATTGTCCTTTGTCTTGCATATGTTAAATATAGGTATTCCTCAGCTCTTGTTAATCCAACATAACAAAGTCTTCTTTCTTCTTCTAATTCCCTTGGTTCTCCTATTGACTTATAACTTGGAAATATTCCGGTCTTCCATTCCTACTAAAAACACAACGGGAAATTCAAGTCCTTTAGCGCTATGAAGTGTCATTAATGTTACGGCTTCTTCTGTTTCCTCCAATTCATCTACATCACTAGAAAGTGTTATACTTTCTAAAAATTCTGCCAAAGTACTTTCTGCAGCCTCCTCTTCAAATTCTATAGCAACTGTTAAAAATTCTTCTAAATTCTCTAATCTATTTTCTGCTTGTGTTGTATCTTCCAATTCTAAGCTTTTAGTATATCCACTTTTGTTTAAAACTTCTTTTACTAGTTCTGATACTTCCATTTCTTCTTTTTTATTTGATAATTCATCTATTAATTCTATGAAATCTCTAGAATTGGCAAATACTTTATTAAGACCAAACTCATCTGCTTTTTTTATTACTTCATACATTGATATTCCGATTAGTTGCAGATATATTTTCTATTTTCTCTAAACTTGTTTTTCCAATTCCTCTTTTAGGTTCATTTATTATCCTCTGTAGGCTTAAGTTGTCCGATGTATTTTGAATTAATCTTAAATATGCAATTACATCTTTTATTTCTTTTCTTTCATAAAATTTATGTCCTCCAACAATTTTATATGGAATTTGTTCTCTCACTAAAATCTCTTCTATACTACGAGATTGTGTATTCATCCTGTAAAGTACAGCAAAGTCAGAATACTTATAATATTCTTCCCTTCTTAAATGTTCTATTTGTTCTGCTATGTATGTTGCTTCATCATATTCATTATCACATAAATGCACCTCAGGAAGTTTTCCATCTTCTTTTTCAGTCCATAGATTCTTTTCATATTTTTTTGAATTATTTTTTATTACGGCGTTTGCAGCATTTAAAATATTTTTTGTTGACCTATAATTTTGTTCTAATTTTATTATCTTTGTCCCTGGAAAATCCTTTTCAAAATTTAATATATTTGATATATCTGCTCCTCTAAATGAATAAATTCCTTGGTCATTATCCCCCACAACTGTAATATTTCCATGCCTTGCAGCAAGAAGTGTTATAAGTGTAAACTGTGCTTTATTTGTATCTTGGTATTCATCTACTAATACATATTTAAATTTTTCTGAATAATATTCTAAAACATCTGGGTTTTCTGTTAATATATCTATTGTAAAGTTTATAATATCATCAAAATCTAAACTGTTATTTTGTTTTAATTTTTTTTGATATAAACTATATATTTCAGCTATTTTTTCTTTTCTAAGTTCTCCATTTGCTCTTGCAGCATAATTTACTGGTGTTAGCATTTCATTTTTGGCATTACTTATCTCTGCTAAAACCCCTCTATCTGTAAATAATTTATCATCTATATTTAATTCCCTTAAGCATTGTTTTACCAACGTCCTTTGGTCAGATGTATCAAAAATCACAAATGAACTTTGAAAGCCAATTCTATCAATATATCTTCTTAAGATTTTTACACAAATAGAATGAAATGTTCCTACCCACATTTCATTTGCAACATTTCCTATTAAATTCTCAATTCTTGTTTTCATTTCATTTGCTGCCTTGTTTGTAAAAGTAATAGCAAGTATTTCCCATGGTTTTACATTCTTTTTCCCTATTAAATATGCTATTTTATGTGTTAATACTTTTGTCTTTCCGAGAACCTGCTCCTGCAATAATTAAATTTGGTCCTTCCGTATTTATTACTGCTTCATATTGTTTATCATTTAATCCCTCTAATATGTCCATTTATTTTTCCTCTCTACGTAAAATTGTTGTTTGTTTTATTTATTACTGTAAAATAGTTTAATATAATTTTTTCAAGACGTCCTTCTTCACAAAAATTATTATTTCATAATAATTTTGGATTCGAAGCTCCTATTTCAAAAATTATATTTAAACTATTTTACTAATCAAATTAATTTAAAAACAATTATACAAATTACAATTTTTTGTTTAAATTGAATCAATTATTTTATTTATACAATCTTCTATTTCTGCTGCACATTTTCTATACACATCTATTCCATAACCCCATGGATCTTTTATATCAATATCACTTTTTGGATAACCTACATATTCTTTCATTGTATATACTTTCCCTTTTAACTCTGGACACATAGATATAACATTGTTTTTATGGCTACTTGTTGCACATAGTATAACATCCATATCTTGTATATTAGAATTTTTAATATTTGTTGCTCTATGTTTAGATAAGTCTATTCCATATTCTTTCATTACTTCTATTCCTTCATATGTTGGTATATCTCCATTTTCCGCAAATACCCCACATGAATATACTTCTATATCTTTATTCTCTTCTTTTGCTCTCTTTTCAAGCATAGCATGTGCCATAGCACTTCTACATATGTTACCTGTGCATATAAACATTATTTTCATTTTGCTTAAATCACTCCTAATATTATCTTCTCTTTTTCAATTTTCATTTCAGATACTTTATATATTTCTTTTATTTTTTCTACTGCTTCTTTTCCCTTTTGTTCGTCGTCTGCATGAACATATGCAAGAATGTCTCCTCTTTGCACTTTATCTGATATCTTTTTATTTAAAATAATACCTACTGCTTTATCTATATTATCTTCTTTTTTTATACGTCCTGCACCAAGCATTACTGATATTTTTCCTATTTTTTCTGCATTTAATTCTTGTATAAATCCATCTTTTTCTGTTATTACAGGCATTATATATTTTGCCTTTTCAAATTTTTCTGGATTTTCTATATATTCTATATCTCCGCTTTGATTTTTAACTAATTCTAGAAATTTATTATATGCCTTTCCATTTTCTATATTATCTAAAATCATTTTTTTATTTTCTTCTAAATTATCATTTTCACCTGATAATTTTATAATATAAGCACCAATTGTAGTTATTATTTCTTTTATATCTTCTGGAATATTTCCTTTTAGACATTCTATAGTTTCAATTATTTCCAATGTGTTTCCTATTGCATATCCTACTGGCTCATTCATATTTGTAAGTACACATACTGTTTCTCTATCTGCAAGTTTTCCTATTTCCTTCATCATATTAGAAAGCTTTATAGCATCTTCTTTATTTTTCATAAATGCTCCGCTTCCAACTGTTACATCTAACACTATTTTATTTGCTCCTGCTGCAATTTTTTTACTCATTATACTTGATGCAATAAGTGGCATGCTTTCTACACAATTAATAGCATCTCTTAATGCATATATTTTTTTATCTGCTGGAGCAAGATTTGCTGTTTGCCCTATCAAACTTATGCCTATTTTTTTAACATTATCTATAAAGTCGCCTATTTGTATATCTGTTTTATATCCTGGAATAGACTCTAATTTATCTACTGTTCCTCCTGTAAAGCCAAGCCCTCTGCCAGACATTTTTGCGACTGGAATTCCAAGTGATGCAATTATTGGAGTTAATACTAACGTTATTTTATCTCCTACTCCACCTGTAGAATGTTTATCTATTACATTTTTAGATATTTCGGATAAATCTAAAATGTCTCCTGAATTTGCCATTTCTAATGTTAAATTCGTTATCTCTTCTTTGTTCATTCCATTAATGTATATTGCCATTATTAGTGCCGCTGCTTGATAATCTGTGATTGCTCCGTCAGTATATTTTGATACGAAGTAATTTATTTCTTCTTTATTTAATTCTTTTCCATCTCTTTTTTTAGCTATTATTTCCTGAATATTCATTTATTATATCTCCTTTTTATGTTTGAGGGACACACCTTTATTAGGATAAGGGACAAGCCTCAGTCATAAGCATTCCTCATAGATCGAGGTATGTCTTTACAAAGTTTGAGGGACTATGTAAAATTTTTTGTAAAAGTTTTTCTATGCAGATTACATATTCCATGTTCTTTTATTGCTTGTATATGTTTTGCTGTTCCATAGCCTTTATGCGTTCCAAATCCATACTCTGGATAAACTTCATCATATTCTCGCATTATCCTATCTCTTGTTACTTTTGCAATAATTGATGCTGCAGAAATGCTATATATTTTTGCATCACCTTTTATAACAGAAATATATTTAATTCCTCTTGTATCTATTTTATCTAATGCATCAACTAAAATTATATCTGGTTTTACTTCTAATTTATCTATAGCCATTGTTAATGCCTTTTTTGTAGCATTTAATATATTTATTTCGTCTATTTCTTTTTCGTCTACTATTCCAATGCTCCAGCTTATTGCTTCACTTGTAATTTTTTCATAAAGCATTTCTCTTTTTGTTTCTGATACTTTTTTAGAATCATTTACATATTCTATAAATGATTCTGGCTTCATAATAACGCATCCAACAACAACAGGACCAGCTAAAGGTCCTCGTCCTGCTTCATCTATACCAGCTATATATTTTATTCCATCATCGTATAGTTTTTTCTCAAACTCTTTTAGTTTATTTAATCTTTCTATTTCTCTATCTTTCATATATTCACTACCTTTTTATTGCATATCGTTTAATGTATCTAGACTATATTGTCCTTGAAATCCTTGTGAATAATATATTTCGCTTTTATTAGTATCTTTTAAATTATAATATACTATGTAGAATTGCTCATTATTTATATCTATGGTATTTAATCCCTGATTATTTAAATCTTCTTTTGTCCAAATATATAGTTTAGAAATATCTATTTTTTCAGTCTCTTCTCCACTTCCTTCTAATATTGTTTTTAATCCATTAGGAATTATATATGTTTCATTTTGGATACCCTCTTCCTCATCATTTTGATCTAACTTTGTTCCTATTAAATTATCTATATCCTTAAAATTATATTGTTCTGCCACTATCTTTGCTTTTGTTTTTATAGATATCATATCTGTTTTTATATCTTCAAGTTTAGCTTTATCTAATGCATCTCCGCTAAAATGTACTCCTACTCCTACAAGTATTAACATTAAAATAATTGTTATTATTAAAGCTATTATTGTTATACCATTTTCTATTTTTAAATTCATATTTTCAACTCCTTCAATTATTATTATTATATTATATGTACAACTCTATTTCAATAGAAATTTTAATCAGTTGGAAATAAAATAAAAAACATATGTATATGAATTTATTAAATTGCTTACATATGCTTCTACTTTAATCTTTACTTAAAATTTATCTGTATTTTGGTATTATAATCAATCAAATTATTCGTTTTCTTCTCCATTTAATTATTCCAATCTATTATTAATGTTATGCGGAGACTCTAAATTAAGAATCTCCGCAAGGTTAATGCTGATACAGTGGTCAGTGTTACACATCAAGCACGAGCCAGGCCACGCTAAAGTTGTAGAAGTCAACAAAACTGTCGTCGATAGTAAAGGCATTCGACAACGGAAAATGCCTACTATAAATGCAGTAAAAACCGCCGACGCACGAAAAGCCAGAAGCTGAACTATCATCTATGACAATTTTATATGTGTTTGCCAAATCATATATTTACATAATTTGCAATTTTTTTCATATTATTATAGTTAATTTTTATTAATTTCAGTTTTTTTTAAGTTATCTATTGTATGATAACTTTGATTTGGGTTATTATTATAATATGATATTTATTAGAGCATTAATTGCTCAGAGGGAGGTTCTTATGAGTGAAAATGATGACTTTTATAAAAAATTTAGTTCGGACACTGCTAAATCTAATGGAATTAAATCTAAAATTATTGTTCCTTTTATATCTGGCTTACTAGGTGCATCTCTTATAATTGGTATAGCCTTTTGCTCACCAAATATAAGGAAATCTTTAGTTACTTATAATCCTAATAATTCAAATGCTTCAAATTCTAATCAATCTTCTAATACTGGAGTGGTAGATTTTGTTTCACTTAATAATTATTCTGATACAGCTGTATTTGCGGCAAGTAAGGTTTTACCTTCTATAGTTGGTATTAAAGTTGAATATACTGTTAAATCAAACTTTATTCAAAGTATATCTCAAGTAGCTCAAGCAGAAGGTTCAGGAATTATAATAAGTAATGATGGATATATTTTAACAAATAACCATATTATAAATTCTTCTGATTCATCTGTATATTATGAAGTTTCAGAAGCTACAAAAGTATATGTTTATTTATATAATGATGAAACTCCTTATGAGGCTAAAATAATTGGAACAGATGAAGAAACTGATCTTGCTGTTATAAAAGTAGAAAAAAATGATCTAACAGCCGCAGAACTTGGTGACTCTAGTTCAATAAAAATAGGTGAATTTTCTATGGCAATAGGTAATCCACTTGGATTAGAAAGTACTGTAACATCTGGAATAATAAGTGCCGTAAATAGAAATGTTACTAGCGAAGATGGAACAACTTATAATTTAATTCAAACAGATGCAGCTATAAATTCTGGAAATAGTGGTGGTGCTTTAGTAAATTCAGAAGGAAAAGTAATCGGAATAAACACTTTAAAATTATCTGGTACAGGTATTGAAGGTATGGGATTTGCAATTCCAATTAATGATACTATAGATATATATAACCAATTAATAGAAAAAGGAAAAGTTTTAAGACCATATATAGGAATTGGTGGTGTAGA